>CBIMFD010000293.1:0-4035 GCA_966243085.1 uncultured Shinella sp.
CTGGCGACGCTCGCCGCCGCCCCGCCCCCGGGCGCACGCTGGCTGCACGAGATCAAGTTCGACGGCTACCGCCTGCAGGCCCGCATCGAGGCCGGCCGGGTGAAGCTCCTCACGCGCAGCGGGCTCGACTGGACGAAGAAGTTCGGCAAGGCCGTCGTCGCCGCGCTCGGCGAGCTGCCGGCCGGCACGGCGCTCATCGACGGCGAGCTCGTCGTGGAGACCGGCTCGGGCGCCTCCGATTTCTCCGCCCTCCAGGCCGACCTCAGCGACGGACGCGACGACCGCTTCGTCCTCTACGTCTTCGACCTTCTCCACCTCGACGGCTACGATCTCACCCGCCTGCCGCTGGAGGAGCGCAAGGCCCTGCTCGAAAAGCTCGTGCCCGGTAACGACGGCATTCTGCGCTACAGCCACCATTTCGAGGAAAGCGGCGCGCTGGTGCTGAGCCATGCCTGCCGCCTCAGCCTCGAAGGCGTCGTCTCCAAGCTGCGCGATGCGCCCTATCGCGGCGGGCGCGGCAAGAGCTGGATCAAATCGAAGTGCTCGGCCCGGCAGGAATTCGTGATCGGCGGCTTCGTGCCTTCCTCCGTCTCCCGCCAGGCGATCGGCTCGCTGGTGCTCGGCGTCTACCGCGACGGCAAGCTGATGCCGGTCGGCCGCGTCGGCACAGGCTTCGGCGCGGCGGTCGCCACCGACCTTTTCCGCCGGCTGAGCCGCATGCGCACGGACGAGAGCCCCTTCGGCCGGAAGCTGACGGCGGACGAGGCGCGGCAGGCGCGCTACGTGCGTCCGGAACTCGTGGCCGAAGTGGAATTTCGTGCCTGGACGGCGGACGGGCATTTGCGCCATGCTTCCTTCCGAGGCCTGAGGGAAGACAAGCCGGCAAGGGAGGTCGTCGCGGAAATGCCGAAAACGAAAAGCGCGCCTGCGGCGGAAAAGCCGCCGCGCCGCACCGTGCGCCTCACCCATCCCGACCGAATCTACTGGCCGGGCGAAGGCGTCACCAAGGAAGGGCTTGCCGACTATTACACCGAAGTTTGGCGCTACATGGCTCCGCATGTCGTCGGCCGGCCGCTCGCCCTGCTGCGCGCGCCGAGCGGCATCGACGGTCAGACCTTTTTCCAGAAACACGCCTGGAAGGGCATCAACGCCAATATCGTCGAGGTGCAGGACCCGAAGGAGAAGGACGAGGAGCCCTATGTCGCGATCAACGGCCTTGACGGGCTGATGGGCCTCGTGCAGTCGGCCACGCTGGAAATCCATCCCTGGGGCTCGACGCTCACCGACTGGGAGCGGCCGGACCGCATCATCATGGACCTCGACCCCGGCGAGGGCGTGGCCTGGCAGACGGTGATCGACGCCGCGGAGGAAACGCGCCGGCGCCTTGAGGCAGCCGGCCTCAACGCCTTCGTGAAGACCTCCGGCGGCAAGGGCCTGCATGTCTGCGCGCCCCTGAAGCCATCGGCCCAGTGGCCCGCCGTCAAGACCTTCTGCAAGAGCATCGCCGACGCCATGGCCAAGGACAGTCCTGAAAGCTACGTGTCGACCATCACCAAATCGAAGCGCCGCGGCAAGATCCTCATCGACTATCTGCGCAACCAGCGCGGCCAAACGGCGGTCGCCCCCTATTCCACCCGCGCCCGCCCGGGCGCGGCCATCTCCATGCCGCTCGCCTGGAGCGAGCTTAGCCCGGATATCGGCCCGGCCTATTTCACCGTGGAGAACACGCCGACGCGCCTTCACGCGCTGAAGGCCGATCCGTGGGCGGATTTCAAGGCGGCGGCCGAGCCGTTGAAAGCGGGAAAGGCGAAGGGATGACGCCTATTTCCCCTTCTCCGCCTTGATGCTCCGGCGCAGGGCATCCATGATGTTGACGACATTGCCGGCGGTCGGCGGCGGGGTCTTGCGTTTCGCGGGGCGCTTGCGGCCTTTCTTCTTCGCCGCGATGATGTCGAGCAGGCGGTCCTGCACGGGATCGTCCGCCATCTTGGGATCCCATTTCTTCGTGCGCTCCTTGATAAGCGCCTTGACCAGCGAGAGCGCCTTGGCTTCGAGCTTTTCCTTGTCGAGACCGGAGAAATAGTCCTTTTCGTCGCGCACCTCGTCGCCGTAGCGCAACGTCCACAAGACGATGCCCTTGCCGCGCGGCTCCAGCATGACGGCCCGCTCGCGGCGATAGAGCACCAGGCGCGAAATGCCGACCGTGCCGGTCGAGGCCATGGCCTCGCGGATGACGGAGAACGCCTCCTCGCCCACGGTGTCGTTCGGCATCAAGTAATGCGGCGTGTCGTACCAGATCCAGGCGATCGTCTCGCGCGGCACGAAGGTCTCGATATCGATCGTGCGGGTGCTTTCCAACGCCACCGCCTCGATCTCCTCGTCTTCCAGCATCACATAGTCGTTCTCGCCGCGCGGATAGCCTTTCACCTCGTCGTCCTCGTTCACCGCCTTGCCGGTGACTGCATCGACATAGCGGCTGACGACGGGGTTGCCCGTCTTGCCGTTGAGGGTGCGGAAACGCACCTTCTCCTCCTCGGAGGTCGCCGGCATCATCGCCACCGGGCAGGTGACGAGCGAGAGCTTCAAATAACCCTTCCAGAACGCGCGCGGCGCCATCAGCCCTTCCCTCCGATCGGCAGATGCTTGGAGAGGGCGAAGCGCTCGGCGAACTTTATGTCTTCCTGCGTGACGACGGGGATGGGATCGGAAAGGATCGCAAGGAGCGTCTCGCGCGGTATGGAATCCTCTTCCAGCGCCTCCATCAACGCGCCGCGGGTCTCGCGTTCGGCCCGCAGCAGGGCGGCGAGCGCCAGTATCAGTCGGTCCTTGTTGTCCATGGCAGTCTCCGGCAAGGGCGCATCCACACGACTAATGCGCCATATGCCCGCCGGTTCCGGAACATTCGGCGAAGCTGCGCGGTTCGCTCCCGAAAGGAGGCCGACATGGCGACGAAACGCAAATGGTCGCAGGAGGTGACCGAAAACAGCGATGCGCTGGACCTCAGGGAAGGCGTTTTCAAGCAGCGCAGCGCGAAGAAGATCGCCGATTCCCTCAAGCATTCGACCGAAAGCAGCCATCGGCGCAAATCGAGCCCGTTCCGCTCGGCCATGTCCATGCTGACCTTCTACATCAACCGCGCGGGCGACCAGCTTTCCGACAGCCGCCGCCGGACGCTGGAAAAGGCCAAGGACGAATTGCGCGAGGACTTCGGCAGGGAACCGAAATCCGGCAAATGAGCTAGCGTCCCTCCGGCATTGCCTTGACGAAATCGATGAACGCACGAAGCGGCGCCGGCACCAGCCGGCGGCCGGGATAATAGAGGAACGGACCAGAAAAGCTCTGCCACCAGGGCTCCAGCACGGGAACGAGGGCGCCGCTTGCAAAATGCGGCAGCAGCCAGTCCTCGAAGAGCGAGACGATCCCGGACCCGTCGATGGCGGCCATCACGCCGAGATCCGAGCCGCCACCAGCCTGCACGACAAGGGAACCCGGCGGATCGACCCGCACCAGCTCGCCGCCCCGCTCGAACTCCCACGGCATGAGCGGCCGACCGGCGAAGCGCGAGCGGATGCAGGCATGGGAGAGGAGGTCGCGCGGATGCTCCGGGCGGCCCCGCGCGGCAAGATAGGCGGCGGACGCGCCGCTCGCGAACCGCTGGACGCGCGGTCCGATCGGCACGGCGATCATGTCCTGCTCCAGCCGCTCGTCGTAGCGAATGCCCGCGTCGCAGCCGGCAGCGATGATATCGACGAAATTCTCGTCCGTGACGATTTCCAGCCGGATATCCGGATAGGCAGCCAGAAAGGCCGGGACGATCTTCGGCAGCACCAGCCGGGCCGCGCTGACCGGCACGTTGAGCTTCAGGGCGCCCGCCGGCCGGCCACTGAGGTTTCTTGCATGCTCCAGCGCCGCGCCGATCTCGCCGAAGGCCGGCCCTGCCCGCTCCATCAGCGCGCGCCCCGCCGCCGTCGGCACGACGCTGCGCGTGGTGCGGTTGAGAAGCCGCACGCCGAGCCGCGCCTCGAGCCTGCGCAC
>CBIMFD010000294.1:0-4027 GCA_966243085.1 uncultured Shinella sp.
TCCGCAAGATCATCGAGAACAACGAAGCCCAGCCGGACCTGGCCGCCGATGCCGATGACGAAGGGGGCTTCGACATCACCACCGAGGGCCCTGACAACCTTCTCGATCATCCCGTCATGGCGGAGCAGTTCCAGGCCGAGGAATACCGTTCCTCCGCCCTCGAGCCGCTTGCCCGCACCGAGCCGGCCCCGGGCGGCCAGCCCGCGACCTCGCTGGCCGACGTCGCCGCGCGCGTGCGCGCCGCCTCCGAGCGCCACGTCGCGGCGAACCGCGACCTGCCGGAACCCGTCCAGCCCGCCATGCGCGAGGACAGCCCGCTGGTGACCGCCCGCATGACGGCGACGGCGAGCCGCGTGGTGGCCGAGCCGGCGGAAGAGAAGATCGAGGCGGCAGCGCCTGCCGTCGAGCCGGTGCGCGAAGCCGAACCCGAGGTCGTTGCCGGCCGCGATCTCGCCGCGCTCGTCTCCCCCGCCGTCGGCGAGCGGGTGGCGCAGTCCTTCGGCGCGCTGGCCGAGGCAATCGATGCCGGCCCGCGCCGTTCCTTCGACGAGATCGCCGAGGACATGCTGCGCCCGATGCTGCAGGAATGGCTCGACGACAACCTGCCGACGCTGGTCGAGCGCCTGGTGCGCGAGGAAATCGAACGGGTGGCGCGCGGCCCGCGCCGCTGACCGACGCCGCCCTTCTTTAACGAAAGATGGTTTGAGCCGCGCCGGACCCCCGGCGCGGCTTTTCTTCTGATATTGTTGACTCCATGCCGGCCATCCGGTTTACAAAACCCAACCGACAAACAGCAGGCCACGCACGAAAATGCTTGAAAAGAACTATGATTCCGCAGCGGTCGAGCCGCGCATCGCCAAGACGTGGGAAGACGCCGACGCCTTCCGCGCGGGCGAGGGCGCAAAGCCCGGCGCCGAGACCTTCACCATCGTCATCCCGCCGCCGAACGTGACGGGCTCGCTGCACATGGGCCACGCGCTCAACAACACGCTGCAGGACATCATGGTCCGCTTCGAGCGCATGCGCGGCAAGGACGTGCTGTGGCAGCCCGGCATGGACCATGCCGGCATCGCCACGCAGATGGTCGTCGAGCGCAAGCTCGCCGCCGAAAAGCAGCCCGGCCGGCGCGAGATGGGCCGCGAGGCCTTCGTCGAGAAGGTCTGGGAATGGAAGGCGGAATCGGGCGGCCTCATCTTCAACCAGTTGAAGCGCCTCGGCGCTTCCTGCGACTGGTCGCGCGAGCGCTTCACCATGGACGAGGGCCTGTCCGAGGCCGTCCTCGAGGTCTTCGTCTCGCTCTACAAGGAAGGCCTGATCTATCGCGGCAAGCGGCTCGTCAACTGGGATCCGAAGTTCGAGACGGCGATTTCCGACCTTGAAGTCGAGAACCGCGAAGTCGACGGCCATATGTGGCACTTCAAGTACCCGCTCGCCGACGGGGCCACCTACACCTATGTCGAGAAGGACGCCGACGGCAACGTCGTCTTCCAGGAAGAGCGCGACTACATCTCGATCGCCACCACGCGTCCCGAGACGATGCTGGGCGACGGCGCGGTCGCCGTCCACCCGACCGACGAGCGCTATGCGCCGATCGTCGGCAAGCTCTGCGAGATCCCGGTCGGCCCGAAGGAGCATCGCCGCCTCATCCCGATCATCACGGACGAATATCCGGAGAAGGATTTCGGCTCGGGCGCGGTCAAGATCACCGGCGCGCACGACTTCAACGACTATCAGGTCGCCCGCCGCAACAACATTCCGCTCTACCGCCTGATGGACACGCAGGCCGCCATGCGCGCCGACGGCGAGCCCTACGCCGTCTATGCGGCGCAGGCGCTGGAGATCGCCAAATCCGGCGAGGTGCCGAGCGAGACCGAGGTCGACGACATCAACCTCGTTCCCGACGAATATCGCGGCCTCGACCGCTATGAGGCCCGCAAGCGCATCGTCGAGGCGATCAATGCCGAGGGCCTTGCGGTCACCGTCAGGGATGCCGAGGGCAACGCCGTTCCCTATGTCGAGAACAAGAAGGTCATGCAGCCCTTCGGCGACCGCTCCGGCGTCGTCATCGAGCCGATGCTGACCGACCAGTGGTTCGCCGACGCCAGGACGCTGGCCGAGCCGGCGATCCGCTCGGTCCGCGAGGGGCGCACCAACTTCGTTCCGAAGAACTGGGAAAAGACCTATTTCGAATGGATGGAGAACATCGAGCCGTGGTGCATCTCGCGCCAGCTCTGGTGGGGCCACCAGATTCCGGCCTGGTACGGGCCGGACGGGCAGGTCTTCGTGGAAAAGACCGAGGAAGAGGCGCTGCACGCCGCCATCCAGCACTACATCGCCCATGAAGGCCCGTGGAAGGCCTGGGTCGAGGAGAAGCTGGAGAATTTCGCGCCGGGCGAGATCCTGACGCGCGACGAGGACGTGCTCGATACCTGGTTCTCCTCTGCGCTTTGGCCGTTCTCGACGCTCGGCTGGCCGGAAGAGACGCCGGAGCTTGCGCGCTACTATCCGACGAACGTTCTCGTCACCGGCTTCGACATCATCTTCTTCTGGGTCGCCCGCATGATGATGATGGGCCTGCACTTCATGAAGGACGAGGACGGCAATCCGGTCGAGCCCTTCGAGACCGTCTATGTCCACGCGCTGGTGCGCGACAAGAACGGGCAGAAGATGTCGAAGTCGAAGGGCAACGTCATCGATCCCCTGGAACTGATCGACGAATACGGCGCGGACGCGCTGCGCTTCACGCTGGCGATCATGGCCGCGCAGGGGCGCGACGTGAAGCTCGATCCGGCCCGCATCGCCGGTTATCGCAACTTCGGCACCAAGCTGTGGAACGCCACGCGCTTTGCCGAGATGAACGGCGTGAAGAGCGATCCAAAATTCGTTCCGGAAACCGCCTCGCTGACGATCAATCGCTGGATCCTGACGGAACTGGCCCGCACCGCGCGCGACGTCACCGAGGCGATCGAGACCTACCGCTTCAACGATGCGGCCGGCACGCTCTACCGGTTCATCTGGAACCAGTTCTGCGACTGGTATCTGGAACTGCTGAAGCCGGTCTTCGGCGGCGAGGACGAGGCCGCCAAGGCCGAGTCCCAGGCCTGCGCCGCCTATGTGCTGGAGGAGACCTACAAGCTCCTGCATCCGTTCATGCCCTTCATGACAGAAGAGCTCTGGGCGCACACGGCGGGCGAGGGCAAGAGCCGCGACAGCCTCATCTGCCACGCCGAATGGCCGTCGCCCGCCTATGCCGACGATGCGGCTGCCGACGAGATCAACTGGCTTGTCGATCTCGTGTCCGGGATCCGCTCGGTCCGCGCGGAGATGAACGTGCCGCCGGGCGCGACGGCCCCGCTCGTCATGGTGGGTGCAAGCCCGTTGACGCGCGCCCGTCTTGCCACGCACGACCAGGCCATCCGCCGCCTTGCCCGCGTCACGGAAATCCACCTGGAAGACGCCGCGCCCAAGGGTGCCGCGCAGATCGTCGTCGGAGAGGCGACCGCCTGCCTGCCGCTCGGCAGCCTGATCGACCTTTCGGCCGAGAAGGCCCGCCTCGAAAAGGCGATCGAGAAGGCGAGGGCTGAAGCCGCCCGCATTCAGGGCAAGCTGTCGAACGAGAAGTTCGTCGCCAATGCCAAGCCGGAGGTCGTCGAGGCCGAGCGCGAGCGTTTCGCCGAACTGGAACAGCAACTGGCCAGCCTGGCCGTGGCTTTGACCCGCGTCAGCGAAGCGGGTTGATTCCTGAATTGGCTCTTGCAGCCTTCAAAACCGCGCCGGCGGCCCCGGCGCGGTTTTATTCGAGAGAAACGATCGCAAAATCGCCTCTGTGTCGGAAATGTGACACGGCGTTCAAGCGCTGAAATAAAATTCCGCCCGATCTCAATTCTTGCGAGCGTGAATGGAATTTCATTTCAGGCTGCACGATTGTTGAGGGGCTTCACTAAAAACTTACGTAATTTTTTTAAACGTAGTTGAAATCATCTGCGAGAAGTGGGGTTTGCCAAGCCGACTCTCCTCTTCGATAGTC
>CBIMFD010000295.1:0-4018 GCA_966243085.1 uncultured Shinella sp.
GCCGCCATGCCCGCCGTCCGCGTCGGCCTCGACCGGCGGCAATGGCTGAAGAGCGGAAGCTGCCTCGCCGCCTCGGCCGAGGCCTACTACGCCCGCTCGCTCGATCTTCTCGACGAGCTCAACGCCTCGCCGGTGCGCGCGCTCTTTTCGGATCGGAAGGGCTCTGCCATCACGCTCGCGGAGGTCCGCGCCGCCTTCGACGCGGCTTTCGGCAAGGGTGCAGGCGAGCGCGTCCGCCTTGCCTGCCGCAAGGCCGGCGACCGGGTGATCGTGACGGGCTTCACCATCGGGCTTGCCGCTGGCGAAGGAACGTTCGCGGCGCTGATATCCGGTGCCTCCCCGACGAAATCGCGCTGCACCGGCGGCATGACGGGCGCGGGGGCGGCGGAATAGGAGCGATCCGTCGGTGCCGGTCCGGAAATCGCCGATACGGGCCGCCGGTCATGGCCGCAATCCTATCTTAAGCCTCGTTTTCTATTCTGACGGCCCGAGGGGATGGGGAAGTCATGGCCGACAGTGTTTCCGGTACGCAGGATGCCGCGACGCGAACAGAAACATCTCTGCTGCGGCCCTTCGCGCTGGCCTATGGCACGAGCCTTCTGATGGTGCTGGCGGACCTTGCCGACGGGCGGCGCTTCCATGCGGATGTCGACGACCAATTGCGCGAGTTGCAGATTCGTTTCCTGGCCTCCGCCGAGGGGCACTGGTACGACCTCACCTTGCCCTTCGTCACCACGCCGGATCCCTATGTCTCGCCGTGGTCGCGGCTGGTCGACCTGCCGTACATGCTCCTTGCCAAGGGGTTTGCGCTTGCGATGCCGCTCGACCGGGCGCTCCATCTGTCATTCTGGATCTGGCCGCTGGTCATGCTGGCGCTTTTCAGCCTGCTATCGGTGGCAACGGCCCTGCGGCTTGCACGCGGCATGCGGCTTTCCTCTTCCGTTCCGGCGCTTGCGCCGGTCCTGATGGCCGTCTTCATGGCGATTGCGGTGCTCGAATTCGTCCCCGGACGCATCGACCATCATAATGTGCAGATCCTGACGCTCTTCCTGATGGCTTATGGTGCGGTGCGCTGGGACGGGCGCGGCGGCGCGTGCATCGGTATCGGCAGCGCCCTGTCGGTGATCGTCGGGCTCGAATGCCTGCCCCTTGTTGTGGTTGCTTATGGCTGGCTCGTCGGGGCCTTTGCCCTTCGCCTCCGCGGTGCGCGTGCGGTGCTGCTGGGGGCTGCGCTCGGCATGGCCGGCACGACCGTTCCCGGCGCGCTCGCCTTCCTCGGCGTCCCGGGATTGTTTTTCACCCAATGCGACGCCTTCTCCGCTCCCTACATTGTCCTCATGCTCGGTCTTTCGGCGGTCCTGGCCGCTTCCGCCCGTTTCATGCCCGAGACGTTTCGTGCGGTGCCGCGCCTTCTCCTCCTCGGCGTCCCGGCGCTCGGCCTCGTGGCGCTCTGCGCGCTTGCCTTTCCCGCCTGTCTCGCCGGCCCCTACAGCATGATCGACCCGCTGTCGAAGGCCTATTGGTTCGACCGCATCTCACAGGAACACGGCGTTCTCTATTTCTACGGGAACGGCCAGTTCGGCCCCGTCATCCTTCTCGCGCTGCTGGCCTTCGCGCTGCTGGCCGGCATTCCCGCCGCTCTTGCGGGGCTTCGCGCCGGCATGGGCTCCAGCATGCTCGTCTATGCGATAGGCGCGGCCGCCTTCGTCCTGACGATGATGTTGATGCGCTATATCCGTTTTCCTGCCGCGCTGGTGCCGCTCTTCGTTCCAGCCGCACTCACCTGGGCGCAGGAGGCTGCCAACCGCAGGCGGGTTCGCCGCGTGTTCGTCGGGGCGGGGGCAGCATGCATTGGCGTCTTCGGTGGTCTCGTCGTCGTGGTGCCGCCCTTCGCCTTCGATTTCGACGCGGTCGATTACATGACCTTCGACGAATGCGAGGGCGCGGACTTCTCCGTGCTCGGCGCCGTCACGCCGGGGCGGATCGCGGCGCCGAACGGGCTCGGTCTGCCGATCCTCCTTGCCGCGCCGAAGGGCTTTTCCGTCGCGGCGATCCCGTTTCACCGGGCGTCGGCCGGCATGAAGCGCATGTACGAGGCGTTTCTGTCGAGCGATCCTGCCGTGCGCAAGGCGGCGCTGGCGCCGTTCGATTATGTGGCCGTCTGCCGTTTCCCCCTGCAATCGGATCCGGCCTTCGCCCCGCTCTATGCGGCTCTTTCGGCGGGCAGGGACTGGCCGGGGCTTATACGCATCCCGCCGCCGGCCGAGACGCGCTTCCAGCTTTTCCGCATCGACCACGCGGTATTCCGCTAGGCGAGGTGCGGACGGGCATGGCGGCTTTGGCCGATTGCCGCGGGCCGGGAATTCGCCTACATAGCGGGCAAATCTGTCCGATCCGGAGCGCGTTTCATGGCACGTCAGTTCATCTACCACATGTCTGGGCTCAACAAGGCCTATGGCAACAAGAAGATCCTCGAGAACATCCATCTTTCCTTCTACCCGGATGCCAAGATCGGTATCCTCGGTCCGAACGGCGCGGGCAAGTCGACCGTGCTGCGCATCATGGCCGGCCTCGACAAGGAGTTCACGGGGGAGGCCTGGCTTGCCGAAGGCGCGACGCTCGGCTACCTGCCGCAGGAGCCGCAGCTCGACGCCTCCAAGACGGTGCTCGAAAACGTCATGGAAGGCGTCGCCCCGAAGAAGGCGATCCTCGACCGCTACAACGAGCTGATGATGAACTATTCCGACGAGACGGCGGAAGAGGGCGCGAAGCTCCAGGACATCATCGATAGCCAGAACCTCTGGGACCTTGAAAGCCAGGTCGAGATGGCGATGGACGCGCTGCGCTGCCCGCCGGGCGATTCGGGCGTGGAAAGCCTTTCGGGCGGTGAAAAGCGCCGCGTGGCGCTCTGCAAGCTGCTGCTCGCCCAGCCGGACCTGCTGCTCCTCGACGAGCCGACCAACCATCTCGACGCCGAGACGATCGCCTGGCTCGAAAAGCACCTGCGCGAATATCCGGGCTCCGTGCTGATGATCACCCACGACCGCTACTTCCTCGACAATGTCACGGGCTGGATCCTCGAGCTCGACCGCGGCCGCGGCATTCCCTACGAAGGCAACTATTCCGCCTATCTCCAGGCCAAGGCCAAGCGCATGGCGCAGGAGGAGCGCGAGGAGGGCGCCCGCCAGAAGGCGCTGTCGCGCGAACAGGAATGGATCGCCTCCTCGCCCAAGGCCCGCCAGGCGAAATCCAAGGCCCGCATCAAGGCCTATGACGAACTGGTGAAGGCCGCGGCGGACCGCCGACCCGGCGACGCGCAGATCGTCATCCCGGTCGGCGAGCGCCTCGGCAACACGGTCATCGAGGCGGAAAACCTCACCAAGGCCTATGGCGACCGCGTTCTCATCGAGAACCTCACCTTCAAGCTGCCGCCGGGCGGCATCGTCGGCGTCATCGGCCCGAACGGCGCCGGCAAGACGACGCTCTTCCGCATGATCACCGGGCAGGAACAGCCCGATTCGGGCTCTATCACCGTCGGCGAGACGGTCGATCTCGGCTATGTCGACCAGAGCCGCGACGCGCTGGGCGGCGACAAGACCGTCTGGGAGGAAATCTCCGGCGGCAACGACGTCCTGAAGCTCGGCAAGCACGAGATGAACAGCCGCGCCTATTGCGGCGCCTTCAACTTCAAGGGCGGCGACCAGCAGCAGAAGGTCGGCACGCTCTCGGGCGGCCAGCGCAACCGCGTGCACCTCGCCAAGATGCTGAAGGGCGGCTACAACGTCATCCTGCTCGACGAACCGACCAACGACCTCGACACGGAAACGCTGGCCGCGCTCGAGGACGCGCTGGAGAACTTCGCCGGCTGCGCCGTCATCATCTCGCACGACCGCATGTTCCTCGACCGCCTCGCCACCCATATCCTCGCCTTCGAGGGCGACAGCCATGTCGAATGGTTCGAGGGCAATTTCGAGGACTACGAGCAGGACAAGATCCGCCGCCTCGGCGCGGACGCGGT
>CBIMFD010000296.1:0-4011 GCA_966243085.1 uncultured Shinella sp.
GGCTCGATCTCCACCGGCGCTCTGACGCTTGCCGCCTCCGGCGCCGTCAGCGCCAGCGGCGCCAACGACCTCGACGTGAAGCTCGCCGGCAAGGAAGGCCCCATCGATTTCCGCTGGCCGCTCGCCGAAGGCGAAGTCCGCGCCCTCATCGACCGCGCCGACATCTCCCTCAAGGGCGAAGCGAAGGCGGCGGTGCTTTCGGCCGATGCACGGCTCGCTTCCGCCGTCCTCCCAGCCGGCCGCGTCGAGGCGATCCACCTTTCGGCGCATGGCGACGCCTTCGACGTGGCCAACCGCTCCGGCCGCCTGGACGTGACACTCGAAACAGGTGCGACCGCCTTTGCCAATGCCGATCTCGACCGCCTGGTGAAGGGTCCGGCCAAGCTCGTGGCGGCGTTGACGGTCTCGCCCGACAGCATCGCCTTCGATCCCGCAACGCTCGAAAGCGCCAGCATCGGCGGCACGCTGTCCGGCAGCTACGGGCTGGCGAGCCGCGAGGCGGACGTCGATTTCCGCCTCTTCGCGCTGCCGGCCGTGCTGCCGCCGGCGCTCGCCGGCAAGATCGACACGACCATCGGCCTTTCCGGCCGCCTCCGGCAGGCGGGCGACGGCACGCTCTCGGTCAGCGGCCTTGAAGTGAAATCCGGCACGCTGGAGGCCGGCGGCGACGTCTCGCTCGGCGGCGGCAAATTGGATGCCACGCTTTCCGGCAAGGTCCTTGCCCTCGGCAAGCTGCTTGCCGATGCCTCGGGGGAAGCCGCCTTCGATCTTTCCGCCAGCGGTCCTCTCGACGGGCTCGACGTATCCGCCAAGGTCACTTCCAGCGGCGCGACCCTTTCCGGCCGCACCCTCAGCGACCTTGTCGTGACCCTCAAGGGCAAGGCCGTCCCCGACAGTCCTTCCGGCGAACTGACGGCGACCGGCGCGCTCGGCGGCCAGGCAATCAACGTGCGCTCCTCCATCGCCTCCGAGAACGGCCGCATCACCGTGCCGGTGCTGGAGGCCGAGATCGGCCCGAACACGCTGAAAGGCGCGCTGACGCTTGCGCCGAACTTCATGCCGGACGGCACGATCCGCTTCGATTTCCCCGATATCGGCTTGCTCGCCGCCATGGCCGGCCAGAAGGCTGCCGGCGACCTTGCCGGCCAGGTCGAGATCGTAACGGCGAACGGCAAGACTTCGGCCAATATCGAGGCCTCCGGCGCCAAGTTGAGCCGCGATACCGTCAGCATCACCAAGCCCGCCATCGATCTTGCTGTCTCCGACCTCGCCGGCCTCGCCGTGACCGGCACGGTGGAGGCTGCGGGGGTCGCCGCCGGCGAGAACCGGCTGGAGGCCCTGAAGCTCGATTTCTCCCGCGAGGGCCGGAGCACCGCCTTCGACATTGCCGGCCGTTTCGACAACGCGCCGCTGACGGTCAAGGGCAAGGTCCTGCAGGAAGGCGGGCTCGCGGTCGCGCTCGACGCCTTCGAGGCCGCGCCCCGGCGCATTCCGCTGAAGCTCGCCGAGCCGACGACCATCCGCGTCGTGGACGGCGCGGCCGTGCTCGACGGGCTGACGATCCGGACGGGCAGCGGCTCCGGCTCCGTCGCCGTCACCGGCAAGGCCGGCGAGACGCTCGACCTTTCCGTCCGCCTCGACGCCCTGCCGGCCGCGCTCGCCAACACCTTCGCCGCCGGGCTCG
This sequence comes from uncultured Shinella sp., assembly GCA_966243085.1. Classification (GTDB taxonomy): domain Bacteria; phylum Pseudomonadota; class Alphaproteobacteria; order Rhizobiales; family Rhizobiaceae; genus Shinella. The sequence continues at coordinate 1,685 of CBIMFD010000296.1, forward strand.
ACGCTGGCGGCACCATCGGCGGCACGGTCACGGTCAAGGGCAAGGCCGCCTCGCCCCTCGTCACCTATGCGCTCGACTGGAAGGGCGCGGTGACGAGCCAGACGCGCGGGGCCGGCATCGGCCCGCTCGATATCGACGCCGAGGGCGAGTTCGCCGACAACAGGGTGAAGCTCGACACGGTGCTTTCCGGTGACGGCGGCCTCTCCTTCCGCGGCGGCGGCACGGTGGGCATCGGCGGTGCGACCCCGCTCGCGTTGAAATTCAGCGGAACCGTGCCCTTCGGCCTGCTGCAGGGCCAGCTTTCCGCGCAGGGCTTCGTGCTGACCGGAAATGCCGCCGTCGACGTCTCCATCGGCGGAACGGCGGCCGCACCCGCGATCACCGGCAGCATCACCTCGGGCGGTGGCCGCCTCGTCGATGTCCGCCGCAATCTTGCGGTGGAGAACCTCGACATCCGCATCACGATGAACGGCAAGCAGGCGGTCATCCAGACCCTTTCCGGCAAACTTGCGAGCGGCGGCCAGCTTTCGGCGAGCGGCACCGTCGGCATCGATCCCGCCAGCGGCTTTCCGGTGGATGTCGCGATCAAGCTCGGCGACATCGCCTATGTCGACGGCACATTGGTGGCAGCGAACGTCGCCGGCGATCTCACGCTGAAGGGGCCGGTCTCGAACCTCGCGCTCGCCGGCAAGGTGCACATCAACAAGGCCAACATCACCATTCCGCAGAAGCTGCCGGCCTCGCTCTCCGAGATCGACATCAAACACCGCAACGCGCCCGCCGACGTCAAGCGCATGACGGCGGACGTACAGCGCAGACAGGGTCCCAGCGGCGAGGCCCGCGGCATCGGCCTCGACCTCACCATCGAGGCGCCGGAACAGCTCTTCGTGCGCGGGCGCGGCATCAACGCGGAAATGGGCGGCACGCTGAAGATCACCGGCACCTCCTCCAATCCGATCGTTTCCGGCGGGTTCGAGCTGAAGCGCGGGCGCATGGAGATCCTGACGCGCCGGCTCGATTTCACCAGCGCCCATATCGGCTTTGCCGGCGGCTTCGTGCCGACGGTCGATCTCGTGGCGTCGAGCACCGCAGGCACGACGGAAATCACGGTGACGGTGGCGGGCCTTGCCAGCAACCCGACGGTGACCTTCGCCTCCTCGCCCTCCCTGCCGCAGGACGAGATCCTCGCGCAGCTCATCTTCAACCGCTCGATGTCGAACCTTTCGGCGGTGCAGATCGCCCAGCTCGCCTCCGCCGCCAGCCAGCTTGCCGGCGGCAGCTCGACGGGCCTGCTGGACAGCCTGCGCAGCAAGCTTGGCGTCGACGACCTCGACATCACGACGGATGCGGAAGGCAGGGCGGCGGTCTCGGCCGGCAAATACCTCAACGACCGGACCTATATCGAGCTGAAGCAGGACCCGGAGACGAACGGCGCCAAGGCGGTGATCAACCTCGACGTCGGCAAGGGCCTCAAACTGCGCGGCGAGGCCGGCAGCGGCGGCAGCGCCGGCGCCGGCATCTTCTACGAGAAGGAATACTGACGCGGCGCCGGTTTTCCGGGGCAGGCTTGACGCTTCCGGCGCTTTTGTCGATACGGAAGAGACGAGAATCCGGAAACCGTCATGACCGAGCCGACCGAACAGGCCTCTCCCACGCTCGCCCCGCCGCTCGCCGAGGTGGCCCGCGCCGCGCTCGGCAAGCGAAACCTCGTGCTGATCGGCCTGATGGGCGCCGGCAAGTCGGCGATCGGCCGCATGACGGCGCAGGCGCTCGGCATCCCCTTCATCGACAGCGACCACGAGATCGAGCGCGTCTCGCGCATGTCGATCACCGACCTTTTCGCCGCCTATGGCGAGGCGGAGTTCCGCGCGCTGGAAACCCGCGTCATCAAGCGGCTGCTGCGCACCGGCCCGCGGGTCGTCTCCACCGGCGGCGGGGCCTATATCAACGAGAACACGCGCCGGCACATCAGGCGCGGCGGGCTCACCGTCTGGCTGAAAGCCGACCTCGACGTGCTCTGGGAGCGCGTCAACAAGCGCGACACCCGCCCGCTGCTGAAGACCGAGAACCCGCGCCAGACGCTCGAAAACCTCATGAACGCCCGTTACCCGATCTATGCGGAAGCCGACCTTACCGTGATGTCGCGCGACGTGAAGAAGGAAACCATGGTGGAGGAGGTGCTCGCCGCGATCACCACCGCTCCGCCCCGAACCTGACGAGATGACCATGACTGCCAATGCCACCGCGCGCCGCACCGTGCGGGTTAACCTCGGCGACCGCTCCTACGACATCCTGATCGGCCCCGGCCTCATTTCCGCCGCCGGCCG
>CBIMFD010000297.1:0-4010 GCA_966243085.1 uncultured Shinella sp.
CGGCCGCATGGGCCACCATCTGGCGGATCGACATCGTCTCGCCCCGGTCGCGCGTCACCTCGCTCGGGCGGAACCAGGTGAAACAGAGGCGCGGATTGTTCGCCTCGCGCTGCTGGGCGTAGACAACGGCAAAGCCGCGCTCCTCGGCAAGCGATGCCCAGCCGGCAGCCCGGTCGTAGCTTTCCGCATCCTGCTGGCAGCCGTGCAGCACGAGGACGAGCGGGCGGCCGGCGGGCAGGCCCTCGGGAATGTGCGCGAACATGCGCAAGGCACCGGGATTGCTGCCGAAACCGTCGATTTCGGCGAGCAGGGAGCCGGCCGAGCGCCGGCGGGCGGCGGGCGCCTTACGCTCCTGCGGGCGGGCAAAGGGCCAGAACAAGTCGCCGAGCCGCGTTTCGGCCGGCAACAGGCGCTCGACGGATCGCTTGAAGCGGTCGCGCATGACGGGCCTCTCTTTCGTGGATTTGCTCATCGTCAGGCTAAGTGCCCACCGCGGACGACAGGATCAAGGCAAAAAGACGGGCGTGGCTCATTCTTCGGATTCATGAGGGCATTCATAAATAGCCAAAGCATTCGGCCCTGCCTTTCGTTCCCGCCCTTTCGGAGAGAGACGAGCTGATGTAGCACATTCGCAGACAGAACCGCGACAGGAGGACATCATGAGCGAGCACCACAGCGCCACCCCGCAGCAGGCCCGCGCCAAGATGGCGGCCTTCGACTGGGCCGATCCCTTCCTCCTGGAGGACCAACTCACCGACGAGGAGCGCATGATCCGCGATACGGCCGCGGCCTATTGCCAGGACAAGCTCGCCTCGCGCGTGACGGAGGCCAACCGCCACGAAATCTTCCACCGCGAGATCATGAGCGAGATGGGCGAGCTCGGCCTTCTCGGCCCGACGATCCCCGAGGAATATGGCGGCGTCGGCGCCAACTACGTCTCCTACGGTCTCGTCGCCCGCGAGGTCGAGCGCGTCGATTCCGGCTATCGCTCGGCCATGTCCGTGCAGTCCTCGCTCGTCATGCACCCGATCTTCGCCTACGGCACGGAAGAAAGCCGCAAGAAGTACCTGCCGAAGCTCGCCTCCGGCGAATGGGTCGGCTGCTTCGGCCTCACCGAACCGGACCACGGCTCCGACCCCTCCTCCATGATCACCCGCGCGAAGAAGGTCGACGGCGGCTATCTCGTCTCGGGCGCCAAGAACTGGATCACCAATTCACCGATCGCCGACGTCGCCGTCGTCTGGGCGAAGTCCGATGCGCATGACGGCAAGATCAAGGGCTTCATCCTCGAGCGCGGCATGAAGGGCTTCGAGACGCCGAAGATCGAGGGCAAGTTCTCGCTGCGTGCCTCCGTGACGGGCATGATCATGATGCAGGACGTCTTCGTTCCCGACGAGAACCTGCTGCCGGAAGTCGCCGGTCTCGCCGGCCCGTTCGGCTGCCTCAACCGCGCCCGCTACGGCATTGCCTGGGGCGCGATGGGCGCCGCCGAGGCCTGCTATCACGCCGCCCGGCAATACACGCTCGACCGCACGCAGTTCGGCCGGCCGCTCGCCGCCACCCAGCTCATCCAGAAGAAGCTCGCGGACATGGAGACCGAGATCGCGCTCGGCCTGCAGGGGGCGCTGCGCCTCGGCCGCCTCTTCGACGAGCACCGCGCGCCCGCCGAGCTCATTTCGCTGATGAAGCGCAACAATTGCGGCAAGGCGCTCGACATCGCCCGCGTTTCCCGCGACATGCACGGCGGCAACGGCGTTTCCGACGAATACGGCGTCATCCGCCACGTCATGAACCTCGAGGCGGTCAATACCTACGAGGGCACGCACGACATCCACGCGCTGATCCTCGGCCGCGCGCAGACGGGTCTTCAAGCGTTCCAGTAAGTGCCCTGCCCCATTCGAGAACACGGCGGCCGCTCGTTAAAACACGAGCGGCCGTTTTCACGTTTTATCCACCCCGTTTCGGTACAGTTCGACTCCGGCAACACAAGCGGGAGGGCGCCATGCCCCTCGAACAGGTCCACGAGCAGCTTCACCTGCGCCACCCCAAGCGCAGCTTCGTCCAGTATCGCCTCGACAAGCCCGGCTTCATCACCCCGATCGGCCATCATCTCAGCACGGCGATGCGCTACACCTGCCTCATCCGCAGCATCTCCAGCGCCGGCGCGGTGCTTTCGATCAACAAGACGCTGACCCTGCCGGAGAACTTCTACCTGGAGATCAACGGCATCCGCGACGAGATCCCCTGCACCGAGTTCAAGCGCGACGGCGAGGAGATGGTCGTGCATTTCAACATGTTCCTCGACACCGACTTCCTCAACCTCGTGCTCGGCCGGCGGCCCGAGGCGCAGACACCACCGTTAAATTTTTAAGTATTTGTTTCAACGAAACAAAATAATCGCCTGCGACACTTCGCCTCCTCTGTTGGACATGACGTCTCTTTCAGGAGTGTGGCAATGGCTATCGGTGCAGACCCCCGTTCGGTCGCGGGGCTTTACGAACGCAAATGGGAGCGTTTTGCCGTCAACCGGCAGGGCATGCTGATGACGGTCGGCTTCGACCTCGCCGCACCGAAGATGCGGAGCTGCAAGCTGATCGACATCTCGCTCGGCGGCGCGAGCTTCACCGTCAGCACGACGATCGGCCTGCCGCTTCACTACTATCTCTCGGTCGTCGGCGTCGCCTCGCGCATCGGCTGCGCGGAGGTCTATCGCAACGACAGCCGCGTCGGCGTGCAGTTCATCAAGGAAATCGACGAGGAACTGCTGCACATGATCGTGCGCTCGGACTACTTCACCGGCGGCGTGAACAACCGCATGCGGGGCGACGAGCGCCGCTACATGGCCGGCGTGGAGCGCGGCGGCATCGGCTCGGCCGTCATCTGATCGTTTCGCGCAAGCGGATTATTGGCTAGGGTGCCGGAGGCCGATTCCGGCCGGCTTTCCGATTTTCCCGATCCAGGCGCGTCCATGTCCGCATTTTCCCGTTTCACCGCCCTCGCCCAGAGCCTTCCCTCCACCGTTCCCTTCGTCGGGCCGGAGGCCATCGAAAGAGGCCGCGGCCTTGCGGTGAAGGCGCGCATCGGCGCGAACGAGAGCGGCTTCGGCCCCGCTCCTTCCGTCCTCGAAGCGATGCGCGCGGCGGCGGAAACGACCTGGATGTACAGCGATCCCGAGAATTTCGAACTGCGCGAGGCGCTTGCCCTCCATCACGGCGTCTCGCGGGACAATATCGCCGTCGGCGGCGGCATCGACGGCCTGCTCGGCGAGATCGTGCGCCTCGTCGTCGAGCCGGGCACGCCCGTCGTCACCTCGCTCGGCGGCTATCCCACTTTCAACTATCATGTGAACGGGTTCGGCGGGCGGCTCGTCACCGTGCCCTATACGGGTGACCGGGAAGACCCCGACGGCCTTCTCGAGGCCGTACGGCGGGAGAATGCGCCGCTCGTCTATTTCGCGAACCCCGACAATCCCATGGGAAGCTGTTGGGATGCCGAAAGCGTCGTCTCGTTCGCGAAGGCCCTGCCGGAAACGACCCTTCTCATCCTCGACGAGGCCTATGGAGAGACGGCGCCAGCCGGCACCATTCCCGCAATCGCCGCGCTGATCGGCCAGCCGAACGTGCTGCGCATGCGCACCTTCTCGAAGGCCTACGGCCTTGCCGGCGCGCGGGTCGGCTATGCGATCGGCACCCTCGGCAATGCGCAGGCCTTCGACAAGATCCGCAATCATTTCGGCATGGCCCGGGTGTCGGTTGCGGCCGCGCTGGCGGCCCTGAAGGACCAGGCCTATCTGGTGGACGTTCTTGCCCGCATCGCAGCATCGCGCGAGCGCATCGCGGCCATCGTCCGGGCGAACGGCCTTCACCCGCTCGCCTCCGCCACCAATTTCGTCACCGTCGATTGCGGCCGTGACGGCACCCATGCCCGCGCCATCGTCGACGGACTGATGGAGCACGGCGTCTTCATCCGCATGCCGGGCGTCGCCCCGCTCAACCGGTGCATCCGCATCA
>CBIMFD010000298.1:0-3978 GCA_966243085.1 uncultured Shinella sp.
GTGCGCCGCCTCGATCCGCGCCAGGTGCCGACGGCGAAGAACGTCACCGTCGTCTTCGACCCGCGCGTGGCGCGCGGCATTGCCGGCCATATCGCCGGCGCCATCAACGGCGCGGCCGTCGCCCGCAAGACCAGCTTCCTGCGCGACAGGATGGGCCAGCGGGTGCTGAAGGCCGGCCTTTCCGTCACCGACGATCCGCTGATCGTGCGCGGTCCCTCTTCGCGCCCCTTCGACGGCGAGGGCGTCACCGGCAAGCGCCTTGCGATGATCGAGGACGGCGTCCTGCAGCACTGGTTCCTCTCCACCTCCACCGCCAACGAGCTCGGCCTCGCGACGAACGGCCGCGGCGTGCGCGGCGGCACGTCCGTCACGCCCGCCTCGACCAATCTCGCGCTGGAGCCGGGAGACATTTCGCCGGAAGAGCTGATCCGGTCCGTCGGCAACGGCTTCTACGTCACAGAGCTGATCGGCCAGGGCGTCAACATGGTGACGGGCGAATACAGCCGCGGCGCCTCCGGCTACTGGATCGAGAACGGCGAGCTGACCTTCCCCGTCTCGGAGGTCACCATCGCCTCCAACCTCACCGACATGTTCCTGCGCATCACGCCGGCGAACGACATCGACCGTTCCTTCGGCGTGGCCGCGCCGACGCTTGCCGTCGAAGGCATGACGCTGGCCGGAAAGTAAGACCATGCCCGATGCCGCTGCCGCCTGGACCGCCGATCTCGATCTTCTCACCGGCGCCGCGCGGCTCGCAGGCGCAAGGGCGCTCGACTTCTTCCGCAAGGGGCCGGAAGTCTGGTGGAAGAACGGCGGCCGCTCGCCGGTGAGTGCGGCGGATTTCGCCGCCAACGACATCCTCAAGAAGGAACTGCTCTCCGCAAGGCCCAACTACGGCTGGCTCTCGGAGGAGACCGACGACGACGCGGCGCGGCTCGACTGCGAGACGGTGTTCGTCATCGATCCCATCGACGGCACGCGCGCCTTCATCGCCGGCAAGGACGTCTGGTGCGTCAGCGCCGCGGTCGTCCATCGGGGGCGCCCCGTGGCTGGCGTTCTCTTCGCCCCCGCGCTGGATGAGCTTTTCACCGCCGTCGCGGAGGGGCCGGCCCTCAAGGACGGCAGGCCCGTTTCGGCAAGCGAGCCGGATGCCGGCCGGCCGATCCGCATCGCCGCGGCCGAGGACATCGCGCACGGCCTCGACCGGCACATGACGGGCGGCGTGCACCGCATTTCCCATGTGCCCTCGCTCGCCTATCGCCTTGCCATGGTGGCGGACGGGCGGATCGACGCCACGCTCGTCAAGCGCAACTCGCACGACTGGGATCTGGCCGCCGCCGACCTCATCCTTTCGCGTGCCGGCGGGGGGCTCGTGACGCTCGACGGCGCGCCGCTTTCCTACAATCGGCCGACCGTCAGCCACGAGACGCTGTGCGCGGCGGGCTCCTCCCGGCTTTCCGGGCTTGTCGAGGCCGCGCGGCACCTTTCCGGCCATTGACCTTTCCTGCGGAATACCGCAAACCGTCTGCCGAAATCGGCATAACAGGCAATTCCAGGGAAAGTGGGAACCGGTTTCCCATCCGGAATTGCGAAAGAACAAAAGAGAGAAACATGACCGAATCGATCGAACCGAAACAGCTTCTCCATCTCGTTTTTGGCGGCGAGTTGAAGACCCTCACGGACGTCCAGTTCCGCGACCTCGACAAGCTCGACATCGTCGGCATCTTCCCGGATTACGCGAGCGCGCTCGCTGCCTGGAAGGGCAAGGCGCAGCAGACCGTGGACAACGCGCATATGCGCTATTTCATCGTCCACATGCACCGTCTCCTCGATCCGAAGAACGGCTGATCGGCCCTGCCGCCATCGTCCCGCGCGGCGCTGCCGCGACGGGCAGAAAGACCGGACCCCCATGATCCTCGACCGCCTGAGCGCTAAGACGAAGGTGCCCTGCCCATGAGCAGCCGGCTCGCCCGCTTCGCGCTGTCGCTTTACCGCTGGGGCGGCGTCGCGCTCTATCCGGTCGTCGGCCCCTATATCGCGCTGCGCGCGGCCAAGGGCAAGGAAGACCGCGCCCGCCGCCGCGAGCGCTATGGCGTTGCCGGCGTCGAGCGGCCCGCCGGCCCGCTCGTCTGGTTCCATGCCGCAAGCGTCGGCGAGACCAATTCCATCGTGCCGCTCATCAAGGAAGTGCGCCGCCGCGGCATCGCCGTGCTGCTTACCACCGGCACCGTCACCTCGGCCAAGGTGGTGCGCGACCGGCTCGGCTCCGACGTCATCCACCAGTTCGTGCCGCTCGACCTGAAGCCCGCGATCAGCCGCTTCCTCGAATACTGGCATCCGGACCTCGCGATCATGGCCGAGTCCGAGATATGGCCGATGACCATCCTGGAGCTCGGCAAGCGCCATATCCCGCAGGTGCTGGTGAACGGCCGCATCTCGGACCGTTCCTTCCCGCGCTGGAAGCGGCGCCATGCCTTTGCCGACGCGCTTTTCGAGAATTTCGCGCTGGTCATCGCCCAGTCGGAGATCGATGCGGACCGATTCCGCACACTCGGGGCGCTGCCGGTCCTGGTCTCGGGCAACCTTAAGGTCGATACGGATGCGCCGCCGGCCGATCCGGCCGTGCTGAAATCCTATCTCGACCAGATCGCCGGCCGCCGCACCTGGGCGGCCATCTCCACCTTCGACGGCGAGGAGGCGGCCGCCGGCCAGGTGCACCGCGCGCTCAGGGAGCGCACGCCCGGCCTTCTCACCATCATCGTGCCACGCCATCCCGAACGGGGGGACGCCGTGGCCGAAATGCTGACGGCCCGCGGCCTCAAGGTCGTGCGCCGCACGTCCGGCGAGCCGCTGACGCCCGAGACGGACGTCTTCCTCGGCGATACGATCGGCGAGATGGGGCTTTATCTCCGCATGACGGAGATCGCCTTCGTCGGCCGCTCGCTCTTTGCCGAAGGCGGGCAGAACCCGCTGGAGCCGGCCATGCTCGGCTGCGCGATCCTTTCCGGCGGCAACGTGCAGAATTTCCGCGAGGCCTACCAGCAGCTTGCCCGCAACGGCAGCGCCAAGATGGTGCGCGACGTCGAGATGCTGGCCAAGGGCGTGCATTACCTCCTGAACCACGACGAGATGCGCCGCCAGATGATCGATGCGGGGCAGGAGACCGTGCAGGAGATGCGCGGCGCCTTGCGTGCGACCGTCAAGGGGCTGGAGCCCTATATCAACCCGCTTACCGTGAAGGCGCGGCTCCATCCGCGCCAGACCACCTGAAGGGACAGCCATGACCGAGGCAGCGACGATTTCCGGCATCCTCTTCGACAAGGACGGAACGCTGCTCGACTATGCCAAGAGCTGGGTGCCGGTGAACTACGAGCTTGCCCGCATCGCCGCCGGCGGCGACGAGGACCTGTCGCGCAAGCTGCTGGTCGCGGGCGGCATGGACCCGGACACCGGCTATGTCACGCCGGACAGCCTGCTGGCCGCCGGCAACACGGTGGAGATCGCCGAGGGCATGGTCGCCGCGGGCGCACCCTTTTCGGTCGAGGCGCTGGCCGAATTCTTCGACGGGCTCTTCGCCAATTCCGCGGCGCTCGCCGTCGCCGTCACCGACCTTGCCGGTTTCTTCGCCACCATGCATGCCCGCGGCTATCGGCTGGGCGTCGCCTCCAGCGACAACGAGGCCTCGATCCGCGCGACGGCGCAGCGCTTCGGCTTTGCCGAATACCTGCACTATGTCGCCGGATACGACAGCGGCTTCGGCACGAAACCCGAGCCCGGCATGGTGCTCGGCTTCTGCGCGGCGACCGGTCTTGAACCGCATCAGGTCGCCGTCGTCGGCGACAACAACCACGACCTGCACATGGGCCGCGCCGCCGGCGCCGGCCTCACCGTCGCCGTCCTGACCGGCACCGGCTCGCGCGAATCCCTCTCCGCCGCCTCCGACTATTGCCTCAACGACATCACCGAGCTCGTGCCGCT
>CBIMFD010000299.1:0-3968 GCA_966243085.1 uncultured Shinella sp.
CCGACGACGACGGTGGAATTGGTTTTCATCTGCTCATTCTCCAAAGACGAAGAGGATGCCCTGTCCCGGCGCCGGCGGCACGAGGAGCCGGCCGTCCCGCTCATGGAAGGCGACGCCCCGCGCCGTCATCAGGCGACGGCATTCGGAAAGGTCGGACACCGTGAAGACGACCGCCTGCCCCTTCAGCCCGCGGTCCGCACCGGGTGTCGGTGCGATCCCGTAGAAGCCCTGAAGGCCGGCGTCGTTCAGCACCGTGATGCGCCCGCGCGGCGTTTCGACCGACATGCCGAAGGAAAGCGCCTCGACCTCCCGCTCGTCGGCGGCCTCCTGCAGGAGGTACTGGAAATCCGTCGGATTCTGTTCCGACAACACCACCTCGGCAAGCCCGCTCACGCCGTTCTCATGCGCTTCGAGCGCCTTACGGTCGGCCGGCAGGGGCACGACGCGCTGCGAGGCGAAGAAGAAGAAATCGGGGCTGCGGAGGTCCGCGGCGAAGGCGAGCCGGAAGCTGCCCGTCGCGGACGTACCGTCCGGCAGCAGCATGTCGCGCGAGAACTCCAGCACCGAACCGCCGGAAAGGCCGGCCGCCGTATAGCGCTGGTCATCCCCCCAGGCATCGTCCGTCGCCATGGCGATGGCGGAAAAGCCCTCGAGGCCACGACGGAAGCGGAAGGCCTGGTCGCGTGCGACGAAGACGTTGCCCGCCCGCGCGGCCTCCTCGCAGTCCTCACGATTGGCGATGCCGAGCGGTTCGATATAGCTGCCGTCGGAAAGGAAGACGCAACAGTTTTCCGTGCCGAACGGGTGGCGCGCATCCTTGGCGACGGTGAAACCGAGCGCAGTCAGCCGTTCACGCGCAAGCCCGAGTTCGGACACCGGCAGCACCAGATGGTCGATCGGGCGAGGCGTTCTCGAACGTGCGGTCATGGGCGAAATCCGGTCGTGTTTCGGGCGCCTCGTGCTTTGCATGCTTTCGCCCCGCAATGCAAGCACCGGCGCGACGGGAGGCCTCCCCCGTGTCCGTGGTGCGCAACCGCATGTCATCACGATAGCCGCTCAGGCGCCGAACGCCGCACGACAAGGCCTTCGGCGATTCGCTCGTCACGACGAGCGCCGAAAGCCTATCCTGAGTCTCCGCTAGACCCGAAATGTGCGAGAAATCCGTCACCTCGGCTCCAGCGGAGGCGACAGCCCTCTGCCCGTCATTCCTCTGTCATGTGACAATGGTGTTCCTTGCCGCGTGAATGGACCCGGCGTCGGCGCAAAGCGGCGCCCAGCGGAGTTTGCGTGAATGGACATGGCTCAGGCCTTCGCCCTTGGCTCGGGCGCCCTCGTTGCAACCAACCTTGCCAGCATCCTCATTGCCGGCGCGCGGCTCGATCGGGCGGGCGCACCGCCGCCGGACCTGCGCAAGAAGCCGCCCGTCTCCATCGTCGTTCCCGTGCGTGGCATAGAGAACTTTTCCGGCGAAACGCTGGAGCGCGCCTTCCGCCTTGCCTGGCCGCGCTATGAACTCCTCTTCTGCGTCGCCCACGGCAGCGACCCGATCGTGCCGCTGATCGAGGCGGCCGCTGCCGCCCACCCGCATATCGAGGCCCGCATCCTTGTCGGCGACGACCGCATCGGTGCCAATCCCAAGCTCAACAACTGCGTCAAGGGTTGGAAGGCCGCCCGGCACGACTGGGTGATCCTCGCCGATTCCAACGTGCTGATGCCGCCGGACTACATCCAGCACCTGATGGGCGGCTGGCGGGGCGATTCGGGCCTCGTCTGCTCGACGCCGCTCGGTTCGCGCCCGGAAGGTTTCTGGGCCGAGGTGGAATGCGCCTTCCTCAACACCCAGCAGGCGCGCTGGCAATATGCCGGCGAAGCCCTCGGCCTCGGCTTCGCACAGGGCAAGAGCATGCTCTGGGCAAAGCCGATGCTGGATGCCAATGGCGGCATCCATGCGCTGAACGCGGAAATCGCCGAGGATGCAGCCTCCACCAAGCTGGTGAACCGCCTCGGCCTCAAGGTCCATCTCGTTTCGGCTCCGTTCGAGCAGCCGCTCGGCCGGCGCAGGGCGCAGGATATCTGGTCCCGCCAGTGCCGCTGGTCGCGCCTGCGCCGCGTCACCTTCCCCGGCTTCTTCGCGCCGGAGATCCTGCTCGGCCTACTGCCGCCGCTCTTTCTTGCAATGCTGGCCGTTCTCTTCGGCGACATGCGCCTCGCGCCCGCCGTCCTCCTCGTTGCCCCCGGCATCTACCTGCCGGAAATCGTCCTCGCCCGCGCAAAGGGCTGGCGGCTGTCGCGCTGGTCGGTGCCGGCGATGATCGTGCGCGACTGCATGATGCCTGCCATCTGGCTGCGGGCCTGGCTCGGCGGCGCCATCGACTGGCGCGGCAACACGATGACGATCGGCACGAATGCCTGCGAGCTGAAGGAAGCGCCCGTAGGATCCTGAGTGGAAACGCAAAAGCCCGGCGATGCCGGGCTTTTGTTTGTCCAAGAGGCTGAAGGCGTCAGACGAGCCGGCTCTGCTCCAGTGCGGCTTCCACGAAGCTCGCGAAGAGCGGGTGCGGATCGAGCGGGCGGCTCTTGAGTTCCGGGTGATACTGTACACCGATGAACCACGGGTGGTCGGCATATTCCACGGTCTCGGGCAGAATGCCGTCCGGCGACATGCCGGAGAAGACGAGGCCGCAGCTCTCGAGCTTGTCCTTGTAATCGACATTCACTTCATAGCGGTGGCGATGGCGCTCGGAAATGTCGGTCGAGCCGTAGATGTCGGCGATCTTCGTACCGCCCTTCAGCGAAGCGCGATAGGCGCCGAGGCGCATCGTGCCGCCGAGGTCGCCCGAGGCGGAGCGCTTTTCCAGTTCGTTGCCCTTGACCCATTCCGTCATCAGGCCGACGACCGGCTCGGCGGTCTTGCCGAACTCCGTCGAGGAGGCCTTCTCGATGCCGGCGAGATTGCGCGCCGCTTCCACCACCGCCATCTGCATGCCGAAGCAGATGCCGAAATAGGGCACCTTGCGCTCGCGGGCGAAACGCGCCGCGTTGATCTTGCCTTCCGAGCCGCGCTCGCCGAAGCCGCCGGGCACGAGGATGCCGTGCACCTTTTCCAGATAGGGCGCCGGGTCTTCCTTCTCGAAGATCTCCGACTCGATCCATTCGAGCTTGACCTTGACGTGGTTGGCGATGCCGCCGTGGTAAAGCGCCTCGATCAGCGACTTGTAGGCATCCTTGAGGCCGGTATACTTGCCGACGATGGCGATCGTTACCTCGCCTTCCGGCGTCTTGATGCGCTCGGAAACGTCCTGCCAGGCCTCGAGGCGGGGCTTCGGCGCCGGCTCGATGCCGAAGGCGGCCAGAACCTCGTCGTCGAGGCCCTCCTTGTGATAGGCGAGCGGCACGTCGTAGATCGACGAGACGTCGAGCGCCTGGATGACGGCGGAGGGGCGCACATTGCAGAAGAGCGAGAGCTTCTTGCGCTCGGCCTCCGGGATTTCCCGGTCGGCGCGCACGAGAAGGATATCGGGATGGATGCCGAGCGCCTGCAGTTCTTTGACGGAATGCTGCGTCGGCTTGGTCTTGAGCTCGCCGGCCGCCGGGATATAGGGCATCAGCGTCAGGTGCACATAGACAGCCGTGCCGCGCGGCAGGTCGTTGCCGAGCTGGCGGATCGCCTCCATGAAGGGCATGGCCTCGATGTCGCCCACCGTGCCGCCGATCTCGCAGATGACGAAGTCGTAGTCGTCGTTGCCTTCGGTGACGAAGTTCTTGATCTCGTTGGTGACGTGCGGAATGACCTGCACTGTCGCGCCGAGATAGTCGCCGCGCCGTTCCTTGTCGATGATGTTCTTGTAGATGCGGCCGGTGGTGATGTTGTCGGTCTTGGTGGCCGAGCGGCCGGTGAAGCGCTCGTAGTGGCCGAGGTCGAGGTCGGTCTCCGCGCCGTCGTCGGTGACGAACACCTCGCCGTGCTG
>CBIMFD010000300.1:0-3968 GCA_966243085.1 uncultured Shinella sp.
TTCCTGCGCGAACTGCTGGAACGCCGGCCGATGAAGCGGGCGGCGGCGGAATGACCATTCACAAGGGAGGACGATGATGAGTGCATCCGGCGCAATCCGTACCGGCATCGGCGGCTGGACCTTCGAGCCGTGGGAAGGCACGTTCTATCCGGAAAAGCTGCCGAAGAAGCGGCAGCTCGAGTTCGCCAGCCGGGAGCTGACGGCCATTGAGGTCAACGGCACCTATTACGGCTCGCAGAAGCCCGAGACCTTCGCCAAATGGGCCGCCGAAGTGCCGGACGGCTTCATTTTCTCTCTGAAGGCGAGCCGCTTCACGACCAATCGCAAGGTTCTCGCCGAGGGCGGCGAGTCCGTTCAGAAATTCCTGACGCAGGGGCTCACCGAGCTCGGCGATCGTCTCGGCCCCATCCTCTGGCAGTTCCCGCCGACGAAGAAATTCGAGCCGGAGGATTTCGAGGGTTTCTTGAAGCTGCTGCCGGAAAAGCTCGACGGGCTTTCGCTGAAACACGCGCTGGAGGTGCGCAACGGGACGTTCATGACGCCGGAATTCGCGGCGCTCGCCCGCAAATACAAGGCCGCCGTCGTCTATGCGCAGCATGAAGACTATCCGGAGATCGCCGACGTCACGGCCGACTTCGTCTATGCTCGCCTGCAGAAGGGCTCCGACGACATCAAGACCTGCTATCCGGAAAAAGCCTTGGACGAATGGGCCGGCCGCCTCAAGGAATGGGCCGGCGGGGGCGAGCCCTCCGACCTGCCGAAGATCGATCCCGGGACGAAGCCGGCGAAAAACCCCCGGGACGTCTTCGCCTTCTTCATCACCTCCGGCAAGGTGAATGCGCCGAACGGCGCGCGTGAATTGCAGAAGCGCACCCAGCCGCGATAGCCGGGCATATCCGGGAACCGATCAAACCGAGTATCATCGGGTTTGATCGAAACCGCGTAGCGCGCCGACAAGGTCTTCCGCTGTCATCCCCTCGCCTGCCGCCCTGCCCGCCTCGCCATGGCGCCAGACGGCGCTTGCGGCGGCTTCAAAGGCAGGCATGCCTTGAGCGAGATGGGCGCCGACGATGCCGGCGAGCACGTCGCCGGAACCCGCAGTCGCCAGCCATGGCGGCGCGTTCTCGTTGACGAGGGCGCGCCCGTCCGGCGCGGCGATCACCGTGTCGGCGCCCTTGAGGATCACGGCCGCATTGCTGCGTGCGGCCGCCTTCTGCGCCCGTTCGATCTTCGACAGCGTGGCGTCTTCGGCCAGATCGGGAAAAAGCCGGGCGAATTCCCCCTCATGCGGCGTCAGCACCAGCCGCGGCTCTCCGCCGGCAAAGAGGAGGAAAAGCGCATCCGGATCGTCGCGGAAGGCGCTGATACCGTCCGCGTCGAGGACGAGGCGCCGGCCACGGGCGGCGATTTCGCGCACATAGACCCCCGCCTTCTCGAAATCCCCGAAACCGGGGCCGAGCACGAAGGTCTTCAGCCGATCGTCGTCGAGCAGCACAGCGAGATCGTCCGCCCCGCCGACCGGATTCAGCATGACGGCGGTGAGATGGGCCGCATTGGCGGCGAGCGCTTCGGGCGGCGAAAGCAGGGTGACGAGGCCGGCGCCGGCGCGAAGTCCGGCACTCGCCGAAAGGCGCGCCGCGCCCGTCGCCGTCGCGGAGCCGGAGAAGACGGCGAGGTGCCCGCGCATATATTTATGCGCAGCGCCGGTCTCCACAGGCAGCGCGATGCGCCAGACGGCCGGCGTGTTGACCCGCATATGGCCGGCATGGCCGGCGAGGATGCGGACCGGAATGCCGATGTCGAAGACCTCCACCTCGCCGCAGAGCGTGCGGCCCGGCAGCAGCAGATGGCCGGGCTTGCGGCACATGAAGGTGACGGTCGCCGCCGCCTCGAAGGCGGCGCCCCGCACAGTGCCGGTGCGCCCGTCGATGCCGGAGGGCAAGTCCACCGCCAGCACGGGGAGCACGCTGTCCCGCACGGCCTCGACCACCCGAACCGCCTCCTCCGGCAGGTCGCGGGAAAGGCCCGCGCCGAACAGGGCATCGATGACGACATCGCCCGAACGGGGAGCATAGGTCGCAAGCGGCGTGACTGCGTCACCGAAGGCCGCGAAGGCCGTTGCGGTATCCCCCTTCAGGGAACCGAGATCGCCGAGCGCATGGACTGCGATTGCGGCGCCCGCCGCCTCCAGCGCACGGGCGGCGACATAGCCGTCGCCCCCATTGTTGCCGGGCCCGCACAGGACGGCAAAGCGCAGCGCGCCGGGGAAACGGCGAAGCGCGGCGGCGGCGACCGCCTGCCCTGCCCGCTCCATCAGGCCGTAGCTCGACAGTCCCGAGGCGGCGGCAGCACCGTCGATGAGGCCCATCTCCTCGGGCGTGATGATCAGCGTGTCGATATCCTTCTGCATGGCCCAGCATGACCGCATCGCCTCCGCAAAAACAAGCCCGACGCCGTTAGCCTCATTTTTATGCACATGCATATCCTCTATGCTCAAATATGCGGCTATCCGACGGCGAGAGGGCAAGGAGCTGCGCGCACCGGCATCGCAAGAGACATTTTTTAGGCAAATACCGCTGGCCCTTTTGCGCGGAAAGCCGCATCATCGCCGCCGTGAGAGACAAGCAGGACCGGCCGGGAAGCGGAATTCCGGCGATCTGGCATGCATCCTGCTTCGACTTGGCATGCTACATGCATTGGAATGTGCAGCGGGCGTAAACCTCGCGCAAACGGGAGAAGCGGAGAGACATCTTCTCATGAAAAAGATCGAAGCGATCATCAAGCCTTTCAAACTCGATGAGGTGAAGGAGGCTCTTCAGGAAGTCGGCCTGCAGGGCATCACCGTCACCGAAGCGAAGGGCTTCGGCCGCCAGAAGGGCCATACGGAACTTTACCGCGGCGCCGAATACGTCGTCGACTTCCTGCCCAAGGTGAAGGTCGAGGTCGTGCTGGCGGACGAGAATGCGGAGGCCGTCATCGAGGCGATCCGCAATGCCGCCCAGACAGGCCGCATCGGCGACGGCAAGATCTTTGTCTCCAACGTCGAAGAAGTCATCCGCATCCGTACCGGCGAAACCGGCGTCGACGCCATCTGATCCCGCCTGGCCCACCGGCCAAGCGTCCATCTCGTCATCTCACACAGGAACACACCATGACGACTGCCAACGATATCCTCAAGCAAATCAAGGAAAACGACGTAAAGTTCGTCGACCTGCGCTTCACCGACCCGAAGGGCAAGCTGCAACACCTGACGATGGACGTCGGCTGCGTCGACGAAGACATGTTCGCCGACGGCGTCATGTTCGACGGTTCCTCGATCGGCGGCTGGAAGGCCATCAACGAATCCGACATGGTGCTGATGCCCGACCCGGCGACCGTCCACATGGACCCGTTCTTCGCCCAGTCCACCATGGTCGTCATGTGCGACATCCTCGATCCGGTCTCCGGCGAGAGCTACAACCGCGACCCGCGCGGCACGGCCAAGAAGGCCGAAGCCTACCTCAAGGCCTCGGGTATCGGCGACACCGTCTATGCCGGCCCGGAACCGGAATTCTTCGTCTTCGACGACGTCAAGTACAAGGCCGACCCGTACAACACCGGCTTCAAGCTGGATTCCTCGGAGCTGCCCTCCAACGACGACACCGACTACGAGACCGGCAACCTCGGCCATCGCCCGCGCGTCAAGGGCGGTTATTTCCCGGTTCCTCCGGTCGATTCCTGCCAGGACATGCGCTCGGAAATGCTGACGGTCCTCACCGAGATGGGCGTCACCGTCGAAAAGCAGCACCACGAAGTGGCCGCCGCCCAGCACGAGCTCGGCGTCAAGTTCGACACGCTCGTGCGCAGCGCCGACAAGGTGCAGATCTACAAGTACGTCGTGCACCAGGTCGCAAATGCCTACGGCAAGACGGCCACCTTCATGCCGAAGCCGATCTTCGGCGACAACGGCTCGGGCATGCACGTCCACC
>CBIMFD010000301.1:0-3963 GCA_966243085.1 uncultured Shinella sp.
CTTTGCCGTAAGGCGATCTCCGCCGATGGAAAGACGCCAGCGCACCCCGCCCGCCGTGGAAACGGCGTCGAGGCGGATGTCGGCGACCATGTCGGTCAGCGCCAGCACGCCGCCGCCGTCGACGACGATGGCAAGCTTGGGCGCAAGCGGGAAGGCGGCTGCGGCAAGCGCCGTGCGCAGGGCTTCAGCGAGCGGCGCGGCGTCGGCGGTCTCGGACGGGTCGATGCCGGAAAGCGGGGGGATTTCGACGGCAACGCCCGTCTGCGGGACGATGCCGGCCTTGCGCAGACCTTCGGCAAGCTGCGGCACGCCGGCTTCGGTAAGGCCGCGGAGCTGGAGATTGCCGCGGGCGGTGATCTCGATCAGGCCGTTGCCGTGTCGGCGGGCGAGGTCGGCAAGGGCGATAAGATCCCGTGCCGAAAGCGCGGGCGCGACCGGGCGCAGGCGCACCAGCAGGCCGTCGCCGGTGCGCATCGGCGCGGCGATGGACGGGCAGGCGCCGCGGCGGAGCGCATCCGGTGCGTTGCGAAGGGCGGTGGCTGCGGTCACGAGGCGTCCTCCCCCGTGTCAGAGGCGGGGCGGCGGATCAGGTAGGTGTCCATGATCCAGCCGTGCGCCTCGCGCGCCCTGCGGCGGGTTTCGGTAATGGTTTGCGCCATGTCGGCGAGCCGGCCGGACAGGAGGATCTCGTGCGGCGTGCCGAGATAGGCGCCCCACCAGATCTCCGCCTCCGGGTCCTCCACCGTGCGGAAGGCCTGCACGCCGTCGAGCATGACGAGCGCGTCGCGCGCGCTTTCCGGCCAGCCTTCGGCAAGGCGGCGGCCGGTGGTGATCTCGACGGGAAGGCCGATGCGGTTGAGCGCGATGCCGTGGCCGGCGCAGAGCGCCTGCACGCTGGTGATGCCGGGGATCACCTCCGTCTCGAAGGAAACGCGCCCGGCGGCGCGCACATGCCCGACGATGCGCAGCGTGCTGTCGTAGAGCATGGGATCGCCCCAGACGAGGAGGCCGAGCGTCTCGTCCTCACCCATGTCGGCGAGGGTGCGCTCGTAGATCGCGGCGATGGCGTGGTGCCAGTCGTTGACGCCGTCCTCGTAGGAGCCGTCGGCCCGGCGCACCGGCACGGCATAGTCGAGGATGCGGCAGGCGGGATTTTCGAGGAAACGGTCGCAGATATCGCGGCGGGCATCGGCGAGGAACGCCTTCTCGTCGCCCTTGGTCGGGATGAGCAGGACGTCGGCACGGTTCAGCGCCTTGATCGCTTGCACGGTCATGTGCTCGGGGTTTCCCGCGCCGATGCCGATGACCAGTATCTTCCTCAAACCCTGTCTCCCGTGCGGCCTGCGCTCCCGGTTGCGGCCCGGAATGGGTCCCGCCTGTCCTTCCTAATCCCAAACGGCCGTAGAAAACAGCCCCCGGATCGCGCCCTTTGCCGGTCTTTTTGAGACGCTTATGCCGCCGCGCGGCTCGAAAGATAGGCGCGCGGCGAGGTGCCGAGCATGCGGCGGAACATGGTGGTGAAGGCCGGAACGCTCTCGTAGCCGGCGTCGAGCGCGACGCGCGTCACCGGCTCGCCGGCGGCAAGGCGCGGCAGGCAGGCGAAGAGGCAGGCCTGCTGGCGCCAGGTGACGAAACTGACGCCCATCTCCTGCCGGAAGAAGCGCGTGAAGGTGCGCCGGCTCATATGAAGCTGTCTTGCCCAGTCGTCGATCTTGGCGGTGGGCGAGGGATGGTCGACGAAATCGCGGCAGAGGCCGGCGAGCCGCCCGCTCGCCGGGAAGGGCAGGCCGAGGCGGCGTTCCGGCAGACGGCCGATCTCGTCGAGGAGCAGCGCCATCACGAGGTCCGCCCGGCCCCGGTCGTCGGGCACCCGGCCTTGCTGCACGGCCGTGGCGATGAGCTGGCGGGCAAGCTCCGTCACCTCCAGCACCGCCGGCTCGGGCGAGGCCGCCTGGCCCGTCGGCGCATGGATGTAGACCGAGCGCATGCTGACGTCGCTGCACATCTCGACGGAATGCTCGAGGCCCTGCGGAATGACGAGGGCATGGCCGGGCGGGATCATCCAGCGCCCGCGGTCCGTCGCCACCAGCACCACGCCGGAAAAGACGCAGAGGAACTGCGCGCGGCGGTGACGGTGCAGCGGCACAACATAACCGCCCGGAATATCGGTACTGTGGACGAGGACGTCCGCATTCGACTGCTCCATGCGGGCGAGATTGCGCACATGCTCGTCGTTGAGCGCCTGCAGGCGCGCGGCGGTCAATTTTTCCATCTTTGGCCCATTCGCGTAAGAAGTGGACCTCACCACAAAAGCAGGCCGCACGCAATCCTTGTAATGGAGGCGCAACGGATCTCCTCCCCTGGGACCATTTCGAGGCCACCATGTCCACTATCGTTCCTGCGGCCCCGCGCGGCGCCGTCACCACCACCTATTCCATCATCCTGGCGGTCAGCGCCTGCCACATGCTGAACGACATCATGCAGTCGCTGCTGACGTCGCTCTATCCGCTGCTCAAAGAGAACTATGCGCTCGATTTCGTGCAGATCGGCCTTTTGACCATGGCCTTCCAGGTCACGGCCTCGCTGCTGCAGCCGGCCGTCGGCCTCGTCACCGACCGCTGGCCGATGCCCTTCTCCCTGCCGGTCGGCATGGGCAGCACCTTCGTCGGGCTGATCATGCTCGCCTATGCGCATTCCTTCCCGGTGCTCGTCTTCGGCGCCTGCCTGATCGGTCTCGGCTCGGCGGTCTTCCATCCGGAATCCTCGCGCGTCGCGCGCCTCGCCTCCGGCGGGCGGCACGGGCTCGCCCAATCGATGTTCCAGGTCGGCGGCAATGCCGGCACGGCGCTCGGGCCGCTGCTCGCCGCCTTCATCGTTCTGCCCTTCGGCCAGACGAGCGTCGCCTGGCTCTCGGTCGTCGCCCTTCTCGGCATAGGCATCCTCACCTGGGTCGGCAACTGGTATGCCGGCGAGCGCCGGCTTGCCGCGAGCCGCCCGGCCGCGAGCCGCGAGCTGCCGCTGCCGCGCGGCAAGGTTGCCTGGGCGCTCGCCGTCCTCGTCCTGCTGACCACGACGAAGAACGCCTATCTCTCCAGCATCTCGAGCTATTTCACCTTCTACACGATCAACCGCTTCGGCCTCGACGTGCAGCAGGCCCAGCTCATGCTGTTCCTCTTCCTCGGTTCCTCGGCGCTCGGCGTCTTCCTGGGCGGGCCGATCGGCGACCGCTTCGGCACGCGCTTCGTCATCTGGTTCTCGATCCTCGGCGTCATTCCCTTCGCGCTGCTGCTGCCCTATGCCAACCTCTTCTGGACGGGCGTGCTGACGGTGATGATCGGCCTCATCTTCTCCTCTGCCTTCTCCAACATCGTCGTCTTCGCGCAGGAACTTGTGCCGGGCCGCGTCGGCATGATCGCCGGCATCTTCTTCGGCTTCGCCTTCGGCGCGGGCGGCCTTGCGGCGGCCCTGCTCGGCGGCGTCGCCGACAGCCGCGGCATCGACTTCGTCTTCAAGGCCTGCTCCTACATGCCGCTGCTCGGCATCCTGACGGTCTTCCTGCCGCGCCTGCCGGCAAAGCACTGAGCCTTCTGGAAAGCGCGCACGAAAAGAGGCCCGGATGCCACGCATCCGGGCCTTTGCTATTGCGCGCCACCGCGCGCGGCATTATGCCTTCTCCTGCTCTAACGGGGTGCCCGCAGGTTTGCCTGCCGGCTGAGAGGCGGTTTCGCCAACCCGAAGAACCTGATCCGGCTCGTACCGGCGGAGGGATTAGACGGCACATCCAGCGCCCTATTCCCGTTTGTGACCAGACAAGGAGGCGCCGATGCGCAAGACTGTTCTCATTTCGATCGCGGCGCTTGCCGCATCCCTCGCCTTTCCCGCGTTCGCGCAGGAAAAGACGCTGACCGTCTACACCTACGAAAGCTTCGTCGCCGACTGG
The DNA here is from genome assembly GCA_966243085.1 of uncultured Shinella sp. GTDB lineage: Bacteria > Pseudomonadota > Alphaproteobacteria > Rhizobiales > Rhizobiaceae > Shinella. Next base: position 3,941 of record CBIMFD010000301.1, read on the forward strand.
GGACCGGGGCCGAAGGTCAAGGA
>CBIMFD010000302.1:0-3955 GCA_966243085.1 uncultured Shinella sp.
GCCGACAAGGCCGCCTCGACGGCGCGCTCGTCGATGGCCGCGGCTTCGGCCGAAAAGGCGAGACCGGCATTTTCCATCAGCATGCGGCGGAAAGGACTTTGCGAGGCGAGGATCAGCGGCGGCGTCATGACGATCTCCATTCGCCTTCCGCGTTAACGGAGCTTGGGGCGAAGAGCAACAATGGCGGCCGCCGTTTCCTCGATGGAGCGGCGCGTGACGTCGATGACCGGCCAGTTGTTGCGGGAGCAGAGCGCCCTTGCATATTTCAGTTCCTCGGAAATCTGCGCCCGGTCGATATAGTCGTCGCCGCGGAAATCCTGCGTCTGGCCGAGCATGCGGTTCTGCCGCACCTGGGCGATGCGGTCGGTCGTCGCGATAAGGCCGACGATCAGCGGCCGGGCCGCCGCCGACAGCCGCTCCGGCAGCGGCACGCCCAGCACGATCGGCACATTCACGGTCTTGATGCCGCGGTTGGCGAGATAGATGCTTGTCGGCGTCTTCGAGGTGCGGCTGATGCCAACGAGGATCACGTCCGCCTCCTCCAGATCGGCCGGCAACTGTCCGTCGTCATGATCCATCGTGAAATTGAGTGCTTCGATGCGCGCGAAATATTCCGCATCCATCACATGCTGCGCACCGACCCGCCGGCGCGAAGGTGCGCCGAGATAGGACTGGAAGAGATCGATCACCGGCTCCAGCACGGAAACGCAGGGCACGCCCATTTCCCGGCAGCGCTGGTCGATGATGCCCGAAAGTTCCCGATCGACGATCGTATAGAGCACGATGCCCGGCGCGCCGTCGATGGCATCGAGCACCGGCATGAGCTGCCTACGGTTGCGGATCAGTGGATAGACATGTTCCAGCGCCTGGGAGGATTGGAACTGCGCCGCCGCCGCCCGGCCGGCGGCGATAAGGGTCTCGCCCGTCGAGTCCGATATGAGGTGCAGATGGAAGTAGTTTCTGATGCTTTCCACAATATCCTCCGCCCCCTGTTGATGGATTGGGAGAACCGGGAGCTAAGAACGGGAGGGGGCCGGAGGCAAGAGGATAAGTGCCGACTTTTCCACAATCGGCGGATGGCGGGAAAGCGATTCATCGCGCATGTGGATAAGACTCGCGGTCATGGCAAAGTGTCGCGCCTCCCCACAGCCTATCCACAGGAAGCTATTTGCTTGACCTCCTCGACCGATATTGATTCCAAAAGGAGAATCCCGGTTTCCCGGTTTTCTCTCTGCAAATGGCGATTGCCATCCGCCTTTTCCCGCCTCATCCCGCTTCTGCCGGGATTTTGTGGAAAGGATTTAATCCTTGATAGTCACCGACTCTAAGAAATAGAAACCTTTTCAAAGAGATTATTTCTTTATTGGGAGAACCCCCAGCGTGTCTGAAAAAAGCCGGAAGATCGTCGAGGTCCTGAACGGGAAGACGGTTTCTCCTCCTCCCATCTGGCTGATGCGCCAGGCAGGCCGTTACCTGCCGGAATATCGGGCAACGCGCGCGCAGGCGGGAAGTTTCCTCGATCTCTGTTATTCGCCGGAGCTGGCAACGGAAGTCACGCTCCAGCCGATCCGGCGTTACGGCTTTGACGCGGCGATCCTCTTCTCCGATATCCTCGTCATCCCCGATGCCTTGAAACGGAACGTGCGCTTCGAGGAAGGCCATGGACCGCGGCTCGACCCGATCGATGTCGACGGGATTCTTGCGCTGAAGGAAGAAGGGGTTCTGGATCACCTCCGGCCGGTCATCGAAGCGATCGGGCGCGTCCGCGGGGCGCTGCCGGATGAAACGGCGTTGCTCGGCTTCTGCGGCGCGCCGTGGACGGTGGCGACCTACATGATCGCCGGCCACGGCACGTCGGACCAGGCACCGGCGCGGCTCTTCGCTTATCGCGAGCCGAAGACCTTTGCGCGGCTCCTCGGTGTGCTGGCCGATCTTTCGGCCGATTATCTCGTGGCACAGATCGATGCCGGCGCCGATGCTGTGCAGATTTTCGATTCCTGGGCGGGCGTACTCGGCGAGAGGGAATTTGCCGATTATGCCATCCGCCCGGTGCGGCGCATCGTCGATTCGGTGAAGGCGCGCCGCCCGCAGGCGAAGATCATCGCCTTTGCCAAGGGTGCGGGCCTTCTTCTCAAGTCCTACCGGCAGGAAACGCATGCCGACGCGATCGGCCTCGACTGGGCGGTGCCGCTTTCCTTCGCGGCCGAACTGCAGAAGGACGGCCCCGTGCAGGGCAATCTCGACCCGATGCGGGTGGTCGCCGGCGGTGCTGCGCTCGATGCCGGCGTGGATGCGATCCTTCAGGCGCTCGGCAACGGCCCCCTCATCTTCAATCTCGGCCACGGCATCACGCCGCAGGCCGATCCCGATCATGTAACGCGCCTTGTCGCGCGGGTGCGCGGAGAAACCTCGTGAGCGAGAAGCAGACGGGCGCAAGCGCCGGACGCCGTGCGCAGATGCGGGCGGCGATCGCTCTCGTCGTCTTTGCGCTGGTTGCCCTCCTCGTCGTCCTCCATCCGCCGGAAGATCCCGTATCGTGGATCAAGGCGCTCCACGTCGTCGCCGTGATCTCCTGGATGTCCGGCCTTCTCTACCTGCCGCGGCTCTTCGTCTACCATACCGATGCTCCGATCGGCTCCGACCTCTCGGAGACCTTCAAGGTGATGGAGCAGCGGCTCTACCGGGTCATCATGCAGCCTGCCATGGGGCTTTCCTGGCTGCTCGGCCTTTATCTGGCCTGGTCCGTCTATGGCTTCCAGGGCGGCTGGCTGCATGCCAAGCTCGCCTTCGTCGTGCTTTTGTCCGGCGTGCATCAGTTCTACGGCCGTGCCGTGCAGGCCTTTGCGGAAGACCGCAACACCCGCACCGGCCGGCAATGGCGCATCTGGAACGAGGCGCCGGCGCTGCTGATGGTCCTCATCGTCATCATGGTGATCGTCAAGCCGTTCTGAGGCCATCCGCGACAAATCGGACGAAATGCATCGCCCCCCTTGCGGGCCTCGGCCGGAATCGCTATTTTCCGCCCATCTCATCTTCATGGCATGTGTATTCGTTCAGTGGACTGCACCGAATCCCGCGCAGTTCGTCCTTGACCCGCACGCCTTTCCCCACCCGATGACCCGCAGCATGGACCATTCATGGCCGAAATGAAGCTACAAGACCTCAAGAACAAGACTCCGACCGATCTCCTCGCCTTTGCCGAATCGCTCGAGGTCGAGAACGCGAGCACGATGCGCAAGCAGGAACTGATGTTTGCCATCCTCAAGATGCTGGCCTCGCAGGATGTCGAAATCATCGGCGAAGGCGTCGTGGAAGTGCTGCAGGACGGTTTCGGCTTCCTGCGTTCGGCCAATGCGAACTACCTGCCGGGGCCGGACGACATCTACATCTCCCCCTCGCAGATCCGCCGCTTCTCGCTGAAGACCGGCGATACGGTGGAAGGTCCGATCCGCGGGCCCAAGGAAGGCGAGCGCTATTTCGCCCTCCTCAAGGTCAACACGATCAATTTCGACGATCCGGAAAAGATCCGTCACAAGGTTCATTTCGACAACCTGACGCCGCTCTACCCGAACGAGCGCTTCAAGATGGAGCTCGACGTCCCGACGTCGAAGGACCTTTCCCCGCGCGTCATCGACCTGGTGGCGCCGCTCGGCAAGGGCCAGCGCGCGCTGATCGTCGCGCCGCCGCGCACGGGTAAGACGGTTCTCCTGCAGAACATCGCCCATTCGATCACCGCCAACCATCCGGAATGCTACCTCATCGTCCTTTTGATCGATGAGCGCCCGGAAGAAGTGACGGACATGCAGCGCTCGGTGAAGGGCGAGGTCGTCTCCTCCACCTTCGACGAACCGGCGACGCGCCACGTCCAGGTCGCCGAGATGGTCATAGAGAAGGCCAAGCGCCTCGTCGAGCACGGCCGTGACGTCGTCATCCTGCTCGATTCGATCACCCGCCT
>CBIMFD010000303.1:0-3916 GCA_966243085.1 uncultured Shinella sp.
CCGTTGCCGCGCAGCGCCCGTGCGCAGAAGGTGGCGAACGGCTTGGCGTCGGTGTAGCGCACCGTCACCAGGGTCGGCCCGCGCAGGATGAACGTCACCGGCGTTTTCGCCGGCTCGTCGCCGTCGAGGTTGGTCAGCATCGTCATGGTCATGAACTCCGCCCCGTCCTCCTGGTAGAGCCGGGCGGAAAGCTCGATATCCTCCATCTCCTCCCGGCTGGGGATGGCGATGTGCAGCGCGCTTTCGACCTCCCGCACCTCCTCGGGCGCGGGATCGAGCAGGTCGTACCAGAGGGCAGGGGAGATCGCCTGCTCGATGGCCGGGTTGGAAATTTCGCGCAGGCAGAAGCGGTCCGCCCTGCGGGCATAGATTTGCAGCATGCTTCACTCCTTTGAGGGCATTCTCGCCGTCCGGAGGAAGCCGCGGGGCTCTACCGGATCGACCGCTCGATTGCTCTCGATCGTCGACTGTCGGGGTCCATTTTTCTATCCGGGTTTGATTGGCGCCGTGTGACGCCCGCAGGTGGCAATGCGCCTAAATTCGCGACGCGTCAAGTTTGATCCAATGGCCTGCCGAAACGGCTATTCCATCAATCGGGCTGATTGCCTGCTCAATTAAATTCACTTTTATTTATCAATGGCCGACCTTAATTTGCGTCATCGATTTTGGAGAGAGTTCCATGTCCGCTTCCCTTTCTGCGGCGGCTCCTGCCGCGGCCCGGCCGATGCCCTGGCTCATCATTCTCGCCGGCTCCCTCATTGCCGTGCTCACCTTCGGTCCGCGCTCGGCGATGGGTTTCTTCCAGCTTCCGATGCTCCAGGATACCGGCTGGGACCGCACGACCTTCGGCCTCGCCATGGCGTTGCAGAACCTTGCCTGGGGCGTCAGCCAGCCCTTCTTCGGCGCCATCGCCGACAAGTTCGGCACCTGGCGCGTGCTCCTGATCTCCGGCCTCGTCTATGCGCTCGGCCTCTACCTCATGTCGCTCGGCACCTCGCCGCTCTGGCTGCATGTCGGCGGCGGCGTGCTGGTCGGTCTCGGCGTCGGAGCGGGTTCCTTCGGCATCCTGCTCTCGGCCTTCGCGCGCAACGTGACGCCCGAGCAGCGCTCCATGGCCTTCGGCATCTGCACGGCCGCGGGCTCGGCCGGCATGTTCCTCTTCGCGCCGCTCTCGCAGGGCCTCATCAGCGCCTTCGGCTGGTCGGACAGCCTCGTCTATCTCGGCATCCTGATGCTCGCCGTGCCGCTCATCGCCATTCCGCTGCGCGGCAATTCCTCCTCCGGCATCACCGCCGCCAGCGAATACAAGCAGACGATCGGCGAGGCGCTGCGCGAGGCGCTCGGCTACCGCAGCTATCTGCTGCTCGTCGCCGGCTTCTTCGTCTGCGGCTATCAGGTCGCCTTCATCACCGCCCATTTCCCGGCCTATCTCAGCGACATCGGCATCGATGCCCGCTATGCGGTGATCTCGCTGGCGCTGATCGGCTTCTTCAACATCATCGGCTCGCTCGCCGCCGGCTTCATCGGCCAGCGCTACTCCAAGCCCTATTTCCTCGCCTATATCTATCTCGCCCGGTCCGTCGCGGTGTCGGCCTTCATCCTCTTGCCGCAGTCGCCCACCTCGGTCATCGTCTTCGCCATCGTCATGGGCCTCCTGTGGCTTTCCACCGTGCCGCCGACCAACGGCCTCGTCGCCATCATGTTCGGCACGCGCCATCTCGGCCTTCTCGGCGGCGTCGTCTTCCTGTCGCATCAGGTCGGCTCGTTCCTCGGCGTGTGGATGGGCGGTTATCTCTACGACCGCTTCGGCACCTACGATCCGGTCTGGTGGCTGGGCGTGGCGCTTGGCGTCTTCGCCGCCGTCGTCCATTGGCCGATCGAGGAAAAGGGCATCTCCCGCCCGGCCATGGCCTGATTCGAAGCGGCGCGCCGCCGGCTGGATTTCGGGCGGCGCGCCTTGCAAAGCGTCACAAAAGTTTCTAAATCTCATCCACCGGCAATGCCGGTTTTGTTTTAAGGCTGTTATGCTCAACTTGAGCAAAATAGCTTGAGAGGAGGGTTCCATGACCGTTCTGGCCCAGCATGCGCAGGCTGCCGAAGCCGCTCGCCCGCTCACCGCCGCGGAGCGCTTCGGCGTTGTCGAGAAGCCGGATCTTGCCTTCACGCCGGAAATCGCCCGCGAGACGGAGCACCTCTACGAGAAGGTCAGGCAGTTCATCCCCGCCTTTGAATGGCCGGTCTATGCGCCCTATGTCGCCGCCATCAACCGGCTGAAGAAGGAGCGCGGCGCCGTCATCCTCGCGCACAATTACCAGACGCCGGAAATCTTCCACTGCGTCGCAGACATCGTCGGCGATTCGCTCCAGCTTGCCCGCGACGCCACCAAGGTCGATGCCGAGATCATCATCCAGTGCGGCGTGCACTTCATGGCCGAGACCTCCAAGCTGCTGAACCCGGAAAAGACGGTGCTGATCCCCGATTCGCGCGCCGGCTGCTCGCTGTCGGACTCCATCACCGGCGCGGATGTGCGGCTCCTGAAACAGCGCTATCCGGGCGTGCCGGTCGTCACCTACGTCAACACATCTGCCGACGTGAAGGCGGAGACGGACATCTGCTGCACCTCCTCCAACGTGCTCGCAGTCGTCGAGAGCCTGGAGAGCGACACGGTGCTCTGCATTCCCGACGAATATCTCGCCCTCAACGTCGCGCGCCAGACGAACAAGAAGATCCTTACCTGGAAGGGCCATTGCGAGGTGCACGAGCGCTTCACCGCGGCCGAGCTCCTTTCCTACAAGGAGGCCCATCCCGGCATCGAGATCATCGGCCATCCGGAATGCCATCCGGATGTCATCGAGGTGTGCGATTTCGCCGGCTCCACCTCGGGCATGATCAACTATGTGAAGGACCATCGCCCCTCGCGCGTGCTGCTCGTCACCGAATGCTCTATGGCCTCCAACATCCAGGCGGAGCTTCCGGGCGTCGATTTCGTCAAGCCGTGCAACCTCTGTCCGCACATGAAGCGCATCACGCTGCCGAAGATCCTCGACAGCCTGGTGTCCATGACGGAGGAGGTGACGGTGGATCCGGCAATCGCCGACCGCGCCCGCCTCGCCGTCGAGCGAATGGTGAATTTGAAACAATAGTGGAGCGCGGCTGGAGGTCGCGAAGAGATAGAGACGCAAGCGGCACGGGTTTCGCTCTCCCCCCTTGTGGGGGAGATGCCCGGCAGGGCAGAGGGGGGTGATCCTCCTCGCCGCGCGGGCCGCCAGCCCCCTCTGTCACTTCGTGACATCTCCCCCACAAGGGGGGAGAACAGTCCAGTGCGCGCTGGAGGAGAATGACATGCCCATCGACAGCTTCCGTCCGCAATCCTGGAACGGCATCGACGATATCGTCATCGTGGGCGGCGGGCTTGCGGGATTGTTTTGCGCGCTGAAACTCGCGCCGCGCCCCGTCACGGTCCTTGCCGCCGCGCCCATCGGGCAGGGCGCGTCCTCGGCCTGGGCGCAGGGCGGCATTGCGGCGGCCATGAGCCCCGGCGACACCTTCGACAAGCACGTCGCCGACACGCTGGAAGCGGGCGCCGGCATCGTCGACGAGAAGATGGCGCGCTTCATGGTGGCCGAAGGCCCCGCGCGCATCCATGACCTGCTTGAATACGGCGTGCCCTTCGACCGCGACCTCGAGGGCAAGCTCCTGCTTTCCCGCGAAGCCGCCCATTCCGAGCGGCGCATCGTGCGCGTCAAGGGCGACATGGCCGGCAAGGCCATCATGGAGGCGTTGATATCCGCCGTGCGCAAGACACCGTCGATCCGCGTGCTGGAAGGCTACGTGGTCGAGGAGCTGGTGCGCGAGGGCCGCTTCATCGCCGGCGTCGTGGCGCGGCCGGATGCCGGCCAGTCGAAGAAGCGCGTGC
>CBIMFD010000304.1:0-3908 GCA_966243085.1 uncultured Shinella sp.
TCTTCCGTCGCGCTGCCCGAATCCGGGTTGTTGACCGTCAGCGTGAGCTGACCTTCGGTCAGCGCCAGCTTCACGGCGCGGCCGCGCTCGGAGGAGATGGTGGAGACGCGGTCGACGGCCTGGGCGAAGGACTGGCAGTCGATCTTCAGTTCCTTGTCGTTGTTGGTCGGGATCACGCGCTGGTAATCAGGGAAGGTGCCGTCGATCAGCTTGGAGGTCAGCACGATGGAGCCGATGGTGAAGCGGATCTTCGCGTCGGAGACTTCCACGGTGACGGTGAGGTCCGGGTTGTCGACCAGCTTCTGCAGTTCGCCGACCGTCTTGCGCGGGATGATGATGCCCGGCATGCCTTCCGAGCCCGACGGCGCATCGACGTCGGCGCGCGCGAGGCGGTGGCCGTCGGTGGCGACGGCGCGCAGCTTCAGGTCGCCCTTGCTCTCGATCGTGTGGATGAAGATGCCGTTGAGGTAGTAGCGAGTCTCTTCCGTCGAGATCGCGAACTGGGTGCGATCGATCAGCATCTTGAGATCCGTCGCCTTGAGGCGGAACGTGTGCGAGAAGCTGCCGGCGGTGAGGTCCGGGAAGTCGGACTGCGGCAGGCACTGCAGCGAGAATTTCGAGCGCCCCGAGGCGACCGTCATGGAGGCGCCGTCGGCGCTGGTGGCGAGCAGCACTTCCGAACCGTCCGGCAGCTTGCGCACGATGTCGTAGAGAAGGTGCGCGGGAACGGTCGTGGCGCCCGCCTGCTCGACCTGCGCGGGCGTCGCCTCGGTGATCTCGAGGTCCAGGTCGGTCGCCTTCATGTCGAGGCTGGCGCCGTCCGAGCGCAGGAGCACGTTCGAGAGGATCGGGATCGTGTTGCGCCGTTCCACCACGCGGTGAACGTGGTTCAGCGACTTCAGAAGATTGGACCGCTCGAGAGTAATGCGCATTGAACTGTACCGCTTTCGACCGCTGGCACGCCGGAAACCGGCGGCATTGCCTTGAATTCCGGCGAATGCCGGACTGACGTGGAGGGGCAAAATGGCAGAAGTCCAAGGAGGATTGCAAGTGCTAACGGCGCGGGATGCACGATCCACAGGCAGCGCACCTTGCAGCCGGCTTCCCGCTCGCCCATAAGGAGACAAAGGAAAGGCGGAAGACGATGCGGGACGAAGGCGCGGCAAACGGGACGGGCGAGGGCGGCAGGACGTTCCGTCTCCACAATGCCGTGATCCCGGCCCGGCCGCTGGAGCCGGCGCTCTACCTCGTCGCGACCCCCATCGGCAACCTCTCCGACATCACGCTGCGCGCGCTCGAAACGCTGGCCGGCGCCGACGTGCTCGCCTGCGAGGATACCCGCGTCACCCGCGTGCTGCTCGACCGCTACGGCATCGTCAATCGGCCCTATGCCTATCACGAGCACAATGCCGACGAAGCCGGTCCGCGCCTCATCTCCGCGCTCGAAGCGGGAAAATCCGTCGCGCTCGTTTCCGACGCCGGCACGCCGCTCGTCTCCGATCCCGGCTATCGCCTCGCCCTCCTGGCGATCGCGGCCGGACACCGGGTCGTGCCGATTCCCGGCGCCTCCGCGCCGCTTGCCGCGCTCGTGGGGTCGGGCCTGCCGAACGACGCCTTCTTCTTCGCCGGCTTCCTGCCCACCAAGGACAAGGCGCGCCGCGACCGGCTTGCCGAGCTTTCCGCCGTTCCGGCAACGCTGCTCTTTTTCGAATCGCCGCACCGCATCGCCGCGACGGTGGCGGCCACGGCCGATGTGCTGGGCGATGAGCGCGCGGCCTGCGTCTGCCGGGAGCTCACCAAGACCTTCGAGGAGTTCCGCCGCGGCACGCTCGGCGAACTTGCCGCCCACTATGGCGACGGGGCCTCGGTGAAAGGCGAGATCGTCTTCGTCGTCGGCCCGCCGGGCGCGGCGGCAGCCCCGGAGGCCGCGGATGTCGACCGCCTGCTGTCGGCGCTCGTAAAGGACATGCCGGCTGGCAGGGCGGCGACCGAGGCGGCCCGCCGGACGGGCCTGCCGCGGAGGGACCTCTACCAGCGCCTTCTCGACCTGAAGGATGCCGATGCGGGATAGGACGGCGGATTCCGGCCGGCAAAAGGCCTTCCGCCGGGGACATGTCTCCGAATATCTCGCCGCGCTCTATCTCCTCGCCAAGGGTTTCCGCATCTGCGCGATCCGCTACCGGACCAAGCTCGGCGAGATCGATATCGTCGCCCGGCGCGGCGACCTCGTCGTCTGCGTGGAGGTGAAGGCGCGCCGCAGCGTCGACAGCGCCGTCTTCGCCGTCACCGGAACCGCACAGCAGCGCATTCGCGCGGCAAGCGAGATCTGGCTGTCCCGTCAGCCGGATGCCCATCGCCTGTCCTTGCGCTATGACATCGTCGCCGTGCTGCCCTGGCGTCTGCCCCGGCACTTCGCGGATGCGTTCTGAGCCGCCCTGCCGAAATCGCAGATGCATAAAATGCAAGCGATCGCCTGAACCTTGCCGTTACGCCTTCCCGCTAGTCTGCCGGCGCAATGCAAGGGGGATAAGATGGTCCTGAAACTGATGCTCGCCACCATGGCCGCTGCGGCCATCCGCTCCAGTCGGGAGGCGGACGTGCCGCGCTCGCCGGTCAGCGCTTCGCTCGGCGATCTCGAAATGGTGCCGGCGCCGATCGATCCGTCGCTCGTCGTCGAAGGCGATCCGCAGGCCCGGCTTTCGCTGCATTCGCGCGCCTATGACGACAAGGCGACGACGGCGGTGTGGGATTGCACGGCCGGCGCCTTCCGCTGGTATTTCGGTTGGGACGAGACGGTGATGATCCTCGAAGGCGAGGTGCGCGTCACCGCCGAGGACGGCAGCGAGCGTCTGCTGAAGGCGGGCGACATCGCCTATTTCCCGGCCAAGAGCTGGTCGACCTGGTATGTCGAGACCTATGTGCGCAAGCTCGCCTTCTGCCGCAAGGAATTCCCCGCGCCCTTCAACATGGCGCTGAAGCTGCGCGACCGCCTGCGTCGCACCGCCGAACCGCGAGGCCTTGCCGCCTGAACCTTTGGGGCGGCGGATTATGGCGGGCGTCGCACCGGCTGGTGCGGCGCCCGTTGCCTTCGGGCCTGCGGCACCCTAAATGTGTCGGGCATTCCTGAGGGGACTTTTCATGGCCAAGATTCAGAACGTCGCGGTTCAGATGGACCACGTCTCGACCATCAACATCGCCGGCGATTCCACCTTCGCCATGAGCCTCGAGGCGCAAAGCCGCGGCTGCAGGCTCTTCCACTATACGCCCGACCAGCTCAGCCTGCGCGACGGCAAGGTCCATGCCACCGTCCAGCCGATGGAACTGCGCGACGTCAAGGGCGACCACTTCACACTCGGCGCGCCCGAGCGCATCGATCTCGCCGCGATGGACGTGGTGCTGCTGCGCCAGGACCCGCCTTTCGACATGTCTTATATTACCTCCACGCACCTTCTGGAGCGCATCCATCCGAAGACGCTGGTCGTCAACGATCCGGCCTGGGTGCGCAATTCGCCGGAGAAGATCTTCGTCACCGAATTCGCCGACCTGATGCCGGCGACCCTCATCACCCGCGACCCGGGCGAAATCCGCCGCTTCCGCGAGGAGATGGGCGACATCATCCTGAAGCCCCTCTACGGCAATGGCGGGGCCGGCGTCTTCCATTCCACCCGCGACGACCGCAACCTTTCCTCGCTGCTCGAAATGTTCGGCCAGCTCTTCCGCGAGCCCTTCATCGCCCAGCAATATCTTCCGGACGTGCGCAAGGGCGACAAGCGCATCCTCCTCGTCGACGGCGAGCCGGTCGGCGCGATCAATCGCGTGCCGGCCGAGCATGACAGCCGCTCCAACATGCATGTCGGCGGGCGCGCCGAGGCGACGGAACTGACGGCGCGCGAAAGGGAAATCTGCGA
>CBIMFD010000305.1:0-3900 GCA_966243085.1 uncultured Shinella sp.
GGGATCTGCTCCGACTGGCGGAAATAGACGCCGGCGATCTCCTCCAGCGTATGGCCGTCGAGCGGCACGATGCCCTGGTAGCGCTGGGTGTGCGGGCCCTGGTCGATGGTGAAGGCGAGCACGCCGCTGCCGAGAAGCTCGTGCGGCTCGGCCCTGCCGGCGGCGACGGCTGCCTTCAGGGCCTCCTCGTCGAAGCGGGCATAGGCGCGCACGTCCTCGGGCGCCGAGAAATCGGCGACCAGCAGGTCGACCGGGCCGTCGCCCTTGGTCTGCACGATCAGCTTGCCCTCGAACTTCAGCGAGGTGCCGAGGAGGACCGTGAGCGTGATGGCTTCCGCAAGCAGCCGCGCGACGGGCGCCGGGTAGTCGTGCCGGCCGAGGATGCCGTCAAGCATCGGGCCGAGTTGCACGGCGCGCCCGCGCACGTCGAGGCCTTCCACCTGGAACGGCAGCACATGGTCGTCGCCGGCAAAGCCGGGTTCGCCGAGTTTCAGGGCATTTTCCGCCATCATCATCCTGCTCCTTGCACGCCGCGGCGGCGGCAGGCCCCAAGGCCTGTCGCGCGCGACAGCGTTCTACCGTGATTTCGCGCTCCCGCCGCCGATCATTTCATACCGGGCGGGCATGCGCCAGAGACGGCGCCTTCCGGCGCCTTGCGATGCCCCTAGATCGGGTGCGGCTTTCAGCTTTTCAAGATGCCCCGTCAGACGGCGCCGAAGCACCAGGCGAGGATCGACTTCTGCGCGTGCAGGCGGTTTTCCGCCTCGTCGAAGACGACGGACTGCGGACCGTCGATCACCTCGTCCGTCACCTCCTCGCCGCGGTGGGCCGGCAGGCAGTGCATGAAGAGCGCATCCTTGTCGGCGCGCGCCATCAACTGCTTGTTGACCTGATAGGGCTGGAAGATGTTGTGGCCGCGGGCGCGGTGCTCCTGGTTCATCGAGACCCAGGTGTCGGTGACGACGAGATCGACGCCGTCGATGACGGCATCGGCATCGTGGCCGAGCAGGATGTTGCCGCCGTTGTCGCGCGCCCAGTTGAGGATCTTGTCGTCGGGTTCCGAGCCCATCGGCACGGCCATCTTCATCGTATAGCCGAAGCGGGCCGAGCCCTCGACGAAGGAATGCAGCACGTTGTTGCCGTCGCCCGTCCAGGCGAAGGTCTTGCCCTTGGTAGAGCCGCGATGCTCCTCGAAGGTCATGATGTCGGCCATGATCTGGCAGGGATGCGTGAGGTCCGTCAGCGCGTTGATGACCGGCACGGTGGCGTGCTCGGCAAGCTCCAAGAGGCGCGAATGGTCGGTCGTGCGGATCATGATGGCGTCGACATAGCGCGAGAGCACCTTCGCCGTGTCGCCGATCGTCTCGGCGCGGCCGAGCTGCATTTCCGTGCCCGACAGGAACAGCGTCTCGCCGCCGAGCTGGCGCATGCCGACGTCGAAGGAAACGCGCGTGCGGGTGGAAGGCTTCTCGAAGATCATCGCGAGCATCTTGCCGGCGAGCGGCCTTGCCTCCGTGCCGGCCTTGCTGGCGGCCTTGCGCTTGTGCGCATCGTCCATGATGACGCGGAGATCGCTTTCCGAAACGGCGGAAAGGTCGAGGAAATGCTTTGCCATGATATGTCCTGTCTGTTCCGGTGCCCGATCAGGCGGCCTTGGCCGCCGTCAGCTTTTCGGCGGCGCGCTCGATGCGTGCGAGGCCTTCGCGTGCTTCCTCCGCCGTCACGGTGAGCGGCGGCAGCAGACGCAGCACGTTGTCGCCGGCCGGCACGCCGAGCAGCTTTTCCGCGCGCACGGCGGCAAGGAGCTCGGCGACGGGGATCTTCGACTTGATGCCGAGCATCAGGCCTTCGCCGCGCACGTCCTCTATGATCGCGGGGAAGCGGTCCTTGAGGGCTGCAAGCCCCTGGCGGAAGACGAGGGCGACATCGCGCACATGCTCGAGGAAGCCTTCTTCCAGCACCACGTCGAGCACGGCGTTGCCGACGGCCATGGCGAGCGGATTGCCGCCATAGGTGGAGCCGTGCGTGCCGGCGACCATGCCGGAGGCGGCTTCGGCCGTCGCAAGGCAGGCGCCGAGCGGGAAGCCCCCGCCCATGCCCTTGGCGACCGCCATGATATCCGGCGTGACGCCGGACCATTCATGGGCGAAGAGGCGGCCGGTGCGGCCGACGCCGGACTGCACCTCGTCGAGGACCAGAAGCAAGCCGTATTCGTCGCAGAGGCGGCGCAGCTCCTGCAAGAATTCCTTGGGCACCGGGCGGATGCCGCCCTCGCCCTGCACCGGCTCGATGAGGATCGCCGCCGTCTCCTCGGTGATCGCATCCTTGACGGCGGCGATATCGCCGAAGGGGACCTTGAGGAAGCCGGGGGTCTTGGGGCCGAACCCCTCGATATACTTCTCCTGCCCGCCCGCCGCGATGGTGGCGATCGTGCGGCCGTGGAAGGCGCCGTCGAAGGTTACGATATGGAACTTGCCGGGATGCCCCTTGGCGAAGTGATAGCGCCGCGCCGTCTTGATCGCGCATTCCAGCGCCTCGGCGCCGGAATTGGTGAAGAACACCTTGTCGGCGAAGGTAGCGTCCGTCAGCCGGCGGCCGAGGCTCTCCTGACCCGGCACCTCGTAGAGGTTCGACAGGTGCCAGACCTTGTCGGCCTGATCCTTCAGCGCGGCGACGAGATGGGGATGGGCATGGCCGAGCGCGGTGACGGCGACGCCTGCGGCGAAATCGAGATATCGCTCGCCCTTCTCGTCGAACAGCCAGACGCCCTCCCCGCGCGTGAACCGGAGCGGTGCACGCAGATAGGTTTCATAGAGCGGCGCGGCATCGGCCATAGCGCGAATCCTTCAGAAAGAAATGCAAAAACGGGTCCTGGGCTTGACTTTTCCGGATACCAGAAAAATCAAAAAGCCGCCTTTCGGCGGCATGCGGGCACTATCGGCATTTCGCCCCGGCCTGTCAACAAATCGCGGCCTCAAATGCGGCTGAACCTCCCGCAAGGTGAGGATTCACGGCACACTCGGCAGGTGTCGCCATCGAGTCACACCCGACCAGCAAGTTGGGGAAAACTTAGAAATCGATTCGCGCCGATTCCCGCGACTCTTGTCACAGAGTCCCCCGGTCTCTAGGTTAAGGACCAATTGCTAGACTGCATGCGGCGGAACTAGTCACCAAAGAGTTGAAGGCGTTCAGGTCCCGGACCCGTCCGGGACGCGATGAGGGATTCCCGCATCACGGGCGCCGAGCGGAGACGAAAGCATGAACTGGACAGACGAGCGCGTCGAGAAACTCAAGAAGCTCTGGAGCGAGGGCCTGAGCGCGAGCCAGATCGCCGCCCAGCTCGGCGGCGTCAGCCGCAACGCCGTCATCGGCAAGGTGCACCGGCTGAACCTGCCGGGCCGCGCCAAGGCCGGCGGCACGCCGAGCGCCGCCCGTCCGAAACGCCCGGCTTCCGCGGCGCCCCGTCCCTCCGCGTTCCAGGCCCGCCCGGTCGCTGCCCGCGCCGCCGCCCGGCCCGCCGGTGCCGCCGTCGCCAAGGAAGAAATCGACGCCGGCTTCGAGATCCAGAGCGAGCAGCTTCCCGTTCCGGCCAACGGCAACAGCGTGGTCGTGCCGATGTCGCGCCGGCTGGAACTGACACAGCTTACCGAGCGCACCTGCAAGTGGCCGATCGGCGACCCGCTGAACGACGACTTCCACTTCTGCGGCAACGAGTCCCCGGACAACTCGCCCTATTGCATCTACCATCAGCGCCTCGCCTACCAGCCCTCCGCCGAGCGCCGGCGGATGCGGTGACAGGCACCAAGGTGGAATGAGATGCGGGCCCTGAAGGGCCCGTTTTCGTTTGAAGCGCCCCTCATCCCGCTGCCGCGACCTTCTCCCCGCAAGCGGGGAGAAGGG
>CBIMFD010000306.1:0-3881 GCA_966243085.1 uncultured Shinella sp.
AAAACCCCCGCTTGATGCAAGCGCCCCGGCTCTCTATCTCTCAGGTCCCGCCTGTCGATTTGCCGGAGTGAACCCTTGTCCGTCTTCAAAAACCTCCCCGCCGCCCCCGTCGCCGCCAGGAAGCCGGTGTCCGACACCCGCCACGGCATCACCCGCACCGACGACTATGCCTGGTTCCGCGACGAGAACTGGCAGGCGATGTTCAAGGAACCCTCCATCCTGAAGCCGGAGATCCGCAAGCATCTGGAGGCCGAGAACGCCTACATGGCGGCGGCCATGGCCGACACGGAGGCGCTGCAGAAGACCCTCTTTGCCGAGATGCGCGGGCGCATCAAGGAGGACGACAGCTCCGTGCCGGTGAAGGACGGCCCCTTCGCCTACGGCACGGCCTATGTCACCGGCGGCGAGCAGCCGCGCTATTTCCGCGAGAAGCGCGAGGGCGGCGAGCGCAAGCTGCTGCTCGACGGCGACAGCGAGGCCGCCGGCAAGGACTATTTCCGCCTCTCCGGCATCGACCATTCCACCGACCACTCACTCGGCATCTGGGGCTATGACGACAAGGGCTCGGAATATTTCACGCTGAAGGTGCGCGACCTTGCGAGCGGCGAGGACCACGCCGACGAGATCGCCAACACGGGCGGCGGCGGCGTCTGGGCGCCCGATGCGCAGAGCTTCTTCTACACCGCACTCGACGAGAACCACCGCCCCTCGAAGATCTTCCACCACATCCTCGGCGAGCGGCAGGAAAACGACCGGCTGGTCTACGAGGAGAAGGACCCCGGCTTCTTCATGTCAGTCGGCGGCTCGCTGATCGACGATTTCATCTATGTCGATATCCACGACCACGAGACGAGCGAATACCGTCTCATCCCGACGAAGGACCTCCTCGCCACGCCCGCCGTCGTCGCCCCGCGCCGGACGGGTCTCGAATATTCGATGACGGAGGGCGGCGACGTCTTCTACATCCTGACGAACGCCGACGGCGCCAAGGACTTCAAGATCATGCAGACGCCGGTGACGGCGCCGGGCCGCGAGAACTGGACGGAAGTGGTGCCGCACCGCCCCGGCACGCTGATCCTCAGCCACATGGCCTTCGCCCGCCACCTCGTCTGGCTGGAGCGCCACGAGGGCCTGCCGCGCATCGTCGTGCGCGACCGCAGGAGCGGCGAGGAGCACGCCATCGCCTTCGCCGAGGAAGCCTATTCGCTCGGCCTTTCCGGCGCGGCGGAATATGACACGGACGTCATCCGCTTCTCCTATTCCTCGATGACGACGCCCTCGCAGCTCTTCGACTACGACATGGCGAGCCGCGAGCGCACGCTTTTGAAGACGCAGGAAGTGCCCTCCGGCCACAACCCGGACGACTACGTCACCCGCCGCGTCTTCGCCCCCGCATGGGACGGCGAGAGCGTGCCGGTCACGCTTCTCTACCGCAAGGACACGCCGCTGGACGGCTCGGCCCCGTGCCTTCTCTACGGCTACGGCGCCTACGGCATCACCATCCCGGCCTCCTTCAACACCAATTGCCTGTCGCTCGCCGACAGAGGCTTCGTCTACGCCATCGCCCATATCCGCGGTGGCAAGGACAAGGGCTTTGCCTGGTACGAGAACGGCAAGATGGACAAGAAGACCAATACCTTCAAGGACTTCATCGCAGCGGCCGACTATCTGAATCAAGAGAAGTTCACGTCCTACGCGAAGATCGTCGCCGAAGGCGGATCGGCCGGCGGCATGCTGATGGGAGCGATCGCCAACATGGCGCCGGAAAAGTTCGGCGGCATCATCGCGGCCGTTCCCTTCGTCGACGTCCTCAACACCATGCTCGACGACACGCTGCCGCTCACCCCGCCGGAATGGCCCGAATGGGGCAACCCCATCGAGAGCAAGGACTTCTACCAGTTGATGGCAAGCTACTCGCCCTACGACAACGTGGCGGAAAAGCCCTACCCCGCCATCCTCGCCCTCTCCGGCCTCACCGACCCGCGCGTCACCTACTGGGAGCCGACCAAATGGGCGGCGAAGCTGCGCCAGAAGACGACGGGCACCGAACCCATCCTCCTCAAGACCAACATGGGCGCCGGCCACGGCGGCGCCTCGGGGCGGTTCCAGCGGCTGGAGGAGATCGCGTTCGAATATGCGTTCGCGATCAAGGTGGCGGGGAAGATGTAGGGGCAGAGCCCTCTACGCCGGCGGGTGCTATCCCCCTGCCCTGCCGGAACGCCCTGGAAGCCGGAGGTCAGGTGGCCGTCGAAATCCGCAACGGTGTGCCAGCCTGCCCCCGCCCCGCATGGCAAGCCTTTCACTCTTCCTGCCGAGACCCTATCTATGGGACAGGCGACAGAGAGGACGAAGACCATGAGCGGCGGAACGACGGCAGCAGCGGCGGAGATCTCCCCCGTCCTTTCCTTCGACAACAGCTATGCCCGCCTGCCCGACGCCTTCTTCGCGCCGGCCGAGCCGACGCCGGTGGCAGCGCCCCGGCTCGTCAAGTTCAACCGGCCGCTCGCCGAAGAACTCGGGCTCGATGCCGATGCGCTGGAGCGGCACGGTGCGGCCTATTTCTCCGGCAACGTGCCGCTGCCGGGCTCCCTGCCGCTCGCCATGGCCTATGCCGGCCACCAGTTCGGCCAGTTCGTGCCGCAGCTCGGCGACGGGCGGGCGATCCTCCTCGGCGAGGTGATCGACCGCAAGGGCAAGCGCCGCGACATCCAGCTCAAGGGCGCCGGCCCGACGCCCTTTTCCCGGCGCGGCGACGGGCGGGCGGCGCTCGGCCCCGTCCTGCGCGAATATATCATCAGCGAGGCGATGCATGCGCTCGGCGTGCCGACGACGCGGGCGCTCGCGGCCGTTGCCACCGGCCAGCCGGTCTACCGCGAGCGGGTTCTGCCCGGCGCGGTCTTCACGCGCGTCGCGGCCAGCCATGTCCGCGTCGGCACCTTCCAGTTCTTCGCCGCGCGGGGCGATGCGGCAAACCTGCGCGTCCTCGCCGATCATGTCATCGGCCGGCACTACCCCGAGCTGAACGGTGCGGAAAAGCCGTATGTCGCGCTGCTCGACGCGGTGGCGGAGCGGCAGGCGGCGCTGATCGCCAGATGGCTCGGCGTCGGCTTCATCCACGGCGTCATGAACACCGACAACATGACGATCTCCGGCGAGACGATCGACTTCGGCCCCTGCGCCTTCATGGACCGCTACGACCCGCGCACCGTCTACTCCTCCATCGACAGCGGCGGGCGCTATGCCTTCGGCAACCAGCCGATGATCGGCCAGTGGAACATCGCGCGCCTCGCAGAGGCGATGCTTCCCATTCTCGACGAGGACGAGGACAAGGCGCTTGAAGCGGCGAACGCCGCCGTCGCCCGCTTCATGGACCGCTTCCAGGAACGGTGGAAGGCGGTGATCCGCGCCAAGCTCGGCCTTGGCGAAGCGGAAGAAGAGGCCGACCAGGGGCTGATCCGCGATCTCCTCGTGACGCTCTACGAAGAGAAGGCCGACTATACGCTCGCCTTCCGCCGCCTTGCCGATGCCGCGGAAAACCCCGGAGCCGACGCCGCACTCGGCGCGCTGCTCGAAAACGGCGATGCGCTGGCGCCATGGCTCGGCGTCTGGCGCGCAAGGCTTTCGCGCGACGAGACGACGCCGGAGGCGCGCGCGGCGGCGATGCGCCGCGTCAACCCCGCCTTCATCCCGCGCAACCACAAGGTCGAGGAGGCGCTGACGGCCGCCGTCGACCACGGCGACTTCTCGCTGTTTATGGCGCTGAACGACGTGCTGGCGAAACCCTACGAAGACCAGCCGCGCTTTGCCGCCTATGCCGAGCCGCCGAAGCCGGGCGAGGAGATCACCGCGACGTTCTGCGGGACGTGAGGGCGAAAGAGAAG
>CBIMFD010000307.1:0-3879 GCA_966243085.1 uncultured Shinella sp.
GGAGTACCGGCCGGCCGATGGCGGGCCGGAGCTTTCCTGCGACCGGGTCGAGCCGAAATACCTGCGCGCGACGCTCGGGCGCGCCGGCAAGGCGGTGGTGCGCGCCGATGTCGGCGATGAGGGCTGCTGCGGGGGCGAGAAGGTCATTCCGTACGGCGAGGTGTGGTCCGCCGGTCCCTTCACCTGCCATTCGGAGCGCACGGGTCTCACCTGCCGGCGCGACGACGGCCATTCCTTCCTGCTCAGCCGCGCCCGGGTGACGGCGGATTGAGCTTTTGCCGCTTTGTTTGCCGGACTGCTGGACGTGCGGCGGCAATGAAATTATAAGGCGGCATTTCCAAAATCGGGGCATGAGACCGGCGCGCCGGCGCTGCGGGTGCCCTGCCACAGTGACCGGCGACCGAAGAAAAGGGCGCCAAACGAGACAGGGGTGCCATGGCTGGCCATTCACAGTTCAAGAATATCATGCACCGCAAGGGTCGGCAGGACGCCGTGCGGTCGAAAATGTTCTCCAAGCTCGCGCGTGAAATCACGGTCGCGGCGAAGACGGGCATGCCCGACCCGGCGATGAACCCGCGCCTGCGCCTGGCGATCCAGAATGCCAAGGCGCAGTCCATGCCGAAGGACAATATCGAACGCGCGATCAAGAAGGCCTCCGGCGGCGATGCGGAGAACTACGAGGAAGTCCGCTACGAGGGCTACGGCCCGGGCGGCGTCGCCGTCATCGTGGAGGCGCTGACCGACAACCGCAACCGGACCGCCTCCTCCGTCCGCTCGACCTTCTCCAAGGCGGGCGGCGCGCTCGGCGAAACCGGTTCGGTGTCCTTCTCCTTCGACCGTGTCGGCGAGATCACCTACAAGCTCTCCGTCGGCAGCGCTGACGACGTCATGGAGGCCGCCATCGAGGCGGGCGCCGAGGACGTGACGAGCGACGAGGACGGCCACACGATCATCTGCGGCTTCGAGGACATCGGCGAGGTCTCCAAGGCGCTGGAAGACAAGCTCGGCGAAGCCGAGACCGTCAAGGCAATCTGGAAGCCGCAGAACACGGTGCCGGTCGACGAGGAAAAGGCGCAGTCGCTGATGAAGCTCATCGACACGCTGGAAGACGACGACGACGTGCAGAACGTCTATTCGAACTTCGAAGTGTCGGACGAGGTGCTGGCGAAGCTCTCGGCCTGATCGAAGGGCCGCGGCGGCCCTTCATCCCGCTGCCGCGACCTTCTCCCCGCAACGGGCGAAGGAGGCAAACGGCAATGGCTTCCTTCCCATCCATCGTCGAGAGGGAGGAAGCCCGCGCAACGACGTTCCTTCGCCCCGCAGCCAAGGAGAAGGTGGCCGGCAGGCCGGATGAGGGGCAATTCCCTATGCCGCCTCGGCCAGCTCCCGCTGCGCCCCGGCAAACAGCCGCACCGATTTCAGCCGCGCGTCCATGTCGTAGACCGGCATCGAGACGATCAGCTCGTCCGCCTTCGTCAGCGCCAGGAAATCGGCGATGCGGCGCCTGATCGTCTCCGGCCCGCCGACGACGGCATATTGCAGCGTGTGCTCGACCATGATGCGCTCCTGCTCGTTCCAGAAGGCATCCATATCGCCGACCGGCGGCGGGAAGGCGCCCGGCGTGCCGCGGCGCAGGCGCACGAAGGATTGCTGCATGGAGGTGAAAAGGTGGTTCGCCTCCGTATCCGTATCGGCCGCCGCGCCCATCACGCCCACCATGACATGGGGCCTGTCGAGATATTGCGAAGGCTCGAAGCGCTCGCGGTAGATCTCCAGAGCCGTCAGCAGCATGTCCGGCGCGAAATGCGAGGCGAAGGCAAAGGGCAGGCCCAGCATGCCGGCGAGATGCGCCGAATAGTGGCTGGAGCCGAGCAGCCAGACCGGCACGCTGCTGCCCGCGCCGGGAATGGCGATGACTTTCTGGTCGGGGTCTGCCGGCCCGAGGAGCTGCATCAGTTCCACCACGTCCTGCGGGAAGGCGTTCGCGGCGCTGTCGAGGTTGCGGCGGAGCGCCTGTGCCGTGCGCATGTCCGTGCCTGGCGCGCGGCCGAGGCCGAGGTCGATGCGGTCCGGGAAGAGCGCGGCGAGCGTGCCGAACTGTTCGGCGATGACGAGCGGCGAATGGTTCGGCAGCATGATGCCGCCCGAACCGACGCGGATCGTCTTCGTGCCCGCGGCGACATGCTGGATGACGAGGGAGGTTGCGGCGCTGGCGATGCCGCGCATGCCGTGATGCTCGGCGAGCCAGAAGCGCTTGTAGCCTTCCACTTCCGCCTCCTGCGCGAGGCGGCGAGAATTTTCGAGCGATTGGGCGACGGTGCCGCCTTCGGTGACCGGGGAAAGGTCGAGGATCGAGAAGGGCACCATGGCGCGGCCTCTTTGTAAGGGAATTTGATCGCCTTCCCATGTAGGTTCAGTTTCGTGAAATCCAAGCGAAGATGTGCCGCTTTCCGCGAACCGCGTCTTTGTTTTTGTTTTGTTCACATTTGGCTGGCAGGGTCCGGCCGACGGGATTAGGGTTTTGCAATGCAGGAAACGATTCGCATCATCGGCATCGATCCGGGGCTTCGCCGCACCGGCTGGGGCATCATCGAGACGCTCGGCAACTCGCTGCGCTTCGTCGCTTCCGGCACCGTGACCTCCGACGGCGAGATGGACCTTGCCTCGCGCCTCTGCCAGCTCCACGACGGCCTTGCCGAGGTGGTGCACGGCTACAAGCCGGACGAGGCGGCGGTGGAGCAGACCTTCGTCAACAAGGATGCGACGGCGACGCTGAAGCTCGGTCAGGCGCGGGGCATCGCCATGCTGGTGCCGGCCCGCGCCGGCCTGCGCGTTGCCGAATATGCGCCGAACGCCGTCAAGAAGGCCGTCATCGGCGTCGGCCACGGCGAGAAGCAGCAGATCCGCATGATGCTGAAGGTGCTGATGCCCAAGGCCACCTTCGTCGGCAACGACGCGGCTGACGCGCTCGCCATCGCCATCTGCCACGCCCACAACCGCCAGGGCCTTTCCGGCCGCCTCGCCAAGCTCGCCGGCTGATTTGTTCTTGACTTGTTCCTGCCGTGCGGATAAGTAATACCGTGGAGGTATTACCATGCGCGTGACGGAAAAAGGCCAGGTGACGATCCCGAAGGATATCCGCGAGCGGCTTGCCATCAAGCCGGGCTCGGAGGTCGACTTCGTCGTGTCGGAGGACGGCGTGATGCTGGTCAAGGCCGGCGACGGCAAATCCGACTTCAAGGATTTCGAGGATTGGGCGGCGAGCGTCCAGGGGACTTGGGACCTCGATGGCATGACGCCCGACGAATATTTCGAATGGCTGCGTGGGCCGCGTGATGAGCTCGACGCTCGTTGATACGAATGTCCTGATCGACATTCTCGGTCCGGACCGGCCCCAGCGCGCCTGGTCGCTTGCCGCACTGAAGCGCTGTGCGGAAGAAGGCGAACTCGTTCTTCATCCCGTCGTCTGGTCGGAGCTGGCGACCTCGCCGCTCAGCGAGCTGGAGCTGAACCTTGCCTTCGGCTGGCTGCGCATGCGGCGCGAACCGATGTACTACGAGGCGGCATTTTCGGCAGGCAAGGCGCATTATGCCTATCGCCGGGCGGGCGGGCTTCGCGAGCGCACGCTTCCCGATTTCCTTGTCGGTGCCCATGCAGCCGCCCGGTCCCATCGCCTGCTCACCCGCGATGCCGCCCGCTACCGCACCTATTTCCCCGCGCTCGACATCATCTCTCCCGAAACCCATCCCTGACGGATCCTCCCATGATCGGCAAACTCAAAGGCGTAATCGACGAGATCGGCGAGGATCATGTGGTCCTCGACGTGCACGGGGTCGGCTATGTCGCCCATTGCTCGGCGCGCACGCTCGGCAGGCTCGG
>CBIMFD010000308.1:0-3877 GCA_966243085.1 uncultured Shinella sp.
CGCCGCCGGCTTTTCCCGGCGCGACGGTCAGCGGCAGAGTTTGAGAATGAAGTTTTCCGCCTCGACCACGCTTGCCGCGACGGCCGCAAGCGCGGCGGCATCGGCGGGCTTCTCCTCCAGCGTCCCGGCGGCCGCGGCGATGGCGTTCGCGCCGACCGCCCGGGCCGAACCCTTGAGGCGGTGCGCGACGGCCGCCCGGGCCGCGCCTTCTGTTCCCGCCAGTTCCTTCATGCTCTCGCGGGCCTGGCGCGCGAACATCTGCAGCACCTCCAGCTCCAGCGCCTTGTCGCCCATCGTCTGGCGGGCAAGATGGTCGAAATCGATCGGCCGGCCGGCGGAAAGACCGGCCCCGCTTGCATTGTCCGGCGCCTCGAAGGCGATGTTGAGCGCTGCCATTGTCGATGATCCTTGTCGTTGGGACGTCTGCTTGTTTCGTTGTGACGCAGGCCGGCCCCGCGCGGGGCATGCGGCGGGCGTGCCGTGCCTTCGGTTGCGGGGCAGGCCATTGTGCGCGGCGGGCGCCGCTATCCGCTTAAAAGGAGGCGCAAAATGGGCATGAATCGCAAACTATGGTTAACGGCTGAAAAATTGCCATTTTCGCAAGCATTCCATCGCGATACGGAATCGCCGGATTTTAACTTCCTGTTAAGTTTCGGGCGAAGGGAGATGGCAATGAATTGTGTGATACAGGCTAATGTGTCACTACGATACGACCGGGTAGTCCCGGTGGATAAGCCGTGTGCGGAGATACACCGTTTCACCGTTTCGGTTTATCGAGCGAATTTGGAATGACGGCGTTCCGGACGCTGCTTGCCATGAGGGTTTGCAGCAAGACCGGTCGCCAACCGGACGGTTCCAATGCGGCTGAGCAGCGGCGGCGCGCAGGAAGACCGTTCCCGGACATGGTAACGAGGCGTATCCGCATGGCGACGAACAAGCCCACCGAGTCGATCGACGACAAGGCCTTCCAGGCCCTCGAAGAAGCATTAAAGATCGATTTCGACGATCTGGCGCCCGACACCCCCGTCAAGGACACGCCCGCGAACGCGAAGAAGAGCGCTTCGGAGGCCCGCGTGTCTGAACCTGCAAGCCGTACCAACAAGACGCAGGAAAAGCCGGCCGGCCAGCCGGCCTCCGGCGAGACCCCGCGCAATCCTGCCCCGGAACCGGCCCCGAAGACGCCCGCCTTCACTCCGGCCAACGACGGCTCGCGCCGCGCGCCCGCCGCGATCCTGAAATCGCTCGACATGCGCTCCTCGCGCGGCCCGATCCGCATGGCGATCCTCGCCTCGGTCCTGTGGGTCGTGGGCGGCCTCGGCATCGCGAACCTTCTCTACGCGCCCGGCATCTGGCAGATCCGCTCGGTCGCCGACCTCCTCGCCCTTCCCGGCGCCATCGGCATGATCGTCGCCATCGTCATGCCAATCATGCTGTTCTTCGCCTTCGCGATCATGATCGCCCGCGCTCACGAACTGCGCAGCGCCGCCCGCTCCATGGCGGAGGTCGCCCTTCGCCTTTCCGAGCCGGAGACCGTCGCCACCGACCGCATCATGTCCGTCGGCCAGGCGGTGCGCCGCGAGGTCTCGGCCATGAACGAAGGCATCGAGCGCACCATCGCGCGTGCGACGGAACTCGAAACCCTCGTCCATTCCGAGGTCAACGCGCTCGAGCGTAGCTATTCCGACAACGAGATGCGCGTGCGCACCCTCGTGCAGGAGCTTGGCACCGAGCGCGAGGCGATCGTCAGCCATGCCGAACGTGTCCGCTCTTCCATTTCCGGCGCCCACGAGCAGTTGAAGGACGAGCTGGCGAGCGCAGGCGAGAGCATCGCCGCGCGCCTTGCCACCTCGGGCGAGGCCTTCGCCTCCATGCTCGATACCCGCGCCGCCATGCTGATGGAAAAGTCCGACAGCGCGACGCAGACCATCGGCGCCATGCTTTCGGCCCGCACCGACAGCCTGCTGTCCACCCTCAGCTCCTCCGGCGTGGCGCTCGCCAACGAGTTCGACACCCGGCTCGAACAGTTGACGCAGAGCCTCGATTCGCGCGGCCGCGATCTGCTCCAGCAGTTCGAGACGCGCGCCTCCTCGCTCGATACGAATACCGAAAAGCTCAATGCCGCCCTCAACGAGCGCGCCAAGCAGCTCAACGAGACGCTGATAGCCCGCACCCGCGAGATCAGCGAGAGCCTCTCCATCGGCCAGCACGCCGTCACGAGCGGCCTCGACCATGTGCTGCAGTCGATGAATTCCGCCCTTGACGAAAAGGGCGCGCAGTTCCGCCAGAACCTCAAGAACGCCGCCGACGACACGGTCATGGACCTCGACCTGCGCTCCGGCTTCTTCGACGAGCGCCTGCAGGCGACCATCGGCCAGATCGCCGGCGCCTTCGATCAGCGCGTCGAGGAATTCGCGCAGGCCTTCGACCAGCGCGCCGGCTCGCTCGATTCCAAGCTGATGGAAAGCCTTGCGCGCATCAACGAGACGGTCGCCAGCGGCCGCGAGGCGATCGACGGGATTCTCACCACCAGCATCGACCGCATCGGCAGCACGCTCACCGACCAGTCCTTCGCGCTGGCGACGACGCTCGCCACCAGCCAGGAAGTGCTGGAACATGCCGTTTCCGGCCATGCCGAAGCCATCGGCAATGCCGTCGGCGGCGCGCATGAGCGCATGGGCGCGATCCTTACCGAAAAGTCCGCTGCCCTGTTCGGCGGCCTTGCCGACGTGCAGAACCGCATCGAGAGCGGCTTCGGCGCCCGCGCGGATGCGCTGGCGGAAAGCATTTCGGGCAGCGAGCGCCGCCTGACGGAAGCGCTCGACAATCGCGGCACGGCGATCGCCACCGACATCCAGGCCGCCCAGGCGCGCATGGAGGAAGCGCTTGGCGCCCGCGCCGACGAGATCACCTCGACCATCGCCGCAAGCCACAACCGCCTCGACAGCGCCCTCACCGAGCGCACGGCCGCCCTTTCGGCCATGCTGAACGACACCGGCAGCCAGCTCGAACAGTCGGTCGGCTCCGCTGCAAGCCGCGTCGAGACCGCGCTGACGGGCGCCGCCCGCCAGATCGACGAGGTCATCACCGGCCGCACGGCCAACCTTGCCTCCGTGCTTTCCAACAGCGCCGGCGCCATGCAGTCGGCCATCGACGGTGCCGCCGATCGCGTGGAGAGCGTGCTCACCGAAGGCAGCCGTGAGCTCGGCGGCGTCCTGCACGGCCAGGCCGCCGAATTCGCCGACGCCTTCTCCGGCCGCGCCGCCGAGATCGCGGAAGCCCTTTCGGGC
The DNA here is from genome assembly GCA_966243085.1 of uncultured Shinella sp. Classification (GTDB taxonomy): domain Bacteria; phylum Pseudomonadota; class Alphaproteobacteria; order Rhizobiales; family Rhizobiaceae; genus Shinella. The sequence continues at coordinate 3,288 of CBIMFD010000308.1, forward strand.
CGCGCCTCGGAGCTTGCCGGCTCGCTCGTCTCCACCCACGAGCAGATCCGCACCACGCTCGACGACCGCATCAACGCCATCAACGTCGCGATCACCGACGGCCGCAACCAGCTCACCGAGACGCTGAACGACCAGGCGACCTCCATCGGCACGTCCATCGCCACCAGCGCCGGCATGCTGGAAATGTCGCTGGAGCAGCACGAGGAGAACCTGCGCCGCACCATCGACGGCAGCGCCGCGCTGCTCGACCAGCGCGTGCGCGAAAGCGCCGGCGCGGTTGCCGAGCGCCTTGGCGAGACCTCCACGAAGATCGCCGAGGCCGCCGACGCCTTCAGCGCCCGCATGGAGCAGACCGTCGACAGCGTGGCAAACCGCTTCGATACGACCGGCAGCCGGCTGGAAGAAAACCTCGGCAAGCTGGAAGCCCGCATCGAGCACAGCGTCGAGAATGTCTCCGGCATCGTCGATACCGCCGCCTCGCGCATTTCCGATACGCTCGCCGAGCGTCTCGCCGATCTCGACCGGGTCGGCGGCGACGTGTCGCTGCGCGTCTCCGACGCCCTCTCCCGCCCGATCGCCGAAGTCGACCG
>CBIMFD010000309.1:0-3846 GCA_966243085.1 uncultured Shinella sp.
CGGGCATGCTCGACGCCCGGATAATTGCCGTCGACGATGGCGATCTCGTCGCCGTGGCCCATGGCGCGCAGCGTGGCGAGCAGTTCGGGGCTCAGGATGGGGTCGATCCCTTTCAGCATCAGGCAAGCTCCTTGAAGAGGACATTCTGGTCCGGAAGATAGCGGGAGAAGAGCGGCAGGCTCGCCCCGCCGATCGAGCGGGCGCTGCTGCCGACCGCGCCCTCGACGATCTCCGGCAGGGCGACGCCCTGCAGGTCGAGCCGTGCAACGGCGGCCTGCGTCGCCGTAACGACGCGCTCGCGCACCCAGGCGGGAAAGCCGCCGTCGATGATGACGGCGGAAAAATCGATGACGGAGGCGGAGGCGACGACCGCCTGGGCAAGTGCGGCAGCGCTGTCCTCGATCCACAGTTCCAGCGGCGCGCCGAAATCGATCCAGTCGTCGGGCGAATACCAGAGCGGCTCGGCGTCGATGCCGTGTTCGCGCAGGAGGTTTTCGAGGCGATAGATCGAGGCGATCTTGAGGAGCTGCACCGTCTGACCGTCGCGGCCCTGCACGGGCAGCGGGCCGATGGCGCCCGCCGTGCCGGTGCGGCCGGTGAAGAGCGCCGAATTGAGCACCACGCCGCCGCCGATGAACGAGCCGATGAAGAGATAGAGGAAATCGGGATATTGCGGGCCGAGGCCAAAGACGAGTTCGGCCGCGCAGGCGCTGGTCGCGTCGTTCTGCAGCACCACCGGATAGGGCACGCGCGCGGCGATCTCCGCTTCGAGGTCGAAGCCGCGCCACTGGTCCATCTCGGCCTGCGGCGCGCCGACCTCGCTCGCCCAGCTCCACAGCTCGAAGGGCGCGGCAACGCCGAGCCCGGCGATGCGGCCGCGCTCTTCCGGCGTGATGGAGGCCTCCAGCTCCGCCAGTCCCTCCTCCACGAAGGAAAGCAGCGGGCCGGGCATGGGATGGGAAAAGGTGCGGCGCACCTGCCGGCGAATGCCGCCGACGAAGTCCATGACGACGAGGTCGGCGCTGCGCCGGCCGATCTTCAAGCCCAGCGAATAGACGGCGTCCGGATTGAGCCGCATCGGCACGGAGGGCTGGCCCACCTTGCCGCGCATCGGCTCGCCGCGCATCAGCAGCCCCTCGGCCTCAAGCGCGCGCATGATGACGGTGACGGTCTGGGCGGAAAGGCCGCTGCGCCGGGCGATGTCGGCCTTGGAAAGGCTGCCGTGCCGACGCACCAGCGACATGACGAGACGCTCGTTGTAGGCGCGCACGCGCACCTGGTTGGCGCCCCCGCTCGGGTCGAGGATTTCGGCCGTCGCGGCGGGTGCCGTCGCGGCATTCTTCGTCATCGTCTCCTCCCGTGCCCGCGAAGGCGTCCGGCGCCCCTCGGGTTTTCTATTGGCTGGCGTCCGCCTCTTCCATCGGAAACGTCACAGCCCAGGGTTTATCACCCGTTTCGTGGAAGCATGCCACATCTGATTAATAATTCAATTCGATTTATTTATTGACAGGCATTTCCTTTAGTGCTCTCTTAATTCCCGGAAGCACGGCTGGCCGGAGGAGAACTGCGGCCCCTGCGACCGGATGGCCCCAGGAGAGGGGCGCATCCCGTTTTGTCCTTGGGAGGATCACATGAAGAAGACCATTGTTTCCGCCGCTCTCGGCGCGCTTGCGCTTGGCGTTGCCTTTGTTTCGCCGGCTTCGGCCGCCGATGTCAGCGCCTGCCTCATCACCAAGACCGATACCAATCCCTTCTTCGTCAAGATGAAGGAGGGCGCCGAAGCCAAGGCCAAGGAACTCGGCGTCACGCTGAAGGCCTATGCCGGCAAGATCGACGGCGATTCGGAAAGTCAGGTCGCTGCCATCGAGACCTGCATCGCCGATGGCGCAAAGGGTATCCTGATCACCGCCTCGGATACGAAGGGCATCGTCCCGACGGTCCAGAAGGCGCGTGACGCCGGCCTGCTCGTCATCGCCCTCGACACGCCGCTCGAGCCGCTCGACGCCGCCGACATGACGTTCGCCACCGACAACCTGCTCGCCGGCGAACTGATCGGCAAGTGGGCCGCCGCCACCCTCGGCGACGCCGCCAAGGACGCCAGGGTCGCCTTCCTCGACCTGACGCCGAGCCAGCCGACCGTGGACGTCCTGCGCGACCAGGGCTTTATGAAGGGCTTCGGCATCGACGTGAAGGACATCAACAAGATCGGCGACGAGGACGACCCGCGCATCGTCGGCCATGACGTGACCAACGGCAACGAGGAAGGCGGCCGCACCGCCATGGAAAACCTCCTGCAGAAAGACCCGTCCATCAACGTCGTGCACACGATCAACGAACCGGCGGCCGCCGGCGCCTATGAAGCGCTGAAGGCCGTCGGCAAGGAGAAGGACGTGCTGATCGTGTCGGTGGACGGCGGTTGCCCGGGCGTGCAGAACGTCATCGACGGCGTCATCGGCGCGACCTCGCAGCAGTATCCGCTGATGATGGCGTCCCTCGGCATCGAGGCCATCAAGAAGTTCGCCGACACGGGCGAGAAGCCGCAGGCCACCGAAGGCAAGAACTTCTTCGACACGGGCGTCGCGCTCGTGACCGACAAGCCGGCCGCCGGTGTCGAATCCATCGACACCAAGACCGGCAAGGACAAGTGCTGGGGCTGATGCCCTCGGCCGGCTCGGCATGACCGGGCCGGCCATCCGCCACGAACGGATCGGGTGGCGCGGGCGGACGGCTCCGGACGCACCCTTGTTTTGACAATCGCGAAAAGACGTGGGCACCTTTCTTGAGCGACGGGCGGCACTCTGCCGGAGCCGTCGGCAAGGGGAGAGCCGCCCGCAGAAGGCGGCGGGTGCGCGAAGCGTCACCGCGATGCGTTCGTGCATCATTTCATCCGGACAAGCCGCGACGGTCGGCGAACGGAAGGGAGGAACAGGATCATGAGCGAGACAACGACGGCCTCGCAGCCATCGCAAACCAAGCAGGAATTCGAGAAGGTGCTGACCGGCAGTTCGACACAGGTCGCATCCTTCGACACTCACGACAAGACACCTGTCCAGAAACTCCAGCATTTCCTGCATTCGAGCCCGGCGGCGGTGCCGCTGATCGTGCTCGTGCTTTCCGTGGCGGCGTTCGGCAGCTTCCTCGGCGGCAAATTCTTCTCCGCCTTCACGCTGACGCTCATCCTCCAGCAGGTGGCCATTACCGGCATCGTCGGTGCGGCGCAGACGCTGGTGATCCTGACGGCCGGCATCGATCTCTCGGTCGGCGCGATCATGGTTCTGACCTCGGTCGTCATGGGCCAGTTCACCTTCCGCTATGGCCTGCCGCCGTCGCTTGCCGTGCTCTGCGGCTTTGCCTGCGGCGCACTCTGCGGCTACATCAACGGCCTCCTCGTCGCCCGCATGAAGCTGCCGCCCTTCATCGTCACGCTCGGCATGTGGCAGATCGTTCTTGCCTCGAACTTCCTCTATTCGGCCAACGAGACGATCCGCTCGCAGGACATCTCCTCGCAGGCGCCGTTGCTGCAGTTCTTCGGCGAGAACCTCAGGCTCGGCAATGCGGTCCTGACCTACGGCGTCGTCGCCATGGTGCTGCTCGTGGCGGTACTCTGGTACGTGCTGAACCACACCGCCTGGGGCCGGCACGTCTATGCTGTCGGCGACGATCCGGACGCGGCGGAACTCGCCGGCGTCAACGTCAAGCGCATGCTGATCTCGATCTACACGCTCTCCGGCCTCATCTGCGCGCTGGCCGGCTGGACGCTCATCGGCCGTATCGGCTCGGTTTCCCCGACTGCCGGCCAGTTCGCCAATATCGAATCGATCACCGCCGTGGTGATCGGCGGCATCT
>CBIMFD010000310.1:0-3822 GCA_966243085.1 uncultured Shinella sp.
GCCGGGGTTTTTCTTTGCCGCGGTTGATGGGAAGATCGGTGGGGCGGATTGGCTCTTGCACAAAGCAAGTTAATCACATAAACATATCTTTATGTCTTGATTGGAGCGATCATGGGCGACGCGCAGAAACTCGGACTGGACGACATCGTGGAGATCCTGAAGGCGGCGGGCGAGCCGACGCGCCTTCGCCTCCTTGCGCTGCTCTCGCATGGCGACCTCACGGTGACGGACCTCACAGATATCCTCGGCCAGTCCCAGCCGCGCATCTCGCGCCACCTGAAGCTCCTGGCCGAGGCGGCGCTGATCGACCGCTACCAGGAGGGCGCCTGGGCGTTCTTTCGCCTCAGCCAGGGCGGGGCGGCCGTGGCGCTTGCCCGCGGGCTGCTCGATGCGATCGATCCTGCCGATGCCGTCTTCGCGCGCGACGACGAGCGGCTGCGTGCGCTCAAGAAGGTGCGCGCCGACAAGGCGCAGGCCTATTTCAGCCGCAACGCAGCCGAATGGGACGTGGTGCGGAGCCTGCATGTCAGCGAAGAAGAGGTGGAGGGCAAGCTCGCCGAACTGATCGGCAGCGCGCCGGTCGATTCCTTCCTCGACCTCGGCACGGGCACGGGGCGCATCCTCCAGCTCTTCGAGGGGCTTTACCGGCGCGGCGTCGGGGTCGATGCCAGCCGCGACATGCTGGCGGTGGCGCGCGCCAATCTCGACCGTGCGGGCATCACCAAGGCCTCCATCCGCCACGGCGACATCTTCAACCTGCCGCTGGAGCGCGACGAGTTCGACGTCGTGACGATCCACCAGGTGCTGCACTTCCTCGACGAGCCGGAAGCGGCGATAAGCGAGGCGGCGCGCATGCTGGCGCCCGGCGGGCGCCTAGCCATCATCGACCTTGCGCCGCACGCGCTGGAGCGCCTGCGCGACGAGCACGCCCATATCCGCCTCGGCTTCTCGCACCAGACCATGTCCGAATGGCTGGAAAAGGCAGGGCTCGCCGTGGAGGAGGTCGTCGACCTGAAGCCGGCGCATTCTGAAGAGGATGCGCTGACCGTGACCATCTGGCTTGCCCGCGACCGGCGCGCGGAAGCAGCCGACGCCATTGCCATACGCAGGAGGAGTTGACATGAAGCAGGCGACCGCCAGCCCAGCCCGCAAGGACATCCGCCTGTCCTTCGAGTTCTTTCCGCCGAAGACAGCGGAAGCCGAAGGCCAGCTCCGGGAGACGGCCGCCACGCTTTCGGCCTATGCGCCGGGCTTCATGTCGGTCACCTACGGAGCCGGGGGCTCCACCAAGGCGCCGACGCTTTCCACCGTGCGACACCTCCTCGCCATGGGGCTGCCGGCCGCCTCCCACCTTACCTGCGTCGGCGCGACGAAGGCGGAGGTCGATGCCGTCGTTGCGGATTTCCGCACGGCCGGCGTTCGCCATTTCGTGGCGCTGCGCGGCGATCCGCCGGAGGGCGTCGGCACGGCCTATAAACCCTTCCCGGGCGGCTATGCCAATGCGGCCGAGCTGGTCGCGGGCCTTCGCGCCATCGCCGATTTCGAGGTCTCCGTTTCCGCCTATCCGGAAAAGCATCCGCAGAGCCCGGACGTGGCGGCCGATATCGACATGCTGAAGCGCAAGGTGGATGCGGGCGCGACGCGCGCGCTGACCCAGTTCTTCTTCGAGAATGACGATTTCGAGCGCTACCTGGAGCGGGTCCGCAGGGCGGGCATCACCATTCCCGTCGTGCCCGGCATCCTGCCGGTGCACAACCTCGCGCAGGTGCAGAAATTCGCCGGCATGTGCGGCGCCTCCGTGCCCGCCTGGCTGGCGGAGCGGATCGCTCCGGTCGATGGCCGGCCGCAGGAGCGCGCCGCCGTGGCGGTGGAGCTTGCCATCCGCCAGGTGGAGGATCTGGTCGCGCGCGGCGTCAGCGAGTTCCATTTCTATACGATGAACCGCGCGGCGCTGGTGTCGGCGGTGTGCGACGGCGCCGGCTTTACCCGGAACGACCGTGCGTCCGCGGCGGGCGCTGCGGCCTGAAGGCTTCCCCCGAAATCAAAATGCATGGCGCCGTCTCCGGCGCCATGCATTCTTGAATCGGTTTCGGCAGGGTTTGTGCTTTTCCCCGACCTTTCTTTTCGCTTGATCGCCTCAGATGAAAATCATCGTTGCGATGAAGAGGAACGCTGCACTGATCATCAGAACATTCAAGGAATGTGTGAGTCCCATGGCTTACCTCCTTGCGTTTGCGGCCCGATATTACGACCGAAAAAAGCGTGTTGGAAAGGCGTTTTGTTGCTGCGTTGCAACATCCGGCCGTGGCCGGACGGTTATTCACAATGCTAACCTGCTGAACTTCCTCCTTTATTTTGTGCGCCACAAAAATTTCACAATCCCTAACGGATGACGATTGCCGACATTGTTCATTTACCATGCTGCTCCAAAGCGGCCTCGCAATCCGGGGCATTGCCATCAAACGGCCGGAAAGGCTGATTGTTCCCGGCGTTCTCAGCGCTTGCGGAAACGGGCGAAAACGCGCCCGTCGAGCACGACGAGGCCGAAAAGCACCAGCGCCATGCCGAGGACGCCGAGCGGCGTCAGCCGTTCGCCGAGGAAGAGCATGCCGGCGAGAATCGCGCTCGGCGGCACAAGCAGGGTGACGAGCGAGGTATTTGTGGCGCCTGCGGCGGCCATGATCCGGAAGAAGAGGATGTAACCGTAGGCGGTGGAGAGCAGCGCAAGCGCCAGCACGGCGAGCGTTGCCGAGAGCGGCGGCAGGGGTATCTGCCAGGGCGAATCGAGCGCAAGCGAGACGGGCAGCATCAGGAGCGTGGAGGCCGTGAGCTGGCCGGCGGCGATGACCGGCGGCGTCACGCCGCGGAAGCGCTTGCCGTAGGTCGCGGCGAAACCGTAGGAGACGGCGGCCAGCACCGGCAGGACGACGGCCCAGAGCGGCGGGCCACCCGCGCCGGTGAAGGGGGCGAGCGCCCGCGGTCCGATCAGCACGACGGTGCCGAGAAGGCCGATGAGGCAGCCGGCGATCTTCTGCGGCGAGAGCTTTTCGTCCACCGTCATGCGATTGGCGATGAGGACGGTGAAGATCGGCGTCGTCGCGTTGAGGATGGAGGCGAGGCCCGCGCCGATCTGCGTCTGGCCGAGGAAGATCAGCATGTGCGGCACGGCATTGTTGAGAAGGCCGAGCAGCAGGAATTCGCGCCAGCGGGCGCTCAGCGTCGCATAGATGCCGAAGCGGCCGGCGATATAGACGTGCAGGGCGAGAGCGGCGATGCCGACGCGCAGCAGCACGAGCGTTGCCGGCGGCACATGGCCGACGGCCACGCGCGCGAAGAAGAACGATCCGCCCCAGATCATGCCGAGGAGCGCGAGCAGGCTCCAGGTTGCCGCGCTCATGCGCGTCGATGCCACCGGCTGTTCCATGCGTATCCCCAAGGCATAGGAAAAGCGGCGCGGCCCGGCATTCCGGGATGCGCCGCTTCAGGTGGCAAGATTCCTAGCGCAACGAGCGGCGGGCGGCCACCCGATTTCGGTGCAGTTGCCGGGATTGAAGACCCCTCCCTAAATCCCTCCCCACAAGGGGGAGGGATTTAACGTGCCGCTCCCTTCGCGCGAAAAATGGGAAGGAAGAGCAAGCCGTCAGCGTTCTCCCCCCTTGTGGGGGGATGCCGGCAGGCAGAGAGGGTTTTGAGGCCCGATCGCCCGCGCCCGTCAGAGTGCAGCGAGCAGAGCCTGCGTGGCCCAGCCGTCGGCCGGCATGCCGAGACGGAGCTGTTCCTTCTGGATCGCCGCGCGGGTGCCGGAGCCGAGAATGCCGTCGA
>CBIMFD010000311.1:0-3812 GCA_966243085.1 uncultured Shinella sp.
GAACGCCAGCAGCGCCGCGCCGAGGCCGGAGGGAAGTGCTTCGAGGATCGTCCGCGCCTCGCCCGGCACGATGCGGTTGGCCCTGAAATTGGCGAACGGCGCCACGAAGGCGCCGTAAGCCAGCAATGCGGCGATCACCACGCCGAGCTTGTCGATCCGCAATGTCATGGACGCCTTTCGGGAACGGCCCTCCGCCCGGCGGGCGAAGGGCGCACGCGGCCTACTTCAGGAAGCCGTTCTTCTTGAGGAAGTCCTCGGCGACGGCCTTGGCCGGTTCGCCGCCGACCTGCACGCGGCCGTTCAGCTCCTGCAGGGTCACCAGGTCGAGCTTCTCGAAGACGGGCTTCAAGAGGTCCTCGATCTGCGGATTGGCCTTCAGCACTTCCTCGCGGATGATCGGGGTCGGCTGGTAGACGGGCTGCACGCCCTTGTCGTCCTCCAGCACGACGAGACCCGACGGCGCGATGCCGCCATCCGTGCCGTAGACCATGGCAGCGTTTGCACCGTTCGTCTGGTTGGCGGCCGCCGCGATGGTCGCGGCCGTATCGCCACCCGAAAGCGTGATGAGCTGTTCCGGCTTGAGTGTGAAGCCGTAAGTCGTCTGGAAGGCCGGAAGGGCCGCCGCCGAATTGACGAATTCCGACGAGGCCGCCAGCACGACGTTCCCGCCGCCCGAGACATATTTGCCGAAGTCCGTCAGCGTCACCAGCTTGTTCGGCTCCGCGACGTCCTTGCGCAGCGCGATCGCCCAGGTGTTGTTGGCCGGCGACGGCGTCAGCCAGACGATCTTGTTGGCGTCGTAATCGAGCGTCTTGGCAAGCTCGTAGGCCTTGGTGGCGTCCTTCCAGGCCGGATCGTCGGCCTTCTCGAAGAAGAAGGCGGCATTGCCGGTATATTCCGGATAGATGTCGATCTCGCCGGCGGTGATCGCCTTGCGCACGACGGGCGTCGCGCCGAGCTGCACGCGGTCCGTCGTCTCGATGCCGTTGGCGTTGAGCACGGCGAGGATGATGTTGCCGAGGACGCCGCCCTCGGTATCGATCTTGGAGGAAACGACGACCTGGGCATGAGCCGCGCCGGCGGCAAGGCCGAGCGCCAGAGCTGCTCCGAGGAGTTTGACGACTGAACGCATTGAAAAACCTTTCGTTGTGCGGGAACCCGTGGCGGCATTCACATCACATTAGGGACACCCCGTCTGGGCAAAGCATTCCATATATTGCGGCAAACCACAAAAAATACATCGCGGCACCGTTTGGCAAGCCGGCTTCCGGTCAGGTCGGCTCGTCAGCAAATATTAAGCCGCTTCTGCCATCGTCCTGCAAGAGCCGATCCTGGGCAGGACTGCCCGGCAGAGGGACAAGTGCGGATGAGCGAAGCACAATGACCGACCGGAATGCCTCATTGTCCCTGCGCGGGCTCGGATATTACATCCCCGCCATCGTCGCGGCGGCCGCGGTCCTGGTCTCCGCCTTCCTCGCCGACGTCCAGAAGCGCCGCCTGGAGGAAGAGTATCTACGCTCCTTCACCACCGAGCAGATCGGCCTGCTGCGCTCGCGCCTGCAGGGCAACATGCTCGGCAACGTCAAGCTCGTACAGGGGCTCGTCGCGACGGTCTCGACCGAACCGGGCATGTCGCCCACCCGCTTCGCAGGTCTTGCAAGCCGCATCTTCAGCGAGGAGAACCAGCTCCGCAACCTCGCCATCGCCCCCGACTTCGTCGTCTCGCTCGCCTATCCTCTCAAAGGCAACGAGCGCAGCATCGGCCTCGACTACCGCAGGAACGAGAAACAGCGCGCCGCCGCCCTCCAGGTGCAGGCGCTCGACAAGCTGGTCGTGACCGGTCCGGTCGATCTCGTGCAGGGCGGGCGCGGCGTCATCGCGCGCTACCCCATCCATGTGGGCCGCGACAATGCCTTCTACGGCATCGCCTCGGCGGTGATCGACCTCGACAGGCTGCTTTCCGCCAGCGGCTTCGAGGACGACATGCGCATTGCCGTCTCGCTCTCCAGCCGCGCGCGCGACGGCGGCAAGGCGCGCACGTTCTTCAGCACGAAAGCCCCGGTCGACATCGATCCCGTTGTGATGACGATCGACATCGGCCATGAGATCTGGACCATGTCGGCGGCGCCCGTGAAGGGCTGGGCCCATTCTTCCGCCGGCCTCGGCCTCTTCCGCGGCGGGCTCGCGCTTCTCGCCTTCATCATCGTCGCGCCGATGTTCTGGATCGGCTACCTGATGAAGGACCGCCACAGGCATATCCTGGCGCTGCAGGATCGCGAGGACAAGCTCGAGGCCGTCTCGCAACGCCTCCAGCTCGCGCTCGACGCCTCCCGCGTCGGCGTATGGGAATACGACACGGACACGGGCACCCTCTCCTGGGATACGCGCATGCGCGCGCTCTACGGCGTGCCGGCCGCGCAGCCGACCTGCAGCTACGAGGACTGGCGCGTGGCAATCCACCCCGAAGACCTCCAGGAGGCCGAGCGCATCTTCGCTGAGGCCATAGAGACGGAAAGGCCGTATCTCACCGAATTCCGCGTGCTGAACCGGGACGGCAAGGTCCATCATATCCGCGCGCACGGCATGACCTACCGTTCCTCCTCCGGCACCAAGCGCATCGTCGGCGCCAACTGGGACGTGAGCGAGGATACCCGCCTCAGGGCCGAACTGCTCCAGGCCAAGCTGACGGCCGAGGCGCAGAACCGGGCGCTTGAGGAGGCGCGTCTCGTGCTGGAGCACAATTCGTTGCACGACGCCCTCACCCGCCTGCCGAACCGGCGTTTCCTCGACCAGCAGCTTGCGCTCGCCGGCAGCGGCGACGGCCGCCCGCTGACCCTGCTGCACATCGATCTCGACCGTTTCAAGGACATCAACGACACGCTCGGCCACGCCGCCGGCGACGAGGTGCTCAAGCAGGCCGCCCGGGTGCTCCGCGCCAGGGTGCCGCAGGAGGATTTCATCGCCCGCATCGGCGGCGACGAATTCGTGCTGCTCTCGCGCCGCGATCCCGCCGCGGCCGACTTTCCCGCCCTTTCGGCCCGCCTCGTCCAGGCGATCAGCGAGCCGATGTGCATTCAGGGCCACGACTGTCGCATCGGTGCGAGCATCGGCATCGCCACGCGCGGCGAGCCGGACGAATCCGCCGACCAGCTTCTTGTCAATGCCGATATCGCTCTCTACGAGGCCAAGCGACGCGGCCGCAACCGCGTGGAAGCTTTCAACGACGAGCTGCGCCTGCGCACCGTCGAGGTCAAGCGGCTCGGCGACGATATCCTGCGCGGCCTCGAGCGCGGCGAGTTCCGGCCCTTCTTCCAGCCGCAGTTCGATGCCCGCACGCTGGAGATCGTCGGTGTGGAGGCTCTCGCACGCTGGGAACATCCCGTGCGCGGCTTCATCGCGCCGGACGTCTTCCTGCCCGTCGCCGACAGCCTCAACGTCGCCGCGCAGATCGACGAGACAATCCTCGACCAAGCCCTGTTCCAGGCCGCGCGCTGGGAAGCGCATGATCTCGGCATCCCTCGCGTCTCCGTCAACGTCTCCTGCCAGCGCCTGCGCGACGAGCGCCTCATCGACAAGCTGAAGGCGATGAACGTGCGCCCCGGCACGCTGACGTTCGAGCTGCTGGAATCGATTTCCTTCGACACGGCGGACGACGCGCTGAAACACGCGATCGAGGAGATCAAGGCGCTCGGCATCGACATCGAGATCGACGATTTCGGCACCGGCCACGCCTCCATCGTCAGCCTGCTGGAACTCTCGCCCAAACGGCTGAAGATCGACCGCCGGCTGGTGCTGCCGCTCCTGGAATCCAC
>CBIMFD010000312.1:0-3801 GCA_966243085.1 uncultured Shinella sp.
TCGCCGTTCGCCACCGCGATCATCAGCTTGGACACTTCCGTCGCCGCCGGCCCGCGCGCGGCGATGCGCGCCGCATAGGCCTTCGCGGCCGTCACGGCCGTTCCCGTCTCGACGACTGTGTCGACGATGCCGAGCGTTTCCGCCTCCGCCGCCGTCAGCACCTCGCCGCCCAGCAGCATGCGGCGCACGGCCTGTGCGCCGAAGCGCTTCACCAGCCGCTGCGTGCCGGACCAGCCGGGCACCATGCCGAGGCCGGCTTCCGGCAGGCCGATCTTCACCTGTTCTTCCGCGATGCGGATATCCGCTGCCGCCGCCAGTTCCAGCCCGCCGCCGAGCGCATGGCCGTTGACGGCGGCGATCAGCGGCATGCGCAGCGTCGCCAGCCGCTCGAAGACGCGGTGGCCGAAGCGCACCCAGGCATGGCCGAATTCATTCGGCTCCATGCCCGCCCAGGCGCGGATGTCACCGCCGGCGGAGAAGGCCTTGCCTTCGCCGGTGAGGATCGCGGCGCGCACGGCGGCATTCGCCTCGATCTCGTCGCAGGCGGCCGAAAGCTCCTTGAGCATGTCGATGTCGAAGGCGTTCAGCTTTTCCGGCCGCGCGACGGTGATCGTCGCGATGGCGCCTTCGACGGTCATGCGGATGCGCTCAGCCATGATGGCCTCCCGTCGCCAGCGTCAGGCCGATCGGCGCGTCCCGGAAGAGCGCGGCATCCATCACCTTCAGATCCGGTGAGACGATCAGCGGGAATTCCGACTGGTCGAGGATATGGGTTTGCAGGTCGGCGCCAGGCGCGATCTCTGTGAGCACGATGCCCTCCGGCATCAGCTTCAGGACGCAGCGCTCGGTGACATAGGTGATGTCGTGCCCCTGCGCGACGCCGCGCGGGCCGGAGAAGGTGACGTGCTCGACTTCGTTGACCAACTTCCTGAGCTTGCCTTCCTTCTCGATGACGAGCTTGCCGCCCTCGACAGCGGGCTTCGCGCCGGCATTGAACATGCCGGAGAAGACGATCTTCTTTGCCCGCGCGGTGATGTCGACGAAGCCGCCGCAACCGGCCGTCACATGCGGGCGGAAGGCGAGCTTCGACACGTTCACCGAGCCGTCCCTGCCAATCTCCAGGAAGGAGAGCAGCGAGGCATCGAAGCCGCCGCCCTGGAAATAGGTGAACTGGTACGGCGAGGGCATGAAGGCATCGGCATTGGAGGCGCAGCCGAAGGCGAAGTCGAGCAACGGCACGCCGCCGACGGCGCCCTGCTCGATCACCCAGGTGACCGCCCCGTGCAGGCCCTCTTCCATGAGGATGCGCGGCACGTTGGCTGAAATGCCGAAGCCGAGATTGACGGCGCTGCCGGTGGAGAGCTCCTGCGCCACCCGGCGGGCGATGACCTTCTGGATGTTGAACTCCGGCACGCGGAAACTGTCGAGCGGCCGGAAAATCTCTCCGGAGATCGCGGGATCGTAAAGCGTCTGCGTTGTCTGCTTCTGTACGGGATCGACCACGATATAGTCGACCAGCACGCTCGGCACGCGCACGTCATGCGGTTTCAGCGAGCCTTCCTTTGCGATGCGCTTGACCTGCGCGATGACGATGCCGCCATTGTTGCGCGCGGCGAGCGCCTGGTCCAGCCCGCCGAGAGTGGCGCCCTCGTGCTCGTAGGTGAGGTTGCCGCGCTCGTCCGCCGTGGTCGCGCGGATGATCGCGACCTGAGGCGCGATGGCCTTGAAATAGAGCCAGTCCTCGCCGGCAAAGGCGATCTTCTCCACCACCGGCTCTGCGGCGGCGGATGCATTCATCGCACAACCCTCGCGGCGCGGATCGACGAAGGTGTCGAGGCCGACCTTGGTGATGACGCCGGGGCGCTTTGCAGCGGCCTCGCGGTGCATGTCGAAGAGGATGCCGGAGGGAATGTTGTAGGCGGCGACCTCGTTATTGCCGATCATCTGCCAGATCAGCGGCGGCTCGGCGGAGGAAGGGCCGGAGGGATAGGAGCCGGCGAGAATCTTCTTCAAAAGCCCCTTCTTCGCAATATGGTCGACGCCCTTGATGCCGCTCATGTCGCCGGCGGCGATGGGGTGCAGCGTCGTCAGGTCCCGCGGATGGCCGGTCTCGTCGAACCGCTCGCCGATTGCCTTCAAGGTCAGGTCCGGGCAACCGAGGCCGGAAGAGGAGGAGACCGAAACGACGGCGCCGTCCGGGATGAGGTCTGCGGCCTGGCGCGGGGTGATATGCTTGCTCATGGTTCTTCCGTCGTCTCTCTTCAAAGGCCCGGCGCCACTTTCACCGTGCTGCCGGTGCGTGCCGCCTCCATGACCGCAAGCCCGGTCGCCAGCGACCAGACGCCGTCCTCGCCCGTGCAGAGTGGCCTGCCCTTGCCGGCAATGGCCGCGTCGAAGGCGGCAAGCGTCGTCTCGTAGAGATTGCGGTGGTCGATCGTCAGCTCTTCCTCGCCGGCGGCGGTGCGCAGCGTCACCGTGCCACCCGGTTTCTGGATCATGCAGTCGCGGCCGATCAGCGAGCCCTCGCTGCCATGGACTTCAAGGCCGGTCACGGCATAGGGCGTGGTGAAGCCGTCGTGGAACTGGGCGATGAGGCCGGATTTGAAGCGCATCGCACCCATCGCCGCATCCTCCAGCCCGCTTTTGGCCATGCCGCTTTCCTGGCCGAAGGCGATCACCTCGACCGGATCGTCGCCGAGCACGAAGCGCAGCGCATCCGTGTCATGCACGGTGATGTCGAGAATGACCCCACCGCCGGCCTCCGGCCTGTCGAGCCGCCAGCCTTGAAGATGGGCCGGCAGCAGGCCGGCATGGCAGACGCGCGCGGCGAGCGGCCGGCCGATCCTGCCAGCCGCGATGGCGTCCCGCATCGCCCGGTGCGTCGCCGCGCCGCGAAGGTGATGGTTCGTCGCCAGAACGACGCCGGCCTCCTTCGCCGCCTTCACCATGGCGCGGGCGTCGTCGAGGGAGGTTGCGAGCGGCTTTTCGCAGAGGATGTGCTTGCCGGCCTTCGCGGCAGCGAAAACCTGGTCGCGGTGCAGCTCGTTCGTCGTGGAGATGTAGACGGCGTCCACTTCCGGATCGTTCACGAGGGCGTCGAGCGTCGTGACCGCCTTGGGGATCGCGTGATCGTCCGCATATTTGCGGCCGCGTTCGGCGCTGGTGCTCATCACCGAGGCGATCTCGCCGCCGACGGCGCGGATCGCGTCGATCACCCATTCATGGGCGATGGTGCTCGCCCCGATCAAACCCCATCGCGTCATGCCGATTTCCTCCCCGTCTTCAGGCCGGTGCCGCAGCTCTGGCGCACGACGAGGCGCACGGAGCCGACGATGGCCTCGGGCTCCACCCGGCCCGCATTGATCTGTTTCAGGAGTAGTTGCGCCGCCCGCCGGCCCATGCCCTGCGGATCGACGGACACCGTCGTCAGCGCCGGCACGGCGGTCTCGGCCTCGATCACGTCGTCGAAGCCGACCACGCCGAAATCGCGGCCCGGCTCCATGCCGGCGGCGCGCAGCCCGTCGCAGACGCCGAAGGCGGCCGCGTCGTTGAATGAGAGCGCGGCGGTCGGCCGGTCGGGAACGAGAAGCGCGCGCTCGATTGCGGCGACCCCGCCGGCGCGCGAGGCCGTGGTGCCGATGACGAGCGCCTCCGGCGCGTCCAGCCGGGCCTCGGTCAGCGCATCGCGCCAGCCGGCAACGCGTTCGCCGAAGACCGTGGTGTTGGCTATTCCGCCGAGGAAGGCGATGCGGCGGTGGCCGAGAGAAACGAGGTGGCGCACCGCATCCTTCGCGCCGGCAT
>CBIMFD010000313.1:0-3778 GCA_966243085.1 uncultured Shinella sp.
TCCAGCGTCACCCTGAGGCCGGATCTTTCCGCAACCTGCGCATAGCCCTGCAAGGCTGAAAAGCCATGGCCCGCATCGGGATCGAAATGGGCGATCAGATGCCGGGCGCCAATGGTTTTCAGCATGTCGAGCGCGGACAATTCCTGCGCAAGGCATTCCGGCCTGAGGCCGACGCCGATCTCGGGAAAGCGCCGGTTCGTCGGCAGAAGCTGCATCGTGACGGCGCCGGACGCGCCGGCAGCGGGTGCGGCATCGGCCGCTGCCTCAACCGTGACCGTGACGGACTGGCGGAAGGGCTCGCCCTTCGCCACGCGGTAGGGCCAGGGCAGCGCGAGCGGGCGCACATAGGTCTTGTAGGACCCGTCCGTCCAGTTGCGCTGGTCTTCCATCTCGAAGATGTCGCCGCCGAATTCCGTCATCGCCGAAATGCCGGGCGCGACGTTGTGCGTGATGGCGGAAATGTCCTTGAACGGCTGCCACGGCTCGATTTGATCCGGCCAGCGCGACCGCTCGACGCTGCCGTCGCCGTGCCGGACCTCGACGGGCTCGCCCGCCACGCCGACGATGGGGTGCAGCACGGCAAAGCCCGCGCGGGCCGTCTCGAAATCGGCGTCGCTGACGCAATCGGCTGTGAAGGTCACGGCCTTGGCCGTGCCGGAGATCGCCACAGTGCAATCGAGATTGGCGCCGGAGGGCGCGGTGAAGCGGGCCTTGTAGGCGACGGAGAAGCCATCGCCTGTCTCCTCCACGGAAAGGCCCGTGATCGTGGCCGCGCAGGTGCCCCAATCCTTGTCCCGCACGAGGAAGGCGACGGCGCGCAGCACCTCGTGGCCGCGAAACCGCAGGGTGCGGAGGTTGCCGTCCTGCAAGGCCACGCTCAGGTCGCCGGCAGCGAGAATGCGGCTTTCCGGCTCGCGCTCGCTCGTCCCGTAGAGCCTGACGAGGTCCGCGCTCATGCCAGGAGGTCCGCAAGGGCGACGGTCTCGCCGCGCTCGGCGCTGAGATACGCCGCCTCGACGAGGGCGAAGGTCTTGAGGTTGTCACGGCCGGACGTGTCCGGCTCGCGGCCCGCCGCCAGACGCTCGATCCAGTGCTTCTGGATGAGCGCCACGCTTTCCTGGATATTGTGCCAGGGCCGCGAGGCCCACGGCAGGAGGGCCGGCGCGACGACGCTCTGCGCCGTGCCGCCGGGGCCGTGGACGGTGAGCCTGTAATCCTTGCCGAGGCGCAGCGTGCCCTTGTCGCCGTCGATCTCGACAAAAGTTTCCGGGAAGGGTTCCTCCGGCAGCTTCGTCGCATAGCTGACATCGACGATGGAGGTGATGCCGCCCTCGTGGTCGAGCAGCATGGTCGCCACGTCCTCGCCGGCGATATCCGGGTTGATGCGGCGCGTGCGCGCGGTCATGCTTGTGGCATCGCCAAAGAGGAAGCGGGCGATATCCAGCGAATGGATGCCGAGGTCCTCGATGATGAAGCGCCTGCCCTTGGCGAGATAGGGCTGACCGGAGAAGACGTCGAAGCCGGAGCGGAAGGAGACGCGGCCCCAGAAGGGCGTGCCGATGGCGCCGCTGTCCAGCACTTGCTTCACCGCGAGGATCGGCGTCTGCCAGCGGAAATTCTCGTGGATCATCAGCGGAATGCCTGCCGCCTCGGCCGCGGCGACCATGGCCTTGGCATCGGCCAGCGTCGGGGCGAAGGGCTTCTGGCAGATTGCCGGAACCCTGTGCTTCGCGGCAAGCTCCACCAATGCCCGGTGACTGCCCACGGTCGTCGCGATGTCGACGAAATCGAAGCCGCCGTCGGCGAACATTTCCTCGGCCGACGAATAGCGCCGCGCGACGGAGAACTGGTCGCCGACGATGGCAAGCCGCTCCGCATCGCGGTCGCAGATCGCGACGATCTCCACGCCGGCAAGGTCCTGCCAGCCGTGCATCTGGTTGACGGCGAAGAAACCGCAGCCGATCAGCGCGCCCCTGAACCTCGCCATCTCAGCCAGCCTTTGCCATCTGCATCAGGGTCACGCGCTGCTGGAGGCGGCGCTGCGCCTGGTCGACCACGACCGCCACGATGATCACGAGACCCTTGATCACCATCTGCCAGAAGGAGCTGACGCCCATCATCACCAAACCGTCGGAAAGAATCCCGATCACGAAGGCGCCGATGATCGTGCCGCCGATCGTGCCGCGCCCGCCCGACATGGATGTACCACCGAGAACGGCCGCCGCAATGGCGTTGAGCTCTAGGTTCGTGCCGGTCGCCGGATGCGAGGCCATCAGCTCGGAGGAGATGACGAGGCCGACGATGGCCGCGCAGAAGCCGGAGAACATGTAGACGAACATCTTCACGCGGTTGACGCGGATGCCGGACATGCGGGACGCACGCTCATTGCCGCCGACGGCGAAGATGTGCCGGCCGAGCGGGACGAAGCGGGCGAAATAGGCCGCGCCCAGCGCGACGACGATGAGGATCCACACCGAGACGGGAAGCCCGAGGATCGTGCCGGAGCCGAGATAGGAAAAGCCCTGGTTGCCGAGGTCTTCGCGCCCCGTAAGGTGCGGCAGGGTCTGGCCGTCGGAATAGAGCAGCGCCATGCCGCGCGCCACATAGAGCGTGCCGAGGGTGGCGATGAAGGGCGCGACGTTGAGCCGGGTGATGAGGAGGCCGTTGACCGCGCCGATGACGATGCCCGCCGCCATGACGATGACCGCCACCTCGAAAACGTTGAAATAGACCGTGTAGCCGAACGGCAGGGCGACGCCGTACATGATGAGGCCGCCGGCGATCATGCCGCAAAGGCCGACGATGGAGCCGACCGAAAGGTCGATGCCGCCGGTGATGATGACGAAGGTCATGCCGATGGCGAGGAAGGCGTTCTGCGTCGCGTGCTTCGACATCAGGATCATGTTCGCGGTCGACAGGAAGTTCGGCGCGAAGATCGAGAAGAAGATGATCACCGCGAAGAGCGCGATGAAGGTCCTCAGCTTCATGAGCGTGAGCAGGGCCGCCCCGGTGGACAGGCTGTTGCCGGCGGCAGTTTGCGTTGCTGTCGTCATCACGCATGCATCCTTTTGGTTTTATGTCCCTCCGCGGAGGCCGAGACGATCATCTCCTCGGTGGCGTCTTTGCGGTCCACCACCGTCACCAGCTTCCCGTTGCTCATCACGGCTATGCGGTCGGAAAGCGCCATGACCTCATCGAGGTCGGAGGTGGAGAAGAGGATGGCGAGCCCCTCGCCCGCCAGTTGCCGCATGGTGCGGAAGACGTCCGCTTTCGCGCCGACGTCGATGCCGCGGCTCGGCTCGTCCATCAGGAGCACCTTCGGCCCCGTCATCAGCGCCTTGCCGATGACGACCTTCTGCTGGTTGCCGCCCGACATGGAGGTGACGTCCAGCTCCGGGTTCTTCGCCTTGATCGCGAGATTGCGGATCGTATCGAGGATCGCCTGCTTCTCGCGCTTCAGGTCGATATGGAAGCCGGCTTTCAGGAACTGGCCGAGGCTTGCCATGGAAAGATTGTCGGCAATCGACATGGACTGCACGAGGCCTTCGCGCTGGCGGTCCTCCGGGATCAGCGCCAGCCCCTCGCGGATGCGCTTCGTGGTGTCGCGGCTCTTCAACTGCTCGCCGTCCACGAAGACCTTGCCGGTCGAATGCTCGTGCCGGCCCATGATGCATTCGAAAAGCTCCGAGCGCCCCGCGCCCATCAGGCCGTAGATGCCGAGGATCTCGCCCTTGCGCACGCCGAGGGAAACGTGATCGACCGCATAGCCGCCCTGCGC
>CBIMFD010000314.1:0-3778 GCA_966243085.1 uncultured Shinella sp.
TGGTCGATCGCCTGCATGGCGAAGTTGAAGGTCATGAACTCGACGATGGGCTTGAGGCCCGTCATGGCCGCACCGACGCCGACGCCGGCAAAGCCGTGCTCGGTGATCGGCGTGTCGACGACGCGGCGGGCACCGAATTCCTGCAAGAGGCCCTGCGTGATCTTGTAGGCGCCCTGGTATTCGGCGACTTCTTCACCCATGACGAAGACGCTCTCGTCGCGGCGCATTTCTTCCGCCATGGCATCGCGCAGCGCTTCCCGCACCGTCGTCGTCACCATTTCGGTGCCGGCCGGGATATCCGGATCGGCGGCGGCTTCCACCTTGGGCGCGGCCGGCACGGGGGCGGCGGCGGAACCCTGCTGGGTCGGCTTTTCGGCCTCTTCCACTTTGGGCGCCTCGGCGGGCTTTTCAGCGGCCTTGGGCGCTGCCATCGCGTCGGCGCTCTCGCTGTCCTGCAGCAGCACGGCGATCGGCGTGTTGACCTTGACGCCCTCGCTGCCGGCGGGGATCAGGATCTTGCCGATCACGCCTTCATCGACGGCTTCGACTTCCATCGTCGCCTTGTCGGTTTCGATTTCGGCGATCACGTCGCCGGACTTGACGGCGTCGCCCTCGTTCTTAACCCATTTGGAAAGCGTGCCCTCTTCCATGGTCGGAGACAGGGCGGGCATGAGGATTTCGATTGGCATTGGGTCCCTCCCCGGATTACAGCAGGATGTCGGTGTAGAGCTCGGATACATCCGGCTCCGGATCGGACTGCGCGAAATCGGCGCTGTCGGCGACGATGTCACGAACTTCCTTGTCGATCTGCTTGAGGTCGTCCTCGTTCGCCCACTTCCTTTCCAGGAGACGCGCGCGGACCTGCTCGATCGGGTCGTGCTCGGAGCGCATCTTCTGCACTTCGTCTTTCGAGCGGTACTTCGCCGGATCCGACATGGAGTGGCCGCGGTAGCGGTAGGTGAGCATTTCGAGGATGATCGGCCCCTTGCCCGAGCGGCAATGCTCGACGGCCTCGTCCGCGGCGGCCTTCACCGCGCGAACGTCCATGCCGTCGACCTGGTAGCCCGGAATGCCGAAGGAGGCACCGCGCTGCGAGAAGTCCGTCTGGGCGGAGGCGCGCGAAACGGCCGTGCCCATGGCGTAGCGGTTGTTCTCGATGATGTAGACGACCGGCAGCTTCCAGAGCGCGGCCATGTTGAAGCTTTCGTAGACCTGGCCCTGGTTGGCCGCGCCGTCGCCGAAATAGGCGAGCGAGACATTGTCGTTACCGCGGTAGCGGTTGGCGAAAGCGAGGCCCGTGCCGAGCGAGACCTGCGCGCCGACGATGCCGTGGCCGCCGTAGAAGTTCTTCTCCTTGGAGAACATGTGCATGGAGCCGCCCTTGCCCTTGGAAAGGCCGCCGCGGCGTCCGGTCAGCTCCGCCATTACCCCGCGCGGGCTCATGCCGCAGGCGAGCATATGACCGTGGTCACGATAGCCGGTGATGACTTGGTCGCCTTCCTTCAGCGCAAGCTGCATGCCGACGACGACCGCTTCCTGGCCGATATAGAGGTGACAGAAGCCGCCGATGAAGCCCATGCCGTAGAGCTGGCCGGCCTTCTCCTCGAAACGCCGGATGAGCAGCATCTCGCGATAGGCCTTCAGGTCGTCTTCCTTGGAGAAATCGGCGATGATGCCGCCGTTGAAGTCTTTCTTTGCAGGCTTTGCCGCCGTTTTGCGGCTGGACGTGGACGCGGTTTTACGCGGAGCCATTCGTACCTCCCTAGGTTTGCCTTTTGAGGAAACCATAGGGGAGAATTCCAGCCACAGCAATGCTATAAATGCATGGCTTGTATTCTTCGCAAACCTTTGATTTTTAAATATTAATTACGATTAACCAGATTTAGGTTAATCGCCAATCAATGGAAAATCACGATTTCGTCGGGCCTGGACATATTGAGATAGAAGCGCGCCTTTTCGTCGAGCATGTCACGCTCCAGCGAGCCGTCGCTGAGAAGGGCAACCTCCCTTTCCAGGGTCTGGCGCTGATGCACGAGCACGTCCAGCCGCGTCTGGCGCTCCACTCTCTGCCGCTCGAACTCCTCCAATCCGCGCAGGCCATATTCGCCGTGGATGGAATGATAACCGAAGTAGGAAAGGAATGCGACCGTAATTGCCGGAAGGGTCAGCCGGCCGAATTTCCGATTCTTATGATGCTTGGTCCACATGCAAGTGCCCCGATACGCAGTACGGATTTCACACTAGCGCCAAGGGGTTAACCGATCATTGACCATGATGGGCGGGCGGAGAAAAAGACGGCGGCAGCGTGGGCAGCGGACGAGGCCGCAGGGCATCTGCTGAAAAGGCATCCCGAAGCGCCTCTCCCTCAAACACGAAACCCGCACCTTGCGATGCGGGTTTCGCCGTTTCGGAAAAACTGTTTCTCGGCTCAGCCGCGCAGGATCGAGCGTCCGGCGTAGCGGGCCTGTGCGCCGAGCTGTTCCTCGATGCGGATGAGCTGGTTGTACTTGGCGGTGCGGTCGGAGCGGGCGAGCGAGCCGGTCTTGATCTGGCCGCAGTTGGTGGCGACGGCGAGGTCCGCGATGGTGGAGTCTTCCGTCTCGCCCGAGCGGTGCGACATGACGGCGGTGTAGGCCGCCTTGTGCGCGGTCTCGACGGCGTCGAGCGTCTCGGAGAGCGAGCCGATCTGGTTGACCTTGACGAGGATCGAGTTCGCGACGCCCATCTTGATGCCGTCGCGAAGACGCGCCGAGTTCGTCACGAACAGGTCGTCGCCGACAAGCTGGACCTTCTTGCCGATCTTGTCGGTGAGCAGCTTCCAGCCGTCCCAGTCGTCTTCCGCCATGCCGTCCTCGATCGAGAAGATCGGGTACTTGGCGGCAAGCTCGGCGAGGTATTCGGCCATGGCGCCCGGCTCCAGCGTGCGGCCTTCGCCTTCAAGAACGTACTTGCCGTCCTTGAAGAACTCGGTCGAAGCGCAGTCGAGGGCGATATGCATGTCCTCGCCCGGACGGTAGCCCGCCTTCTCGATGGACTTCATGATGAAGTCGAGCGCGGCGGGAGCGGAAGCGAGGCCCGGCGCAAAGCCGCCTTCGTCGCCGACATTCGTGTTGTGGCCGTCGGCAGCGAGCTGCTTCTTCAGCGTGTGGAAGACTTCGGAACCCATGCGAACGGCATCGCGCACCGTCTCGGCGCCGACCGGCACGATCATGAATTCCTGGAAGTCGATCGGGTTATCGGCATGGGCGCCGCCGTTGATGATGTTCATCATCGGCACCGGCAGGGCGCGGGCGTTCGGGCCGCCGACATAGCGGTAGAGCGGCAGGTTGGCAGCTTCCGCGGCCGCCTTGGCGACGGCGAGCGACACGCCCAGGATGGCGTTGGCGCCGAGGCGCGCCTTGTTCGGCGTGCCGTCGAGCTCGATCATCGTCTGGTCGACCTGGATCTGGTCTTCGGCGTCGAGGCCGCCGATGGCTTCGAAGATCTCGCCGTTGACGGCGGCGACGGCGTTTTCCACACCCTTGCCGAGGTAGCGCTTGCCGCCGTCGCGCAGTTCGACCGCTTCATGCGCGCCGGTCGAGGCGCCGGACGGAACGGCCGCGCGGCCGAAGCTGCCATCCTCGAGGTGCACGTCCACTTCGACGGTGGGGTTGCCGCGGCTGTCGAGAATCTCGCGGCCGATGATGTCGATGATTGCAGTCATGGATATCGTCCTGGTTCGGGGTTTGTTAATCGATTGAAATGCACTTCTAATCGACCATGCGGAAATTACAATGGC
>CBIMFD010000315.1:0-3773 GCA_966243085.1 uncultured Shinella sp.
CTCGGGGACCTGCGCTTCTTCCAGCCGCAATCGGGCTGGTACTGGATCGTCGAGCCGATCGGCGGGGCGCTTGAGGGCGAGGCGCTGACATCCTCCTCGCTCGGCAGCGGCAGCATTCCCATTCCCGACACCGACAGCATTCCTTTCGACACGCGCTACGAGCGCTTCTACACGACCGTCGATTCCTTCGGCAACGAGGTGGAGGTGGGCGAGACGGAAGTGGTGCTCGACGACGAGGGCCGCACGGCGCGCTTCCGCGTCGTCGGCAACCGCGACGTCCTCGAAGAGGACATCAACGATTTTTCCGGCAGTCTTTATCTCGCGCTGGCCGGCTTCGGCTTCGGCAGCCTGCTGCTCAACGCGGCCGCGATCCTCATCGGTCTCAAGCCGCTCGACAGGGCGCGCAAGGCGCTGGAGAAGATCCGGGCGGGAGAAAGCGAACGGCTCGACGGCGATTTTCCGAGGGAAATCCTGCCCTTGGCGAGCGAAGTGAATGCGTTGATCGACAGCAACCGCCGCATTGTCGAGCGTGCGCGCATGCAGGTCGGCAACCTGGCTCACTCGCTGAAGACGCCGATCGCCGTGCTGCTCAACGAATCGCGCCTCATATCCGTCCCGCAAGGCGACCTCGTGAAGACGCAGGCCGAGGCGATGCAGAGCCAGGTGCAATCCTATCTCAACCGCGCGCGCATCGCCGCCCAGCGCGAATCCGTGCTCGCCCGCACCGAGACGCAGCCGGTGCTGGAGCGGCTGGTGCGCGTGATGCGGCGGCTGAACGCCGACAAGCAGTTTCCGCTGAGCGTCGACCCGCCGGGGCTGGTGCTGGCGATGGAGCAGCAGGACATCGAGGAGACCGTCGGCAATCTCCTCGAGAACGCCGCCCGCCATGCCCGCACGACCGTCACGACCCGCGCCTTCGCGGCGCCCGCCGATACGCGCGGCAGCGACGACGCGCGCAAGGGCTGGATCGTGATCGAGGTGGAGGACGACGGCCCCGGCCTCGAGCCGGACGAGATCGGCGAGGCGATGAAACGGGGCAAGCGGCTCGACGAGAGCAAGCCGGGCACGGGGCTCGGTCTTTCCATCGTCAGCGAGATCGCGTCCGAATACCAGGGAATATTCGGGCTTTCTCGGGGGCCGGGCGGCGGGCTGATGGCGCGGCTTGTCCTGCCTGCCGTCATAAAGGATGTTGCCTGAGGCGGCGGACAATGCAAAAAGGGTAGGGCCCGCGGGAATGAGGACCGCGGGATGACGGAACCACGGCGCGGCCTGTCCGCCCCGGCATGAGAGAGACGGTCCCAGCGGATGAAGACGGGTTTGCGCGGCGCCTTTTTCCCCCTCCTTCTGGCAGTTTCGGTTTCGGGATGCGCAACGACGTCGGGCAGCGGCCCGGTGGGCGGCGGCGGCCTTTTTTCCAGGAAACCGGAAGGCCCGGCGGTCTATATCACGGCTTTGCACGGCGGTCTCGTCGGCCGCAATACGGCTGCGCAGCTTTCCAAGGCAGACACGCAGCGGGCGCTGGAAGCGGAGTACCGCGCGCTGGAGGCGGCCCCCGGCGGCCAGCCCGTCACCTGGCAGGGAAGCGGCGTCAGCGGCTCGGTGGTGGCGGCAGCGCCCTACCAGGTCGGTTCGCAGAACTGCCGCCAGTACAGCCATACGCTGACCGTGTCCGGCCGCGAGACGACGACGCGCGGCGCGGCCTGCCGCAATGCGGCCGGCGCCTGGACGCCCTTGTCCTGACGGCACCGGTCCTTGCGGCGAAACGCCTCAATTTTGCGTCATCGTCCCCATGGGAATTGGAAACGCCCTGCGGTTCCAGTATTTGAACGGTCATGCTGTTCTGGATTCTCGTCGCCTTCCTGACGGCGGCCGTCGCCGCCATCCTGCTTCTTCCTCTTCTGCGGCGCCACGGGGCGGCGGCGGACGACAGCGGCCATGACGTCGAGGTCTACCGCGACCAGCTCGAGGAACTGAAGCGCGACGAGGCGACGGGGCTCATCGGCGCCGGCGAAGCCGAGCTTGCCCGCGCGGAAGTCGCGCGCCGGCTGATCGCGGCCACGAAGGCGGAGAAGAGCGGCCGCACCGCGCCGGCGCGGCGCAACCGGCTGGCGCAGGCCTTCATCATCGTCGCGCTGCCGGCCATCGGCCTCTGTCTCTATCTCGCGACCGGCCAGCCGGGCCTTCCGGCCCAGCCGCTCGCCGCGCGCCTTGCCCATCCCGGCACGGATATCAGCATCCTCGTGGCGAAGGCCGAGAACCACCTGGCGGCCAATCCGGACGACGGGGAGGGCTGGGACCTTCTGGCGCCGATCTACTATCGCAGCGGACGGATGGAGGATTCGGCAAACGCCTTCCGGCAGGCGATCCGCCTTCTCGGCCCGACCACCGGCCGGCTCGACGGCTATGCGGAGGCGCTGATCGCGCTGTCGAACGGCATCGTGACGGCGGATGCGCGCGCCCGGCTCGAAGAATCGCTGAAGCTGAAGCCGGACAATCCACGCGCCCGCTACTATCTCGCGCTGGCGCTGGAACAGGAGGGCAAGCGCCCGCAGGCGCGCGCCGCCTTCGAGGCGCTGGTGAAGGATTCGCCGAAGGACGCCGCCTGGCTGCCGCTCGTCGAGACCCATATCGCGGCGCTCGACGGAAAGGCCGGCACGCAGACGGACGGCGCGCCCGGCAACCCGACCGCCGAGGACGTGGCGGCGGCCGAGGACATGTCGGCCGGCGACCGCCAGCAGATGATCGCCGGCATGGTCGAGGGGCTTGCGGCGACGCTCGAGGAAAATCCCGACAATTTCGAGGGATGGATGCGCGTCATCCGTTCCTATGTTGTGTTAAATCAAAAACCGAAGGCGGAAGCGGCGCTAAGGACAGCGCTGAAAACCTTCCCGGCGGACAGCGAAAACGGAAAACAGCTTCTGGCGCTCGCCCGGGGCCTGTCGATTTCGGCCGAGGGTAGCGGACAATGACACGCAAGCAGAAACGTCTGGCGGTAATAGGCGGCGGGGTCGCGTTCCTCGTGGCGGCGGTGCTGCTCGTCATGTTCGCCTTCAGCCAGTCGATCGCCTATTTCTACGTGCCGGGCGATCTCGCCAAGGCCGATGTCGCGCCCGGAACGCGCATCCGTCTCGGCGGCCTCGTGGAGAACGGCACGGTCAAGCGCGGCGAGGGCTCGACCGTCACCTTCACGGTGACCGACACGCTCGCCACGGTGCCGGTGACCTATACGGGCATCCTGCCGGACCTTTTCCGCGAGGGGCAGGGCGTGGTGGCCGAGGGCGCCTTCGGCGCCGACGGGCTTTTCGTCGCCGACACGGTACTCGCCAAGCATGACGAGACCTATATGCCCAAGGACGTGGCAGACCGCCTGAAGGCGCAGGGTGTCGAACTTTCCGGCAAGGAAACGATCAAATGATCATCGAGCTCGGACATTATGCCCTCGTTCTGGCACTGGCGACGGTGATCATCCAGTTCGTTCTGCCGGTGATCGGCACGGCGCGCGGCGACCGTTCGCTGATGGCCGTGGCGCCCGCCGCGGCGCTCGCCGGCTTCTTCCTCGTGCTCTTCTCCTTCTGCGTGCTGACCTTCGCCTATGTCGTCTCCGACTTCTCGGTGGCCAATGTCTGGGAGAACTCGCACTCGCTGAAGCCGCTGATCTACAAGATCTCGGGCGTGTGGGGGAACCACGAGGGCTCGATGATGCTGTGGCTCCTCATCCTCACCTTCTTCAGCGCGCTCGTCGCGACCTTCGGCGCCAACCTGCCGGAGCGGCT
>CBIMFD010000316.1:0-3767 GCA_966243085.1 uncultured Shinella sp.
CCGGCGTCATCGTCGGGCCCTTTTGTTTGGTTAACGTTTTCTTGCTGTATTGGGCTGCCATTGAGGAAGTCACAGCGATGTCTGAAAAAATGTGACGGAATCGCAACACATTTTTTTGCAGAGTTTGCTACACCAGCCGGGAAGCGTCCAAATGTCCATTTCCCGCCACAAACGGAGCGCAGCGATGAGGGCATGTAGACGCGTGGAGCCGCGCCAGAGAAACGATGAGCCAGCCGATGTCATTGCCGCCGGAACTGCCGGAAGTCCGCACGAACCCCGTGCGTTTCCGGTTCGGCGCAGCGAAGAACGCCAGGCGCGGAACTGAAGAAGTGATGCCCAAGTCCGAGTTGTTGCCGATGAAAGTACTGGTAATGGGCCTATGCCTTTCCCTGTCCTGCGGGGCGGCGTCCGAGGCCCTCGCATTCGATCCCCAGGCAGGCGTAAGCAAGGAGAGCGGACCCTTCGATCTCTTCAAGTTCGGCTTCTTTTCCTACAAGGAAGGGCGCAAAAGCGATGCCGTGGAGGCCTATCGCTACGCCGCCGAAAAGGGCCATACGGGCTCCCGCTGGGCCCTTGCCAACATGTATGCCGACGGCGACGGCGTGCCGGAGAACGATCTCGAAGCCTTCAAGATGTACAGCGAGATCGCTCAGGCCGGCGTCGAGCCGGGCTCGGAAGATACCGGCTATTTCGCCAATGCCCTGATCGCGCTCGCCAGCTACTACCGTCGCGGCATTCCCAACAGCCCCGTCAAGATCGATCTCACACAGGCGCGCCAGCTCTATTTCCAGGCGGCCTCCGCCTTCGGCATACCCGAGGCGCAATTCCAGCTCGGCCGCATGATGCTCATGGGCGAGGGCGGCTCGGCCTCGGTGCATCAGGCCAAGAAATGGCTGAACCGCGCCCGCAGCAAGGGCCATGCCGGTGCCATGGGCCTTTTCGGCAACATCCTCTTTCAGGAAGGCGAAGCGGTTCGCGGCCTTGCCTTCATGACCGCCGCGCTCGATCATTGCCAGCCGAAGGATTGTGGCTGGCTGCAATCGACGCAGGAGGAGGCCTTCTCCGTCGCCAGCGAGGAAGACCGCCGCAAGGGCGTCGAACTCGCGCACAATATCAGCTTCAATTCGGGCGAGTGATGCCGGCGGCCTGATGCCACGTTGAAAAACTGCCCCTCATCCCCCTGCCGGAACCTTCTTTCCGCAAGCGGGGAGAAGCAGAAAGGCGGTGAGCCCATCGCTTCTCGCCCCGCTTGCGGGAAGAGGATGCCGGCAGGCAGGTGAGGGCAATCCCTGCTACCGTGCCGCGTAATCCAGCACCGCCGCCACCGGCACATGGTCGGACGGCTTTTCCCAGTTGCGGACGTGCTTCTCCACCGCCGTCGAGATCAGGCGGTCGGCGGCTTCCGCCGACAGCATCAGATGGTCGATGCGGATACCGAAATTCTTCGGCCAACTGCCCCCCTGGTAATCCCAGAACGTATAGAGCGGCACCGCATCGCTGGTGGCGCGCACCGCATCGGTGAAGCCGAGGTTCTCGATACGGCGAAAGGCCTGCCGGGTCGCCGGCAGGAAGAGGGCGTCCCGCTCCCACACCTTCGGATCCCAGCAGTCGTGTGGCTCGGGAATGACGTTGTAGTCGCCGGCAAGGATCAGCGGCTCCTCAAGCGCGAGGCGGCTTTCGGCGAAGGCGGAAAGCCGCTCCATCCAGGCGAGCTTGTAGGGGTATTTGACGGGATCGTCCGCCGGATTGCCGTTCGGCAGATAGAGCGAGCAGACACGGATCGCGCCGCCTTCGACGGAATAGACACCCTCGATGAAGCGGGCCTGCTCGTCGCCGTCACCGCCCGGCAGGCCGCGGTTCACCTCGTCGGGGCGGATCCTGGAAAGGAGCGCGACGCCGTTGAAACCCTTCTGGCCATGCGTTTCGACGTGATAGCCGAGCGCCTCGATCTCGCCACGCGGAAAACCCTCGTCGACCGTCTTGATTTCCTGCAGGGCCACGATGTCCGGGTTGGACTCCTTCAGCCAGGCGAGGAGATTGTCGATGCGCGCCCGCACGCCGTTGATGTTCCAGGTGGCAATCTTGATCGGCATGCGGGTTCCGTTCGGTTGGGGATGGTCAGATCGAGAAGCTGGTGCCGCAGCCGCAGCTTGCCACGGCATTCGGATTGTTGATCTGGAAGGACTGGCCGAGCAGGTTATCGACGAAGTCGATTTCCGATCCGTCCATGTAGACGAGGGAAAGCTGGTCGATCAGCACGCGGGCCCTGTCCTTCTCGAGCACAAGGTCGTCGTCCTGCTGGTCCTCGACGAGGTCGAACTTGTAGGAAAAGCCGGAGCAGCCGCCGCCCTCGACGGAGACGCGCAGCGCCTGTTTTTCCGGCGCGGCGCCGAGAATTGACGCGATGCGCCGTGCGGCGGCGTCGGAGATGGTTACGGACTTGTCGGTCATGTCTGCCTCCTGCCGGGGTCAAGATCCGGAGAGAATCGCTTTGTCTCGTGCGGCCGGAAAACGGCGTTCCGGGTGGCCGGCCTTGGCGCGCTATCCGAAACAAATCCTTGAGAAGACTTGTTTTTCAGGTGCGGCTTGCGGCCGGCCTTGCCGCTATGCACACTATAGGTATGAAGGCATCGCGGCCGCGTCAATACGGGGGCCCGTGAATGCAGGTGACGAATGACATTCGACAGACATGCGCTGGGTTTCGGCGCCGGGCAGCGCGCCCTTTACGCCTCCGACCCCTGGGCGACCCGCGGGCGGCTCTTCCCCGAGCCGGAGAGCCCGACGCGCTCGGATTTCCAGCGCGACCGCGACCGGATCGTCCACACGACCGCCTTCCGGCGCCTCAAGCACAAGACGCAGGTCTTCATCGCCGCCGACGGCGACCATTACCGCACCCGCCTCACCCACACGATCGAGGTGGCGCAGATCGCCCGCGCGCTCGCCCGCGCCCTGAAGCTCGACGAGGACCTCGCCGAGGGCGTGGCGCTGGTGCACGATTTCGGCCATACGCCCTTCGGCCATACCGGCGAGGATGCGCTGCACGAGGTGCTGGAGCCCTTCGGCGGCTTCGACCACAATGCCCAGTCGCTGCGCATCGTCACCAAGCTGGAGCGGCGCTATGCCGAGTTCGACGGGCTGAACCTCACCTGGGAGAGCCTCGAAGGCCTCGTCAAGCACAACGGTCCGCTGATCGGCCCGACGGGCGAGGGCACGCACGGCGAGGTGCCGCGGCCGATCCTCGACTATTGCGCCGTGCACGACCTGGAGCTGTCGAGCTTCGCGAGCCTGGAGGCGCAGGTGGCGGCGATTGCTGACGATATCGCCTACAACACCCATGACATCGACGACGGCCTGCGCTCGGGCTATCTCGATTTCGCGATGCTGGAGGAGGTTCCCTTCCTCGCCGGGCTGATGCGGCAGGTGCACGACCGCTATCCGGGCCTCGAAGAGCCGCGCTTCACGCACGAGATCATGCGCCGCCAGATCACCGCCATGGTGGAGGACGTGATCGGCTATGCCCAGCAGGCGATCCGCGAGGAGCGGCCGGAGAGCGCCGACGACGTGCGCAAGGCGCGCCGGTGCCTTGCCACCTTCTCCGAGGAGATGGCCGTGACGGACCGGCAGATCAAGAAGATGCTCTTCTCGCGCATCTACCGGCACCCGGAGGTCATGCGCGTGCGCGCCAACGCCGCCTCGATCCTGACGGACCTCTACCACGCCTATATGGACGATCCGCAGCTCATGCGCGGCCACTACTGGGTGGACCG
>CBIMFD010000317.1:0-3758 GCA_966243085.1 uncultured Shinella sp.
CCATGATCTCCATCAGCATCTGGTTGGAATTGGCGGTGCCGTAGAAGGTGCAGGTTCCGGGACCGTGATAGGATTTGGATTCGGCCTCCAGCAGTTCGGCACGGCCGACCTTGCCTTCGGCATAGAGCTGGCGCACGCGGGCCTTCTCGTCGTTCGGCAGGCCCGAGGTCATGGGGCCGGCGGGAACGAAGACGGCGGGCAGGTGCCCGAAGGTCAGCGCCGCGATGGTAAGGCCCGGCACGATCTTGTCGCAGACGCCGAGATAGACGACCGAATCGAACATGTTGTGCGACAGGCCGACGCCCGCCGCCATGGCGATGATATCGCGCGAGAAGAGCGACAGTTCCATGCCCGGCTGGCCCTGGGTGACGCCGTCGCACATGGCCGGCACGCCGCCGGCGACCTGCGCCACGCCGCCCGCTTCCCGCGCGGCCTCGCGGATGAGCGCAGGATAGGTCTCGAACGGCTGGTGGGCCGAGAGCATGTCGTTATAGGCGGTGATGATGCCGAGGTTGGGGACGCGGTCGCCGGCGAGCGCATCCTTCTCGGCGGGGGAACAGACGGCAAAGCCGTGCGCGAGGTTGCCGCAGGAAAGCACCGAGCGGTGCACGCCCTTGGCGGCGGCGGCGCGTACGCGGTCGAGATAGGGCTCGCGCAGCGGTTTGGAGCGTTCGGCGATGCGGGCGGTGATGGCTTCGATGCGTTTGTCGGCGGACATGGGAGCGATCCTGATGGTCTCGGTTGCATTTTCGCACGGACTGGCGCGCGGGAAAGCTGCGCCGTCCGCTGGTGGTGGCGTCATGCGCCGGATAAGAGGCCGCCGGGCGGGGCCGGCCGCCGGCTCAGGGCGCCCAGTAGATGTCGACCGGCGTTGCCGCGCGCCGCAGGATGGCGCGGATCGGCATGTCGGTCTCCGGCCCGTCCTGTTTGGCCGCGGCGAGGACGTCCTTCTTGCCCTGGCCTTCGATATGCAGAACCAGAAGGCGCGCATCCTGAAGGCTGGCGAAGGTGAAGGTGAGGCGGGTTTCGCCCGCGCCTTCCGCCTCCATGGTGATCACGCCGCGCGGCGTTCCGGGCGAGATCGCCTCGGCAAGGCGGCTACCGCCGGGGAAGAACGAGGCCGTATGGCCGTCCGTTCCCATCCCGAGAATGGCGACGTCGAAGGGAGCGCCGAGCGCGGCCGCATCTGCCGCCGCGATGCTTGCGGCCTCCTCCGCGCTCTCCGCCGCGCGGTAGAGCGGCAGGAAGGCGGCGGCCTTCGCCTTGTTCCGGAGCAGGTTCTCGGCAACGAGCAGATGGTTCGAGCGCGGATTGTCGGCCGGCACGAAGCGTTCGTCGACGAGCGTGATCGTCACCTTGCTCCAGTCGATGTCGCGGCTGGACAGCGCCTTGAAGAAGGCCTTCGGCGTCGAGCCGCCGGAAACGGCGATGCTCGCCCTGCCGCGCGCGGCGATGCCGTCGGCAAGCGCTGCGGAAACCGCATCCGCCAGCCCCTCGGCGAGGGCCGCTCCGTCCGCAAATTCGTGCAGTCTCGCGCTCATCGCCGCTCCTTACGTTTCGTGCCAGGTCCGGCCGTCGCGCTCGATGAGGGCGATGGCCTGGCTCGGTCCCCAGGTGCCGGCGGTATAGCCCTGCGCCTGCTGGCCGGTGGTCTCCCAGGCCTTGAGGATCGGGTCGATCCAGCGCCAGGCGGCCTCGACCTCGTCGCGGCGCATGAAGAGCGTCTGGTTGTTGCGGATGACGTCGAGCAGCAGGCGCTCGTAGGCATCGGCATTGCGCGCCTCGAAGGCTTCGGCAAAGCTCATGTCGAGCGAGACGTTGCGAAGGCGCATGCCGCCCGGACCCGGATCCTTGATCATCAGCGACTGCTTGACGCCCTCGTCCGGCTGCAGGCGGATGATGAGCTGGTTCTGCTCGATGCGGCCGGCGGACGGATCGAAGATGGAATGCGGGATCGGCTTGAAGGTGATCACGATCTCCGACATGCGTGCGGCAAGGCGCTTGCCGGTGCGGATGTAGAAGGGCACGCCCGCCCAGCGCCAGTTGCCGATCTCGGCCTTGATGGCGACGAAGGTCTCGGTGCTGGAAACGCCGCCTTCGAGCTCTTCGAGATAGCCCTTGACCGGGCCGCCCGACGAGGCGCCGGCGCGGTACTGGCCGCGCACGGTCAGGCGCTCGACATTGTACTGGTCGATCGGCTTCAGCGCGCGCAGCACCTTCAGCTTCTCGTCCCGCACGGCTTCCGCGTCCATCGAGGAGGGCACTTCCATGGCGACGAGGCAGAGAAGCTGGAGGATGTGGTTCTGCACCATGTCGCGCAGCGCGCCTGCCTTATCATAGTAGCCGGCGCGGCTTTCGAGGCCGACGGATTCGGCGACCGTGATCTGCACATGGTCGATATGGGCGGAGTTCCACAGCGGCTCGTAGAGCGCGTTGGCAAAGCGCAGCGCCATCAGGTTCTGCACCGTCTCCTTGCCGAGATAGTGGTCGATGCGGAAGATCTGCTCTTCGTGGAAGACCTTGCCGATGGTGTTGTTCAGCTCTTTGGCCGAGGCGAGGTCGCGGCCGATCGGCTTTTCGACGACGATGCGGGTCTGCTTGGTGATCAGCTTGTGGTCGCGGATCTTTTCCGAGATATCGCCGAATATGGCCGGTGCGACGGCGAGATAGAAGGCACGCACGCGCTCCTTGCCCTCGTCGAGAAGGTCCTTCAGTTTGTCCCAGCCCTGCTCGGACTTGGCGTCGACCGCGACATAGAACAGCCGGTCGCAGAAGGTCTTGACCTCGGCCTCGTCGAATTCGGCGGGCTTCAAATGCTCCTTGAGCGCATCGACGGCGAACTTTCGGTATTCCGCATCCGTGTAGGCGGTGCGCGAGGCGCCGATGATGCGCGTCGGATCCGTCAACTGGCCGGCGAGCTGGCGGTGGTAGAGGGCCGGAAGAAGCTTGCGTTCCGCAAGGTCGCCGGTTCCGCCGAAGACGACATAGTCGAAGGGCTCAACGGGAATGATCTGGCTGCTCATCGGATATCTCGATCTCGTTCTGTTGCCGGGTGTTATAATCTAATCGATTTAAAAACGCCAGAGTGCAACGCAACAAAATCGGTGTTTCTGACTCGATCAGAGCTTGTCGCGTAGCGCGTACCACGTCATGGCGAGGAACAGAAGCGGCGAGCGGAACCGAGGCCCGCCGGGGAAGGCGGGGATTTTCAGGGCCTTCATCATATCGAGTTCCGCGCTGCCGCCGGTCACGTCCTCGGCATAGAGCTTGCCGCAATAGTTCGACAGCATGACGCCATGGCCGGAATAGCCGCCGATCGAGGTGATCCCCGGCATGACCTCGCGCATATAGGGTTTGCGCGGCATGGTGATGCCGACCGAACCGCCCCAGGCATGGGTGAGCTCGATGCCCTTCAGTTCCGGATAGACTTCCTCGATCTGCCGGCGGATGGGCGGCGTCATGTCGTCGAGGTTTTCCGAATACGCCTCGCGCCCGCCGAAGAGCAACCGTCCGTCGCGCGTCTTGCGGAAGTAGCGCACGACGAAGCGTGTGTCGGCGATGGCCTCGCTGCCGGGAATGACCGAAGGGAATTTGTCGAGCGGCACCGTCGCGCCGATGAAGGAGCGGATCGGCATGACATGCGCCGCCGTCTTCTGCTCCAGATTGCCGATATAGGCATTGCAGGCGATGAGTGCCCTGTCGGCGCGGATGGTGCCTTTCGCGGTGGTGATCACCGCCTTGCCGCCCGTCCGCTCGAT
>CBIMFD010000318.1:0-3734 GCA_966243085.1 uncultured Shinella sp.
TGATCACCCGCTCGGGCGGCACCTACAAGGGCAAGTTCCTCGACGGTGCGGCCGGCAAGGGTCTCGACATCACCTCCGGCCAGGTCGTCGGCAACAAGGTCGTCGTCGGCATCAACCGCCAGAAGCTCAACGGCGCGATGATCGCTCGCCTCGAAAGCGAGAACAAGATGAACATCACCATCTCGGTGAAGGTCGAAAGCCGGATGGTTCCGGTCATCGGCCTGTCGCTCGACCGCAATCTCGACGACATCGCCGTCGGCTCGATCAAGTAACCCGCCACCACTCCGAGCCGGCGCTCGCCGGCTCGATCCCCGTCACATCCGCCTCGGCGAGCCAATCCGCCACCGTACGCCCCTCGACCTCCATCACGGGCGCGACGTCTGCGAGCGGCATCAGCACGAAGCCGCGCCCGGTCATGCGCGGATGCGGCAATTCCAGCCGGCCGCCGGCCTGCGCCACCCCCTCATAGGTCAGGACGTCGATGTCGATGGTCCGCGGTCCCCAGCGCTCCTTGCGCTCGCGCTTCATGTCGCGCTCGATACCGAGGCAGGTGTCGAGCAGCGCCTCGGGGGAAAGCGTCGTCTCCACGAGCGCGCAGGCATTGAAAAACCAGTCCTGGTCGGTCTTGCCCCAGGGCGGCGTGCGGTAGAGCCGCGAGACGGCGGAAACGCGGCAATCCTCCCGCCCGTCGAGCGCCTGCAGGGCCTCGGCCATGGAATGGACGGGATCGCCGATATTGCCGCCGAGGCCGAGCGCTGCCCGGCGAAACGCCTCAGACGGCATGATCGACCGTCACCTGCACATAATCGAGCACGCCGGGAACCGGAGCGCTCGGCTTCCTGACGGTGATCCGCGCGCGGAAGATTTGCGGGAAGCGGGCACAGAGGGCGACGGCGATCTCCTGCGCCACCGCCTCGATGAGATAGCGGCGACGGCCGAGCACGATCTTCTCGATCTCCTTGAAGGCGACGCCGTAATCGACGGTCGATTCGATATCGTCGTCAGAGAGCGGGCGCTCCGGGCGCACGTCGAGTTCGGCATCGACGAAGAAGCGCTGGCCGAGGAATTCCTCGGCGTCGTGCAGCCCGTGGCGGGCGAAAAAGGCGCAGTTCTTGAGCGTGATCGTATAGGTGCTGGTCATGGTTCGTCCTGTCTGGCTGGCCGTCAGGCGCGCGCCTTCACCTTGCGCCGCACCGCCAGCATAGCATCCGCCATGGCGAGCGCATCCCTGTTGA
Source organism: uncultured Shinella sp. (assembly GCA_966243085.1). Lineage (GTDB taxonomy): Bacteria > Pseudomonadota > Alphaproteobacteria > Rhizobiales > Rhizobiaceae > Shinella. The sequence continues at coordinate 1,236 of CBIMFD010000318.1, forward strand.
TTGCGACATCGTGCACCCTGAACACCGCCGCGCCGGCAACGCGCAGGAGCGCCGTCGTCGCGGCCGTGCCCACGTCGCGCGCATTCGCATCCCGCCCGGTGACGGCGCCGACGAAGCGCTTGCGCGACGTGCCGGCAAGGATCGGCAGCTCGTAGCCGAAGAGTTCGCCGAAGCGCGCCATCAGTTCGAGATTCTCCTCCGTATCCTTGGCAAAGCCGAAGCCGGGATCGAGCACCATGGCCTCCCGCGGAACGCCCGCCTCGCGGGCGATCTCCAGCGAACGGCCGAGGAAGAGATACTGGTCCTCCACCACGTCCGGCAGCTTCTGGCGGCCGCGGCCGGTATGCATGATGCAGAGCCCCGCGCCGGTCCCGGCGGCGACGCGCGCGATGCCCGGCTCGCGCTGGAGACCGTGCACGTCGTTGACGATATGCGCGCCGGCGGCGACGGCGAGCCGCGCAGTCTCGGCGCGGTAGGTGTCGACGGAGATGATCGCATCCGTCGTTCCGGCAAGCGCCTCGATGACCGGAAGGATTCGGTCCTGCTCTTCCGCCGCCGTCACGGGCGCGGCATCCGGCCGGGTCGATTCCCCGCCGATGTCGACGATGTCGGCGCCGTCTTCCAGACAGAGGATCGCCCTCGCGACCGCCCGGTCGGCGCTGTCGAACCGGCCGCCGTCGGAAAAGGAATCGGGCGTGACGTTGACGATCGCCATCAGAAGGCCGCGCGGGCCGAGTTCCAGATGCCGGCCGTGGGCGAGCCTCCAGTCAAAGGGATCGAACGGCGAGAACATGGCGGTTTCCTTCGGCGGTTAACCAGCACCCGGCAAAGGGTGTTGCGCTCGCCGAGCCTATGCCCCAAGGTTGGCGGAAGTTCAACCGGCCTTCGCGCCGGCACCCGCCGAGAGCCCGGCGGCGAAAGGAATGCAGACCCGAATGAAGACCATCGCCCGCCTGATGGCGCTTGGTGCCCTGGGCGCCCTTGCCTGCCTCACCCTCCAGCCCGCCCGCGCCGAGACGATCACCTCCAAGACCTTCGCCTATTTTTCGGTGGGCGGACGCACGGCCGCCGAGCTCGACGAGGAACTGTCGAAGCGCGGCCCGATGATGACGCACAGCGGCTCGCGCCATCCCGGCGCCACCAAGATCAAATGGGGCGGCTCGGTCACCTATGTGAAGCGCGGCAAGCGTTGCGCCGTCGGGGATGCGAAGGTCACGCTCTCGACCAAGATCATCCTGCCGCGCTGGAAGAACCGCAAGCGCGCCACGCCCTCGCTCGCCCTCATCTGGGATACGCTCGCCGCCGACATCAAGCGCCACGAGGAGCGCCATGCCGAAATCGCGCGCAATCATGCCCGCGCGCTGGAGCGCACCTTGAAGCGCTTGCGGTCGGAGGCCGACTGCGAGCGCATGCAGGCCCGTGTCGACCGGGTTACCGCCGACGCCGTCTCAAAGCACGACGCCGATCAGGCCCGTTTCGACAGGGTGGAATCGAAGAACTTCGACGACCGGATGATGCGGCTCCTGACCAACCGCCTCAAGAGCAAGATGCAGTAAGGCCGGCGGGCCGCGCATGTATTTCTTGAAATCCCCTTAATGTAGATGGACCGGATCGCGCCGGAAGCGCGGACGTATGCGCAAAATCACTGGTGAATTCTAGCGATAGCGCAATTGCGCAAATCACCGTATTTTCATTTCAACACTGAACGGGAAGATGTTCGTTCCTTCCCGAAGTCGCGATAACGGTTTGCAACAGGTTCTCCTGGCGCGTCCCAATAGAAGCAGCAGGTGTCTCCTCCCTCTCCTGCCGCGATGCGCCCTCCTGGCCTCGCTCGTCCTGACCGACCGGCGAGGCTCTTTTTTCGTCCATCCATTCTTCGGGAATGCCCGTGTCCGCGCCATTGTGTTCTTCGGGCACGGCAACGGGCGCGCCGCCCATGGGGCGCAGCCGGTCACATTGGTACGGTGGAAGATGTCAGGCCTGACGTTCCGGCACATGCACGACGAGGCCGTCCAGCGCATCCGACATCTTGATCTGACAGGAGAGCCGCGAGGTGGGACGCACGTCGTACGCGAAGTCCAGCATGTCCTCCTCCATCGCCTCAGGCGGGCCGACGACCGCGCTCCAGGCGTCGTCGACATAGACGTGGCAGGTCGCGCAGGCACAGGCCCCGCCGCATTCGGCCTCAATGCCGGGCACCGAGTTGCGCACGGCGTTTTCCATGACCGTGGTGCCGTTTGCCACATCGAGGTCGTGGCGCGTGCCGTCGAAGGCGACGATGGTGAGTTTGCTCATGATGGCTTCCGGATCCTAAAGGCTGCCCGTTCGGGCGTATGACTGGCCGGCGGGAGCGTGGCCGGCCGCCGGCTTTCCGGCGGTTGTTTCCAACAAAACCCCTCGCCAGTCAACATCGCGCGCCCGCCCTGCCCCTGCAGGCCCGGGCGCGCCGCCGGCTTTTCCCGGCGCGACGGTCAGCGGCAGAGTTTGAGAATGAAGTTT
>CBIMFD010000319.1:0-3671 GCA_966243085.1 uncultured Shinella sp.
TGTTTTCGATCGAGTGAAAGATGCCCATCAAGATTCCCGATACGCTCCCCGCCTTCGAAACCCTCGTGAACGAGGGCGTCAGGGTGATGACCGAAACGGTGGCGATCCGGCAGGATATCCGCCCGCTGCAGATCGGGCTGCTCAACCTCATGCCGAACAAGATCAAGACGGAAGTGCAGATGGCGCGTCTTGTCGGCGCTTCGCCCCTGCAGGTGGAGCTGTCGCTGGTGCGCGTCGGCGGCCACCGCGCCAAGAATACGTCGGAAGAACACCTGCTCTCCTTCTACGATACGTGGGAGGAGGTGAAGCACCGCAAGTTCGACGGCTTCATCATCACCGGCGCGCCGGTGGAGACCCTCGACTACGAGGACGTCACCTACTGGGACGAGATGAAGCAGATCCTCGACTGGACAGAGACCAACGTGCATTCCACGCTGAATGTCTGCTGGGGCGCGATGGCGGCGATCTACCACTTCCACGGCGTGCCCAAGCGCACGCTGGACGAGAAGGCCTTCGGCGTCTACCGCCACCACAACCGCAAGCCCTCCTCGGTCTATCTCAACGGCTTCTCCGACGATTTCGAGGTGCCCGTCTCGCGCTGGACGGAAATCCGCACCGAGGACATCCGCAAGGTGCCGGCGCTCGAGATTCTGCTCGATTCGGACGAGACGGGCGTGTGCCTGGTCGAGGAGAAGGCGGGCAACCGGCTCTACATCTTCAACCATGTGGAATACGATTCCACCTCGCTTGCCGACGAATATTTCCGCGATGTCTCGGCCGGCGTGCCGATCAAGCTGCCGAAGAACTATTTCCCGCACAACGATCCGTCGCTGACGCCGCAGAACCGCTGGCGCGGCCATGCGCACCTGCTCTTCGGAAACTGGATCAACGAAATCTACCAGACCACGCCCTACGACCTTCAGAAAATCGGAACGGGAGCCTGATATCCATGAGCCGCGTCGTCATCCGCCCGCTGCACACGCATGACGAAGGCGAATGGCGGCGCCTGTGGACCGCCTATCTCGCCTTCTACGAGACGGTGCTGCCGGAAGAGGTCTATGCCAGCACCTTCGCCCGGCTGACGGGCGAGAGTGCGCAGGGCGAGTATCGCGGCCTTCTCGCCACGCTCGACGGCCGGCCCGTCGGCCTTGCGCATTACCTCTTCCACCGTTCCTGCTGGACGCTCGGCAACATCTGCTACCTGCAGGACCTCTTTGCCGATCCTGACGTGCGCGGCACCGGCATCGGCCGCGCGCTCATCGAGGGCGTCTACACCAAGGCCGCGGAGGCCGGCGCGCCGGAGGTCTACTGGATGACGCAGGAGTTCAACGCCACCGCGCGAAACCTCTACGACCGCATCGCCGACAAGACGCCCTTCATCGTCTACCAGAAGAATTTCTGAGGCGGATTCTAAAAAGTATGACTTTTCCGATTGCGGACCGGAGAAAATTGCAGCAGGTTGCCGCGCGGATGACCGGACGGGGAGACAGGCGTGAGTGCAGGAAATGAGATCTTCGGGCGCCTTGCCTCCGGCGAGGCGGTCGAGCGCATCACGATCGCGGGCGGCGGCCTGACGGCCCATGTGCTGACCTGGGGCGCGGTCATCCAGGACCTTCGCCTCGAAGGCCACGATGCGCCTCTCGTGCTCGGTTTCGAGGATCTTGCATCCTATCTCGAACACTCCCCCTATTTCGGCGCGACGCCGGGGCGCTGCGCCAACCGCATCGCCGGCGGGCGTTTCTCCATCGAGGGCACGGCCTATCAGCTCGAATGCAACGAACGCGGCGTCACGCACCTGCACGGCGGCAGCGACGGCACGGGGCGGCGGAACTGGCGCATTGCGGCACAGGGGGCGGATTTCGTCACCCTGACGATCACCGATCCCGCGGGCCGCGCCGGCTATCCCGGCAATTGCGCCATTGCCTGCACCTATCGCCTTTCCGGCGGCGGCACGCTTTCCGTCGCCTACGAGGCGACCACGGATGCGCCGACGCCGGCCAATCTCTGCCAGCACAGCTATTTCATCCTCGACGGCGGCGCCGATGCGTTCGGCCACGAGATCCGCCTTACGGCCGAGCATTACCTGCCCGTCGACGAAAACCTCATTCCGACCGGCGAGGTCCGCCCCGTCGCCGGCACGCCCTTCGACCTTCGCGACTGGACGCCGCTCCGCCGCCAGAGGGAAGAGGGCGGCATCGCCTTCGACCACAATTTCTGCCTTTCCGCCGCGCGGCAGGAAAAGCGCCCCGTCGCCGAGGTGCGCAGCCCGCTTTCCGGCGTGTCGCTGTCGGTCTCGACCACCGAGCCCGGCGTGCAGCTCTATACCGGCGCCTATGTGGACTCTCCCGTTCCCGGTCTCGGCGGCCGGCACTACGGGCCTTTCGCCGGCTTCTGCCTTGAAACGCAGGTCTGGCCGGATGCCGTCAACCACGGCAATTTCCCCGATGCGGTGCTGCGCCCCGGCAAGACGTTGCGGCAGGAAACGGACTACGTGTTCCGCAAGGCCTGAGCCTTCCGGCACGGGTTTGCTGCAAGGCAACAAAATCGAAACCTTTCTGACGGAAAACCCGAGGCAAGGACCTGGAATGATGCCGGGTTGTGCGGGATTGAACGCGCCAGGACAGCGCCGGTCTCCCTGACAGGATCTGTCTCCATGAAACTCTCGGATCTCTCCATTTCCCGGAAAGTCGGGCTTCTCGTTCTGCTGATGGGCATTGCCGCCGGCACCATCGCCGCCGTCGGCAGCCGGGGCCTTACCTCGCTCGGTTCGGCGCTGGAGGATACCGGCGCGCGCGAGGAGGTCGCCCGCGAGGCCATGGACCTGCGCATCGACGTCATCGCCATCAGCCGCATGACCTACCAGCTCGCCATGGCGCCGGAAAAGGCGGCCGATTTCGCCGCCGAGACGGAAAAGCGCGCCAAGGAAATGCTGGACCGCCTGCCGAAGATCGCCTCGACCGCCGACGCCAACGAGGAAAAGCTGCTCGAGGGCATCCGCGGCACGCTGATGCCGTATTTCGACGACATCCGCGCCATGGTGGCCATTGCCGGCTCCGACAAGGGCCGGGATCGGGCCGCCGTCCTCGCCGCGCTCGACAAGGCGCTGGAAGGCCAGAAGGCCGTCACCGTCGCGCTCAAGGAATACACGACCTATTCCGCCGAGACGCTCTCGACCGCGCGCGCCGCCGCGATCTCGCGCTCGACGACCACGCAGGCCCTCCTGCTCGTCACCGCCTTCGTCTGCATCGTCGCCGGCATGCTGGCGAGCATGCTGCTGGCCCGCAACGGCATCGTGCGGCCGATCCAGCGCCTTACCGGCGTGATGTCGAACCTTGCCGCCGGCAAGCTCGACGACGAGATCCCCGGCACAGAGCGCAAGGACGAGATCGGCGCCATGGCCCGCACGCTCGACGTCTTCCGCGCCAACGAGATGCAGATGCGCGAGATGGAGGCGCAGGAAGCCGCCCTCCAGGCGCAGAGCAAGGACCTGCAGTCGAACATCAGCACCATCGTCGCCGCCGCTGCCGCCGGCGACTTCTCCCGCCGCATCACCAAGGCCTATGAGGACGAGGATCTCAGCCGCTTCGCAACCAGCGTCAACGAGCTCGTCGAGAACGTCGACCGGGGCGTCAGCGAAGTGCGCCGCGTCATCGCCTCGCTCTCCCATGCCG
>CBIMFD010000320.1:0-3669 GCA_966243085.1 uncultured Shinella sp.
CGGCATGGGAGAGCGAGGCGATGACGCGGCGCACTTCGCTGACGCCCCGGTCGACATTCTCCACCAGCTCGTTGACGCTAGTAGCGAAGCGGCTGAGATCCTCGTCCTCATAGGCCTTGGTGATGCGGCGGGAAAAATCGCCGGCGGCAGCGGCAGCGACGATGGTGCTGATATTCGACTGCAAGTCCTTGCTCTGCGCCTGGAGGGCGGCTTCCTGCGTCTCCATCTCGCGCATCTGCATCTCGTTGGCGCGGAAGACGTCGAGCGTGCGCGCCATGGCGCCGATCTCGTCCTTGCGCTCCGTGCCGGGGATCTCGTCGTCGAGCTTGCCGGCGGCAAGGTTCGACATCACGCCGGTAAGGCGCTGGATCGGCCGCACGATGCCGTTGCGCGCGAGCAGTATGCTCAAGAGCATGCCGGCGACGATGCAGACGAAGGCGGTGGCAAGCAGGAGGACCTGCGTGGTGGTCGAGCGCGAAATCGCGGTGGCGCGCGCGGTCGAGAGCGTCTCGGCCGAATAGGTCGTATATTCCTTGAGCGCGACGGTGACGGCCCTTTGGCCTTCCAGCGTCTTGTCGAGCGCGGCGAGGACGGCGGCGCGGTCGGCGCCTTTCTTGGAGCCGGCAATCCCCACCATGGCGCGGATGTCGTCGAAATAGGGCATCAGCGTGCCCCGGATGCCGTCGAGCAGCTTTTCCTCGTTGGCATCGGCGGTCGAAGCGATTTTCGGCAGGCGGTCCAGCATCTCCTTCGCGCGCTTTTCCGTCTCGGCAGCGAAATCGGCCGCCTTTTCCGGGGTCATGGCGAGCTGGTAGGTCATGCGGCTGATGGCGATGACGTCGATGCGCAGGTCCATGGCCTCGCGGGCGACCTCCTCGCGCGCGCCGGTATCCTCCAGCGCCGAGCCGAGCGACGTAAGGCCCCGGCTGCCGACAGCGGCGATGGTGCCCGCGGCAATACCCATCAGCAGAACGAGAAGCCCGACTTTGCGGGAAATGGAGAGATCCGAGAGTTTCATGGACAGATCCTGTCAGGGCGACCGGCGCTGTCCTGGCGCGTTCAATTCCCGCACAACCCGGCATCATTCCGGGTCCATGCGCGGGTTTTCCGCCAGAAAGGTTTCGATTTTGTTGCCTTGCAGCAATCCGCTCCGGGGGGCTCAGCCCTTTCGGAACACGTAGTCCGTTTCCTGCCGCAGCGTCTTGCCGGGGCGCAGCACCGCATCGGGGAAATTGCCGTGGTTGACCGCGTCCGGCCAGACCTGCGTTTCGAGGCAGAAGCCGGCGAAAGGCCCGTAACGCCGGCCGCCAAGGCCGGGAACGGGGCAATCCACATAGGCGCCGGTATAGAGCTGCACGCCGGGCTCGGTCGTCAGCACCGACAGCGACACGCCGGAAAGGGGGCTGCGCACCTCGGCGGCGGGGCGCTTTTCCTGCCGCGCGGCGGAGAGGCAGAAATTGTGGTCGAAGGCGACGCCGCCCTCCTCCGTCTGCCGGCGGAGCGGCGTCCAGTCGCGAAGGTCGAAAGGCGTGCCGGCGACCGGGCGGATCTCGCCCGTCGGGATGAGATCCCCGTCGACGGGCAGGTAGTGCTCGGCGGCAAGGCGGATCTCGTGGCCGAACGCGTCGGCGCTGCCGTCGAGGGTGAAATAGCTGTGCTGGCAGAGATTGGCCGGCGTCGGCGCATCCGTGGTCGCTTCATAGACGACGGCAAGCGTACCGTCGCCGGAAAGACGATAGGTGCAGGCAATGGCGCAATTGCCGGGATAGCCGGAGCGCCCGGCAGGGTCGATCAGCGTCAGGGTGACGAAATCCAGCCCCTGCGCCGCGATGCGCCAGTTCTGCCGCCCTGTGCCGTCGCTGCCGCCGTGCAGGTGCGTGACGCCGTGTTCGTTGCATTCGAGCTGGTAGGCCGTGCCGTCGATGGTGAAGCGCCCGCCGGCGATGCGGTTGGCGCAGCGTCCCGGCGTCGCGCCGAAATAGGGGGAATGGTCGAGATAGGAGGCAAGATCCTCGAAGCCGAGCACGAGGGGCGCATCGTGGCCCTCGAGCCGGAGATCCTGAATGACCGCGCCCCAGGTCAGCACATGGGCCGTGAGGCCCCCGCCCGTGATCGTGATGCGCTCGACCGCCTCGCCGGAGCCGAGGCGCCCGAAGATCTCATTTCCTGCACTCACGCCTGTCTCCCCCGTCCGGTCGTCCGCGCGGCAACCTGCTGCAATTTTCTCCGGTCCGCAATCGGAAAAGTCATACTTTTTAGAATCCGCCTCAGAAATTCTTCTGGTAGACGATGAAGGGCGTCTTGTCGGCGATGCGGTCGTAGAGGTTTCGCGCGGTGGCGTTGAACTCCTGCGTCATCCAGTAGACCTCCGGCGCGCCGGCCTCCGCGGCCTTGGCGTAGACGCCCTCGATGAGCGCGCGGCCGATGCCGGTGCCCCGCACATGCGGATCGGCAAAGAGGTCCTGCAGGTAGCAGATATTGCCGATCGTCCAGCAGGAACGGTGGAAGAGATAATGCGCAAGGCCGACCGGCCTGCCGTCGAGCGTGGCGAGAAGGCCGCGATACTCGCCCTCCGCGCTCTCGCCCGTCAGCCGGGCGAAGGTACTGGCATAGATCTCCTCCGGCAGCTCGGTTTCGTAGAAGGCGAGGTAGGCGGCCCACAGGCGCCGCCATTCGCCTTCGTCATGCGTGTGCAGCGGGCGGATGACGACGCGGCTCATGGATATCAGGCTCCCGTTCCGATTTTCTGAAGGTCGTAGGGCGTGGTCTGGTAGATTTCGTTGATCCAGTTTCCGAAGAGCAGGTGCGCATGGCCGCGCCAGCGGTTCTGCGGCGTCAGCGACGGATCGTTGTGCGGGAAATAGTTCTTCGGCAGCTTGATCGGCACGCCGGCCGAGACATCGCGGAAATATTCGTCGGCAAGCGAGGTGGAATCGTATTCCACATGGTTGAAGATGTAGAGCCGGTTGCCCGCCTTCTCCTCGACGAGGCACACGCCCGTCTCGTCGGAATCGAGCAGGATCTCGAGTTCCCGCACCTTGCGGATGTCCTCGGTGCGGATTTCCGTCCATCGCGAGACGGGCACCTCGAAATCGTCGGAGAAGCCGTTGAGATAGACGGAGGACGGCTTGCGGTTGTGGTGACGGTAGACGCCGAAGGCCTTCTCGTCCAGCGTGCGCTTCGGCACGCCGTGGAAGTGGTAGATCGCCGCCATGGCGCCCCAGCAGACATTCAGCGTGGAATGCACGTTGGTCTCGGTCCAGTCGAGGATCTGCTTCATCTCGTCCCAATAGGTGACGTCCTCGTAGTCGAGGGTCTCCACCGGCGCACCGGTGATGATGAAGCCGTCGAACTTGCGGTGTTTCACCTCCTCCCACGTATCGTAGAAGGCGAGCAGGTGTTCTTCCGACGTGTTCTTGGCGAGATGGCCGCCGACGCGCACCAGCGACAGTTCCACCTGCAGCGGCGAGGCGCCGACGAGGCGCGCCATCTGCACTTCCGTCTTGATCTTGTTCGGCATGAGGTTGAGCAACCCGATCTGCAGCGGGCGGATATCCTGCCGGATCGCCGCCGTTTCGGTCATCAGCCTGACGCCCTCGTTCACGAGGGTTCCAAAGGCGGGGAGCGTATCGGGAATCTTGATGGGCATCTTTCACTCGATCGAAAACA
>CBIMFD010000321.1:0-3645 GCA_966243085.1 uncultured Shinella sp.
GGAATCCCCTCATGACGACATTCGACGTGCTGACGGTCGGCAACGCCATCGTCGACATCATCGCGCGCTGCGACGACAGCTTCATCACGGACAACGGCATCATCAAGGGCGCGATGAACCTCATCGACGCGGACCGGGCGGAGCTGCTCTATTCGCGCATGGGGCCGGCGCTGGAAGCCTCCGGCGGCAGCGCGGGCAATACCGGTGCGGGCATCGCGAGCTTCGGCGGCAAGGCCGCCTATTTCGGCAAGGTCGCCAATGACCAGCTCGGCGACATCTTCGTCCACGATATCCGCGCGCAGGGCGTCCACTTCGAGACGAAGCCGCTCGAAGGCACTCCGCCGACCGCCCGCTCGATGATCTTCGTGACACCGGACGGCGAGCGCTCGATGAACACCTATCTCGGCGCCTGCGTGGAGCTCGGGCCGGAGGACGTGGAGGAGAATATCGTCGCCGAGGCCAAGGTCACCTATTTCGAGGGGTATCTGTGGGATCCGCCGCGCGCCAAGGACGCGATCCGCGAATGCGCCCGCATTGCCCATGCCCATGGGCGCGAAATGTCGATGACGCTCTCCGACAGTTTCTGCGTGCACCGCTACCGCGCCGAGTTCCTCGACCTCATGCGCTCGGGCACGGTCGACATCGTCTTCGCCAACAAGGCCGAGGCGCTGGCGCTCTACGAGACGGAGGATTTCGAGGAGGCGCTGACGCGCATTTCCGGGGATTGCCGGCTGGCCGCCGTGACGATGAGCGAGGAAGGCTCGGTCGTCCTCTCGAAGGGCGAACGCACGAAGGTGGACGCCATCAGCGTGCCGAGCGTCGTGGACACGACGGGCGCGGGCGACCTTTACGCCGCCGGCTTCCTCTACGGCTATACGGCCGGGCGGTCGCTTGCCGATTGCGGCCGGCTCGGCAGCCTTGCCGCCGGGCTCGTCATCCAGCAGGTCGGCCCCCGCCCGCTGCTCTCGCTCGCGGAAGAGGCCCGCAAGGCCGGGCTTATTTAAAGGCTTCGCCCGGATAGGCGCCCCATATCTCGGCCTGCGCGACCCATCCGCTCGTGCCGTCCACCTCGGCGCGGCACCAGTCGCCGTTGCATTCGCCGACCTTGACGACGACGCCCGGCTGGAGCTTGGCGACGACGGCGCTGTTTGCCGAGGCCTCACGGCGCATGTTGACGAAGATGTCCTCGCCCTTGCCGCGCATCCACGGCGCGGTCAGCGCGGTGCGCTCGCCGGAGAGCAGCGCCTGGTTGACCCAGCCCTCCGTGCCGTCCGCATCGCGCACGCGCCGCCAGTTGTCGTATTCCTGGACGATTTCCACCGGCACGCCGGATTTGAGATAGCGCCAGGCCACCGCATAATCGACGCTGGGGCCGACGCGCAGGTTGACGCTTGTCGCCTTGAGGCTGACGAAGCGGGGCAGCGGCAGACCGCTCGGCCCCTTGGCCGCCTGGGCATGGGCGAATTCGATGCCCGCGGCGGAAACGAGAAGGCCCGCAAGGGCGGCGAAGCTGAAACGCACGACGAGGTTACGCATGGGAAATCCGCACTAGACTGAAAAGGGCATCAGGCTGCCGGGCCGGTCAGCGGTGGCAAATCGCGCGAACCGCCAGAGGGCGGATTGTCTTCGCGACCGGGTCTGGTAGAAAATGCCCCTGATGAAGCAATCCTTGCCCAACTTGGTTAAGGACCCGTCAACAGGACGCCGGAACATCCCATGACGCAGAAGAAAAAACCGAAGGTCTACATCACCCGCCGCCTGCCCGAGGTGGTGGAGACCCGGATGCGCGAGCTGTTCGACGCCGAACTCAACATCGACGACACCCCGCGCAGCCAGCCCGAACTCGTCGCCGCCGTCAAAAGCGCGGACGTGCTGGTGCCGACGCTGACCGACCGGATCGACGCCGCGCTCGTCGAGCAGGCCGGGCCGCAATTGAAGCTGATCGCCTGCTTTTCCAACGGCGTCGACAATGTCGACGTGGAGGCGGCCGCGCGAAAGGGCATTACCGTCACCAACACGCCGAACGTCCTCACCGAGGACACGGCCGACATGACAATGGCGCTGATGCTCGCCGTGCCGCGCCGGCTTGCCGAGGGCGCGCGCATCCTCACCGACCGCAAGGGCGAATGGGCCGGCTGGTCGCCGACCTGGATGCTCGGCCGGCGCATCTCGGGCAAGCGGCTCGGCATCGTCGGCATGGGCCGCATCGGCTCGGCGGTCGCAAAGCGTGCCAAGGCCTTCGGCCTTTCCATCCACTACCACAACCGCAACCGCGTGCGCCCGGACACCGAGGACGCGCTCGAGGCGACCTATTGGGACAGCCTCGACCAGATGCTCGCCCGCGTCGACATCGTCTCGGTCAACTGCCCCTCGACGCCGGCCACCTTCCACCTGCTCTCGGCCCGGCGGCTGGAGCTGATGCAGCCGACGAGCTACATCGTCAACACGGCGCGCGGCGGCATCATCGACGAGGCGGCGCTGATCAAGTGCCTGCGCGAGGGCCGCATCGCCGGCGCCGGCCTCGACGTCTTCGAGCACGAGCCCTCGGTCAATCCCAAGCTCCTGAAGCTCGCCGCCGAGGGCAAGGTCGTGCTGCTGCCGCATATGAGCTCGGCAACGATCGAGGGGCGCATCGACATGGGCGAGAAGGTGGTGATCAACATCCGCACCTTCTTCGACGGCCACCGCCCGCCGGACCGCGTGCTACCGGGGCGGGTGTAGGCGGCCAAGCGGAAACACCCCCCTCTGCCCTGCCGGGCATCTCCCCCTCAAGGGGGGAGATCGGCAAGAGGCAGGCTGATAACTTCCAATGGGACCATCTGTGATGGGCGAAACATCGCTCCATCCAATCTCCCCCCGTGAGGGGGAGATGCCCGGCAGGGCAGAGGGGGGGGTGAGCGGCACGGCACTCCCGCAAAATTCAATCAGCCCTTCCGCCGCCGGTACTTCAGCGTCTCGAACCGCGCCGCCAGCCCGTCGTAGAGCAGCAGCCGGCCGACCAGCGGCTCGCCGGCGCCCGTGACCAGCTTGATCGCCTCCATTGCCATCAGCGTGCCGATGACGCCCGTCAGCGCGCCGACGATGCCGGCCTCGGCGCAGGCGGGCACGACGCCGGGCGGCGGGGCGGATGGAAAGAGGTCACGGTAGCCGGGGTTGAGACTGCCGTCCGAGCCGGCCTCATAGGGTTTCAGCACCGTCAGCGAACCATCAAACCGGCCGACAGCGCCGGTGACGAGCGGGATGCGCGCGGCCTCTGCCGCATCCGCCGAGGCATAGCGCGTATTGAAATTGTCAGAGCCGTCGATGAGGAGATCGTAGCCGGCAAGCAGGCGCGGTGCGTTGTCTGCCGTCAGCCGCTCGGGCATGCCGGAAAAGCGGACATGCGGGTTGAGCCGGGCGACGGCCGCCTTCGCGCTTTCGATCTTCGCCGTGCCGAGGCCGGCGGTATCGTGGATCACCTGGCGCTGGAGGTTGGAGAGCGAGACCGTGTCGTCGTCGAGGACGCCGATATGGCCGATGCCGGCGGCGGCGAGATATTGGATGACCGGCGCGCCGAGGCCGCCGGCGCCGACGATCAGCACATTCGCGGCCTTCAGCTTCTGCTGGCCCGCCCCGCCGATCTCGGCGAGCACGATATGGCGACGG
>CBIMFD010000322.1:0-3613 GCA_966243085.1 uncultured Shinella sp.
CCGCCCGCCAGCAGCGCCACATTGTCGAGATTGGCCGAGGTGAGCCGCGTCTGGCGCGCAAGGTGCAGCAGCAGGTTCGCTTCGTCCATCGGCGTCACCGGATGGTGCGACATGACGGGATGCCGATCGATGCGGTAGTTCCGCCCCTGATAGGCAGCGAAGAGTTCGCCGAAGGCGGTATAGCGGCGGATCTGCGGCGCGCCGACGATGAGCGGCACAGTCGCCTCGCCGAAAACCTCTCGGCCGATCTCGATGGCCCGGCCGATACTGCCGACATGCGGCGCCGAATCGAAGGTCGAGCAGACCTTGTAGTGGCAGAGCTCCGCATTCAGCGTCTTCAGCCAGCCGAAGGCTTCACGCAGATGGACATCCATCCAGTCCGGCGCCTCGCTGCGGCTGGTGCCGGCAAGGCCGAAGGCGCGCGCGCCGGAAAAGCGCGACAGGAGGTCCGCATCCGGCACCTTCAGGAAGAGCACCGTCTCGACACCGTTCGAGGCGAGCGCCTCCATCACGTCGGTCGAGCCGGTGAAATCGTCGCCATAATAGCTGATCAGCGGCCGCGCCATGGCTCAGGCCCCCTTACCGTCGGCGAACTTTGCAAGCGACTGCGCCAGTTCCGGGTGATCCTTCGCATAGGTTTCGAGCGGCACGCCGGCTGCGGCCGCCTCCCAGGCCTGCTTGACCGCCTTCACCCCTGCCCCCGGCCCGCCCGGATGGCTGACGATGCCGCCGCCGCAGAGGTAGAGAAGGTCCATCGATCCGCCCGTCGCGGCGATGGTATCGGGCGCCTGCCCGCCCCACTGGCCGGAGCAGACGACCGGCAGCGCCACGTCCCTGCCCGAAAACAGCGGCGTGGTGACGGCCTTGTAGGAGCGCACGAAACTCTCGTCCGGCTCCCAGTATTTCACGCGGATGCCGTTGATCTGGAACTGGTCGACGCCGAGCAGCCGCCAGAACTGCTGCCAGACGGAGAACTCGAAGCCGATTCCTGCATGGCGCGTGAGGAGATCCCAGCCGTTGCGGTGCGCATGCAGAACGAGGCCGGAGCGCTTGCGCAGGAAGGCAAGCCCGCCGAAGCCGATGGAGGCGATGTTGACGACCGCGCAATTGCCGCCCGCTTCCAGCACCATGTCGTGGTTGCGCATCATCTCGTCCGGGTCGGCATGGCTGATGCCGAAGGCATACATCACCTTCTTGCCGGTCTTCTGCTCGTGGTCGCGGATCTTCGGCATGATCGCCGCTACCCGGTCCTTGAGCGGCGAATAGGCCGGGCTCATCAGCTTCTCGTCGTCCTTGATGAAATCGACGCCGGCATCGATCAGCTCGCCGACCATCTCCGCCGTCTCGTGCGGGCGAAGGCCGAGCGCGGGCTTGACGATGCTGCCGATGATCGGCCGGCCCTTCACGCCCGTCAGCGCGAAGCTGCCCGCAACGCCGAACTGCGGGCCGAGGTGTGCGGCGGCGAAGTCCTGCGGCAGCTTCATGTCGACGATGCGGATGCCCGTCAGCCCCTTGATGGAGAAGACGCCGCCGATGGCGATGGTCATCAGCGCGGAAAGGTCGGTGCCGACGGCATCCATCGGGAAATCGATATCGACATCCGCGCGGTTGAACCGCGTGGCCCCGCCCGCCTCGTCCGGAAAGGATGCATGGTTCCCCGGCGGCAACGGGCGGATGGCGGCGACACGCGCGGCGACGCGGGCCTTCAGCTCTTCCGTCTCGCCCGGCAGCGCGACGAAGGTGCCGGTCGACTGGTCGCTGGCGATCTTCTTCGCCATGGCCTCCACCGAACCGGGCGTCTCTATCCGATAGGTCAGACGGATCACGTTTTCTCCTCCCGCAGCCGGGTCTTGCCGCTTGTTAAAACAGGACAACTGGTATAATGAGTATTTATGTTATTGCAAGCCGATTGCGGTGAAAGTTGTTGCGGCGAGGCCTATTGCTGCATATTCAAATCCGACGAAATCAGGTGAACCATGAACGTCGTTTCCGAACCGATCGTCCGCAAGAAACTCTCCGACGAAGTCTTCGCCCGGCTGAAGCACATGATCGAGACCGGCGAGTTGAAGGCCGGCGACGACATGCCCTCCGAGCGCGAGTTGATGGAGCGCTACGGCGTCGGCCGCCCGGCGATCCGCGAGGCGATGCAGGCGCTCGCCGGCAAGGGCCTCGTCGAGATCTCGCAGGGCGAGCGCGCCAAGGTGCTGCGCATCACCGCCGAGACGATCATCCGGCAGGTCGACCTGCCGGCCAAGCTGATGCTCTCCGGCTCCTCCGACACGCTGGAACACCTGAAGAGCGCGCGCATCTTCTTCGAGCGCGGCATGATCCGCGAGGCGGCCGGCAAGGCGACGCCCGAGGATATCGCGAACCTCAAGGCCCTCCTCGACAAGCAGAGGCAGAGCCTCGGCGATGCGGATGCCTTCATCGACGCCGACATGGAATTCCACCAGTCCATCGCCGCCATTTCCGGCAATCCGATCTTCGCGGCCGTCAGCGGCGCGATGCTCGGCTGGCTGAAATCCTACCATACCGAAATGCTCATCTGGACGGGCCGCGAGAACGTCACCCTCGCAGAGCACGAGGAGATCATCCGCACCCTCGAAAAGGGCAATGCGGACCTTGCGGAAAAGGCGATGATCAAGCACCTTGAACGCTCCCGCGCGCTCTATACCCTCAAGGGACAGAACTAAGGCTTAGAGCACGATCTCGACCCAGCCATAGGGCGGCAGGGTAACCTCTTTGCCCGCCGGCAGGGTCACCGCCTGCGGCTCCGCCGTGATGTTCGCCAAGAGCAGGCGCTCCGGCGAGGCAAGGCCCAGCACCGCATCCGGCCGCGACGTCTCCACCGCAAGCACCGGCTCCCCGCTCAGTGCGCCGAGGCGCGCAAGCACATGCCCGAGCGGCCGCATATTGCCCTCCGCCGTCGCTTCGCCCCCGCCGGCAACCAGCCCGAACGGGCCGGCGAGCATCGAGAGCGTCAGCACCTCCAGCCCGGCGGAAGCGACCGTCGCGGCATAAGCCAGCGTCCAGGCCGCACCGAACGCACCGTTGTGCCGCGGATCGACATTGGCCATGGGGATGCGCGCGCCGGAGGGATTGTCCTTCGTCGCGCTGCCATAGGGATTCTGCCGCATGGCGATGGTCGAGGGGCCGATGCGATAGGGGTTCTCGCCGTAGATGGCGCGGGCCGAGCGGACGACGAAGCGCAGCGCCTCGAAGGTCTGCATGACGGAAAGATCGTCGGCCGCATGCACGATGGGGTTCGTGCAATGGCTGACATAGTCGACCAGTTCTCCCGGCACGCGCTTGCGGTTGAGCTCGGTGAAATAGCTCATCATGCCGCCGCCGAGCCGCACGCCCGGAAAGGCGGCGCGCGCCGCGGCATAGACATCTTCCAGCGGCGGGCAATCCGGCCACGCGCTGCCCGGCGGCGTCGACTGGCGGTCGACGGACGGGCAGACGAACAGCGTATCGAGGTGAAGGCCGGCCGCGCGCACCAGCGCGGCGAACCCGGCCATCTCCTCACCCAGCGGGCGCTTGCAGGGCACCGCCAGCTCCAGCGTCACCCTGAGGCCGGATCTTTCCGCAACCTGCGCATAGCCCTGCAAGG
>CBIMFD010000323.1:0-3586 GCA_966243085.1 uncultured Shinella sp.
AAAGAGGCAACCGCATGCCATAGGCGGTTGCCCTGCCCTTGTGGGGGAGATGCCGGCAGGCAGAGAGGGCCTTGCTCAATGCCGCTCGAGCGAGCGGAAGAGGCCGGATCCGGCCGCCTGCGTGACGGCTTGCACGCGCTGCGGGGCGAGATCCGGAACCCGGCGGACCTGCCGGCGGGCGCCGCCCGGCACGCGCGCGCCGTACCAGGCGGCAAGCATCGGCAGCTCGCCGGCGAGCGTTCCAACGGCCTTCCAGCCGAGCGCTTCCAGCGCCGTCGTATCGAGCGGGGAGCGGCTGGCATTGCCCGGACGGCCGCCGGTGAAGGCGACGCCGGAGACCGGCTCCTGCACCGCATCGAGCACCAGGCGGGCGACGGAGAGCACATCGAGATGATCGCGGCCCGAAACGTTGTAAGTGCTGTTTTCCGCCCCGCGCGTGACGACCGTGCGCAGCGCCGCGCAGAAATCCCGCACGGTGAGGAAGGCGCGCGTCTGCATGCCGTCGCCGTGGACCGGCAGCGGCCGGCCGACCGCGGCAAGCTCCAGCAAGCGCGGCAGCAGCTTTTCCACGTTCTGCCGCGTGCCGACGACGTTGACCGGCCGCAGCACGCGGATGTCGAGGTCGAAGGAGCGGGCAAGGCCGGCGATCAGCATTTCGGCGGCAGCCTTGGAGGCGCCATAGGGATTGTCCGGCAGGAGCGGCGTCGCCTCGCCGACGCGCCGGCCGGGGCCTACGCCATAGACTTCGGCGGAACTGACATGGATCATCAGCGGCACGCGGCGCCGGCCCATCGCCTCGACAAGCACCTGCGTGCCCAGCGCGTTGGCCAGCGTGAAGCGCTCCGGTACGGAGAAGGCGCGCTCGACATGGCTTTCGCCCGCCGCATGCACGACGAGGTCGGCGTCCTTCAGCATCTCGGTCACGAGATCGAGATTGCCGACGTCGCCCTCCTGCAGCGTCACGCGGCCCGTGCGGAAGGCCGCGTCGAGATGGGCCATGTCCGCGGCATAGGTGAAGGTATCGAGCACGCGGATGCGCGCGTTCGGGCAATGAAGGAGAAGGTCGTCGACGATATGCGAGCCGAGGAAGCCCGCACCGCCCGTCACGACGATGGTGCGGATCCGGTCGAGGTCGAGCGAGGCCATGGTTTACTCCGTTCATTGCAGGCATCGGGCGGCCGCATTGTTTCGGCCTTGCCCCTAGATCGGCCCGGCCTCGCGCGGGCGCAACGGCGGGGCAAGCTGCAAACGGATAAAATGGGCGTTAACCTTACGCGACGTGGTTAATGTGCCGGAATGGAGCGGCGCGGCTGTTTCGCCCTTCCCGCCGAGGCACAGAACCGCGGGGCTACTCGTCGTCGCGGCGCACGCGGTATTCGCCGGTCTTCGGGTCCTTGACCAGCGTGCCGGTGGCGCCGGTACGGCGCTCCTCTTCGCTTCGCCGGTGCTGTTTTGTTAGACGCTCGGCGTCCGAGACGAATTTGCGGTAGCCGTACCAGGCAAGGCCGACGACCAGAAGCAGAAAGATGATCTGGGCCATCGCCCCTCCCCTCGAATGTACCGGCACCTATCCCGAAAGGCCGAAACGGCCCCAGAGCGCCTTTTCTTCCGCAAGATCGGCCACCGCCGACACGCCGCCCGAGCCTATACGCTCGGCCACCTCGCCGGAAAGCCCCCCGACGCCCGGCATCCTGCGACCAAAGAGCCCCTTGGGCGCCGAGACGAGTTCCAGCCGCGTCTTCGGCCCATAACGCCGCTTCAATTCCGAGCGCATGTCGGAGAGCCCGTCGACAAGGCCAAGCGCGCGCCCGCGCGTGCCCGTCCAGAACAGGCCGGAAAAGAGGTCCGGATCGTCCACCAGCTTGCCGCCGCGGCGCGCCTTGACCATGTCGATGAAGACCTGGTGAATCTCGAGCTGGAGGGATTTCAGATATTCGATCTCGTTCTCGCGCTCCGGCTGGAAGGGATCGAGGATCGCCTTGTTGCTGCCCGCCGTATAGACGCGCCGCTCGATGCCGATCTTCCTGAGCATTTCCGGAAAGCCGAAGCCGCCCGAAACGACGCCGATGGAGCCGACGATGGACGTCGGATCGGCGAAGATCTCGTCCCCCGCGAGCGCGATCATGTAGCCGCCGGAGGCCGCGACATCCTCGACGAAGACGAGGACGTGCTTGCCCTTTTCCGCCGCAAGATCGCGGATGCGCTGAAAGATCAGCCGCGACTGCACGGGCGAGCCGCCCGGCGAATTGATGGCGATCGCGACGGCCGGCGCGCTCTTGACGGCGAAGGCCTTTTCGAGGACCGGCGCGGCATTGGCAATGTTCAGCGCGGGGCGGAACTGGCTGCCGTTCGCCATGATCGCCCCCTGCAGCCGCACGACGGGGATCGTCACCCCCTCGTTGCGAAACCTCCTCGGAACCAGCCTCTTCAAAAATCCGGCCATCGCGCGATCCTGTCTTTCGTGTTGCCCGGCTGATGTATGCACGGCGGGCGAAAACGCAAGATCGGCCGCGGAAATCGCTTACGGCGCCTCGTAATCCGCATCGTCGTCGAGCGGCAGGCCGGGCTCCGCCTGGCGGCCATGGCGTACGAGCAGGACGAGAACGTCATCCCCCGCCAATTCGTAGTCCACGCGATAATCGCCGAGAACGATGCGGTAGATGCCGCCGAGGGGAATGTCCTGCCGCAGGAAACCCGACTGCGGAAAGCGGGCGAGCTGGCGGCCGAGACGCGCAATGCCGGCACGAAAGGCGATGGCGGCAGCCGGGCTGCGGTCACGCAGGTAGAGGATTTCCTGTTCGACAAAGGCCCTTGCCGGCGGCGCGAACAGGACTTTCGGCATCAGGCGGCGTCGCCCGGCAGAACGCGGTCCATTTCCGTCAGGAGATCGTCGAGCTCCGTCGCCCCTTCTTCGGCAGCGGCACGCCGAGCCGCGTCGAGATCGAGGATGTCGCGTCCTTCGCTCGCAAGATAGGCCTTCATCGCCCGCACCATGACCCAACTGCGGGTGCGCCCGCAGATCCGGGCGACCGCCTCGATATCCGCCAGCACGTCGCCCGGCAGCCGTAGCGTCAAGGGATCGGACAGGTTTCTTTGATTTTCCATGGGAAACCTCATATTTTGTAATACAAGGTCGCCGATTGTCGGAAAATTGTCAACGCGGCAGGCGGGGATAGGCGGCGCGGCCGTTGTTGAGGTCGTCGACCAAGGGGGTGAAGTCGTGCTGGCCGGGCTCGTGCATGACAAGGGGCATGCGCAGG
The DNA here is from genome assembly GCA_966243085.1 of uncultured Shinella sp. Classification (GTDB taxonomy): domain Bacteria; phylum Pseudomonadota; class Alphaproteobacteria; order Rhizobiales; family Rhizobiaceae; genus Shinella. The sequence goes on from CBIMFD010000323.1 coordinate 3,261, forward strand.
GCGAGGCGGGTCCGCGAGCCCTTGATTGCGGTGATGAGGATGCGCAGCGCGTTTTCGCCGGCGCGGGCGTGGAGCGCGGTGATCTCGATGCCGCCGAAACGTCGCCCGCAGGCGGCGATGATCTCGGCGACCGATTGCGGGCGGGCGATGAGCGAGAGCTGGCCGCCGGGCTTCATGATGGCGCCCGCCGTCTTGATCCAGCGCTCGAAGAGGTCGTGCTCCATGGCATGGGCCTCGGCCTTCAGCGCATCGGGCGTGCGGCTGTCGATGCGGTCGTTGAAGGGCGGGTTCATGATGACGTGATCATAGGCGTCATCCGCAAGGCC
>CBIMFD010000324.1:0-3572 GCA_966243085.1 uncultured Shinella sp.
GGAATTGCCCGGCCGGGAAATCGCCGTGCTCTCCGGCCCCGGCTTTGCCGCCGACATCGCCAGAGGCCTGCCGACGGCGATGGTGGTCGCCGCGCGGACGGCGGAGATCGGCGCAGCGCTGGCACAGGCGCTGTCCGGCCCGACATTTCGGCTCTATCCCTCGACGGACCGGATCGGCGTGCAGCTCGGCGGCGCGCTGAAGAACGTCCTGGCGATCGCCTGCGGCATCATCGAGGGCGCGCGGCTCGGCGATTCGGCCCGGGCGGCGCTCATCTCGCGCGGGCTTGCGGAACTGTCGCGCTTCGTCGCGGCCCATGGCGGCGACGGGGCGACGGTGACGGGTCTTTCCGGCCTCGGCGACCTCGTGCTGACGGGCACCAGCCACCAGTCGCGCAACCTGCGCTTCGGCATCGCGCTCGGGCGGGAAGGCGATGCGGCCGGCTGGTCGGGCGACCTCGTGGAAGGCGCCTTCGCCGCCTCGGTCGCTTCGTTCGTCGCCGTACAGAAGGGCATCGACATGCCGATCACCGACGCCGTCGCCCGCATCATCGACGGCACGCTCGACGTGAAGACCGCCATCGGGCAGTTGATGACGCGTCCGATCACCCAGGAATGACAGAAGAGAAGGATCGTCTCATGCATTTCGCATTCATCTGCCAGGACAAGCCCGGCGCGCTCCAGATACGCCTCGATACGCGCCCGGAGCATCTTGCCTATCTCGATGCGCTCAATGCGGACGGCAAGCTCGGCTTTGCCGGCCCCTTCCTCGACGATGACGGCAAGTCGGTCGGCAGCCTCGTCGTGGTCAAGGCCGAGACGATCGAGGAGGCGCGGCAGATCGCCGGGAACGATCCCTATGCCAAGGCCGGCCTTTTCACGAGCGTCGAGGTGAGGGCCTGGAACTGGGTCTTCAACAAGCCGGAGGCCTGATTTCATATGGCATTCTGGCTCTACAAGTCCGAACCCTTCAAGTTCTCCTGGGAGAAGCTCAAGTCGAAGGGCGAGGCCGGCGAGGAATGGGACGGCGTGCGCAACTACCAGGCGCGCAACAACATGCGGGCCATGCAGATCGGCGACAAGGGCTTCTTCTACCACTCCAACGAGGGGCTGGAGGTCGTCGGCATCACCGAGGTCTGCGGCCTGTCGCACCCGGATTCCACCGCCGGCGAGGACCCGCGCTGGGATTGCGTCGACATCCGCGCGGTGCGCGACATGCCGCGGCCCGTCTCGCTGAAAGAGATCAAGGCCAATCCGGCGCTCTCCAACATGTCGCTCGTCACCTCCATGCGCCTTTCCGTGCAGCCGGTGACGGAGGAAGAGTGGATCGAGGTCTGCCGCATGGGCGGCCTCGACAATCCGCCGCGCTGATGCTGCCGACGTGAGAACGGACCCCGAGGTCTTCATCCGCGAGAATACCGGCGTGCTTTCTCCGCCGCATGTGCCGGAGGTGCGGCTGCGGCTTGCGAGCGAAGCGCATGATCTCTGGCTGGAGACCGAGGAGGAACTGGAGGCGATCGGCCTGCCGCCGCCCTTCTGGGCCTTCGCCTGGGCCGGCGGGCAGGGGCTCGCCCGCCATGTGCTCGATCGCCCCGGCCTCGTCGCCGGAAAGACGGTGCTGGATTTCGCCAGCGGCTCCGGCCTGGTCGGCATCGCGGCGCGGCTGGCTGGCGCGTCAGCGGTGCTGGCGGCGGATATCGATCCGTGGAGCGGAACGGCGATCCGGCTGAATGCCGAACTCAACGGCGTGCCGCTCGATTATATCGGAAAGGACATGCTGGGCCGCGACGAGGGCTGGGATGTCGTGCTCGCCGGCGACGTCTTCTACGACCGGGCCTTCGCCGATGCGATCACTCCCTGGTTCTCAGCGCTTGCCGCGCGGGGCGCGACAGTGCTCGTCGGCGATCCCGGCCGCGCCTATTGCCCGCGCGAGCGCATGGAACCGCTTGCGACCTACGAGGTGCCGGTGACGCGGGCGCTGGAGGACAGCGAGGTCAAGAAGACGACGGTGTGGCGGTTTACCGGCCCGGCCGGATGACGCAGACGCCGGCTTCCCACGCGCATCCGTTGCTGCCCGGCGTCACGGTGATGACCTTCGGCCCGCCCCATGTCCGGCGCGCGCGCCGCTCGGACCGCGCGATCACGCCATCCTCGTCGACATAGAAATAGAGGCTGTCGCCGCTGTCGCGATAGGCGGTGAAGGCGCCGCTGTAGAAATCGCGGTCCCGTGCCTGCCGGCGATGGTTCTCGCCATAGCGGAGCACGCTGCTGGCGCGCCCGCCAAAGGCGTTGTCGAAATGGGGGACATACCGCAGCCGGGCGGAATGGTCGTGCTGATGGTGGTGGCGCCGGTTGCCGGCCTCCGCGGCCATCATGCCGCTTGCCGAAAGCACGACCGCAAGCCCTAAGACTTTGGTCGCACGATACGCTGTTAACAGAGTCATTCTGTCCTGCCTTCCGGATCACACTTAACAAATCCTTAACGGCAAGATGGGTCAGGCGGGCGCGAAAGTCACGGATTCGATTGGGAATTCCGCACTTATCGTTAACGTGCGGCCGTCGATTTGGGCGGCTGTCATGCGCTGCGATCGTTTAATCGATTAAATTCATTTTGCACCGCAATGAGACTTGTGGTTCCGCTTTCCGGTGATTAAACGTCGCAATCACTGCATTGTGCACAACATACTGCAATTCCGGAGAAAATTCGTCCAGTTTTTGCTCTCCGGGGTTCCGTGAGGTCCAGATGGCGAATGTCACTCGAAGCCGGCCGCTCTCGCCGCATCTCCAAGTCTACAAGCCGATCCCGACGATGGTCATGTCCATCGTGCACCGCATCACCGGTGCGTCGCTCTATTTCGGCACCGTCCTCGTCGCCTGGTGGCTGATCGCCGCGGCCTCGGGCGAAGCCTATTTCGACTGGGTGAGCTGGTTCTTCGGCACGCTCGTCGGCCGTCTCATCCTCTTCGGCTACACCTGGGCGCTGATGCACCACATGCTGGGCGGCCTTCGCCACTTCATGTGGGACATGGGCCACGGCTATGAAAAGCATTTTTCCACCAAGCTCGCGCTTGCGACCCCGATCGTCTCCGTCGCCCTGACGGTCCTGATCTGGATCGCCGGCTATCTAGCACGCTGAGGAGAGAACCATGGACATGCGCACTCCCCTCGGCAAGGTCCGCGGCCTCGGTTCGGCAAAGGACGGCACGGAGCATTTCTGGCGCCAGCGCCTGACGGCGATGTCGAACGTTCCGCTCATCCTCTTCTTCGTCGGTTTCCTCATCGCATACAACGGCGCCTCCTACGCGGAGGTGACGGCCGCGCTCTCCAACCCGTTCGTCGCCGTCATCATGGGGCTGGTCGTCGTGTCGGGCCTCTATCACATGAAGCTCGGCATGCAGATCATCATCGAGGACTATGTGCATGCGGAAGGCGTGAAGATCACGCTCGTCATGCTCAATACCTTCTTCCCGATTCTGGTCGGCGGTCTCTGTCTCTTCGCCGTCCTCAAAATCGCCTTCGCAGGATAATCCATCATGGCAGCGATCTCCTCCCCGGCGGCCAACGGCAAGGCCTAT
>CBIMFD010000325.1:0-3542 GCA_966243085.1 uncultured Shinella sp.
TGTCTGCGGAATTCCGTCGCATGCGACCGGGCGAGCGGCAGCAGATTCGACAGGGCTGCCACCGCTGCATTCCGCTCGTCCCGCGCGGCGCGGCCGTTGACCAGATGCTCCGATCCCCGCAGACGGCCAAGCCGCTGCGGGCGCATCGCAAGATCTTCCGCAAGGCGGCGCGGCTCCATGCCGGCATCCGACGCCAACGCATTCAGCCTGGCCAGCGCGCTGTCGGGATCGCGATAGATTTTCTCCAGGACCGGCCGAAGAATGACCTCCCGCTCCTTCCATCGATCCGAGGCGAGTTGCGCCCGGCGGGCGTCCTCGTCGATGCTTCGGGCAAATCGCACCGTCGGTGGAATAAGGTATGGTCGGTCCGCGGGAATATGTGCCGCGACGGTTTCGGAACGCTCCTCATTATACGAGACAATCTTCTCGCGTTCGATGGCGAAGCCAAGCGCCACGCTGGCGCGCTCCCACAGCTTCGCCACCTGCCCGCGCTTCTCCGCAAGCCAGGCCAAACGCCGGACAGTTCCTTCCTCCATCCCGGCCGCGACCTCGGCAGCCAAGACGATACCGCGGCGCCGAGCAAAATCGCGGGCATGGTCCTGGTAGCCAGCCTCGCTCTCGAAATCGAGCGTCGTCGTCTTCGCGCCCGAACGGCCGAGACGCTCGACCATCTGCTTGAACAGTTCGGGACGATGGCTCTCGCGCTCGATCCGCTCTTGGCGGACGTCGGCAGGTTCGACCTGCTTCGCCGTCCAGACATTGCGGTGAACTTCGCGTTTCTCCGTTCGCCTTTGGCCCGTCTCCGGGTCGGTGACGACGACGTCCACCTTGACCGTCTCGACGCCGTCCTTTCGGAGCGTGACCGTGTCGCCCTCCGAAATGCCGCCTCTCGCCAATGCCTTCGGCAGGCTGACGCCCCAGACACGATGGACGGTTCCGTCATCCGTGCGGACATCGGCATAGGGGCTTTCCCTGGCATCCTCATCGTCCGGGCGGAAATTCGCCTCGCCGGTCTCCATAAGCTCACCGATGACGCCGGCGGCGTGATCGGCGCGCGGCTTGCGTCCCCATTCCGGCTTTGCCTCGAAATCCTCGCGCGCCGCATAGAGCGTTGCCTGATCGCGATGGCGCGTCATCGAGACATAGGTCAAATGCTGGTCCAACATGCCGGTGGCGAGCACGAAGGTCCGGTCGACTGTGGCGCCCTGCGATTTGTGGATGGTGGCGGCATAGCCGTGATCGACATTGCGATAGCTGTCCTCGCTGATGACGACGTCTCGGCTATTGTCGAGGCGAACCGACAGCAAGGGACCGCCACGTCCATCGCCGGTGGCAACGACCGTCCCGAGCATGCCGTTCTTCACATATTGCGGTCCGAGACGCCGCGCCCGCGGTTCGAGGAAGCGAGCGTTTTCAAGGAAGATGATGCGATCGCCGACGGCGAACTCGCGAACGCCGCGCTCTGTCTGGAATTCGCGTGCGGCGGTCAGCGCGCCTGCGGCATTCATCACGCCGCGCAGCTCTCCATTGAGGCGCTTCACATCGTCATTGGTGTGGGCGAGCACCAGCAACTCGTCGCCTCGCAGCCGGCCGTCACGACCTTCCGTCTGTGACCGCGCGATTGCTTCGTCGCGCGCCGCACTCCAATCCGCAACGATCCGCTCCACGACTTCGACGCGCTGCTCGGCTTCGACGATCTGTCCTCGCTGGGCATAGGCGTCCAAGCCCTCCTCGACCTTGCCACGCGCGAAGAGACGCGAGGCATCGCGTGCCCAGGCTTCCCGCTGGCGGCGGACACCGGCAAGCTCGACGGAACCGATCCGTTCGGATATCGCCCGGAAAACCGCACCGGCTTGGATCGGCTGAAGCTGCATGGCGTCACCGACCAGAACGGCCTTCGCGCCGGCATCCTCGACCGCCTTCAACACACGCGCCATCTGCTGCGACGACACCATGCCGGCCTCGTCGATGACGAAGACATTGCCGCGTTCCAGGAGATCGCGTCCGTTTTCCCAGGCGAGTTCCCACGAAGCGAGCGTGCGCGACTTGATGCCGGAACTGTCTTCCAGCCCTTCGGCCGCCTTGCCGGCAAGGGCCGCACCGAACACGCGGCCGCCCTCTCCTTCCCAAGCAACGCGCGCGGCGGCGAGCAAGGTCGACTTACCGGCGCCGGCGAGACCAACGACGGCCGCGATCGCGCTTTCGCCGGTCACATGACGGACGGCATCGACTTGCTTCCGGTCGAGCTTGAACGGCTTTCCCGGATCGGCCGTCTCGACCTGACGCACGGCTGCCGCGACCTTCGCGTCGGCAACACCGAAGCCGGTGCGCTGCGACAGCGCCTCCGCCGACTGCGCCATGTCATATTCGATGCGCAGAATCTCGCGCGTGGTGAAGATTGCCGGCTCCGCCACTTTGCCGGTCTGGCGCTCCACCTGCTGCGGCTTCAACAGAACGAGATCGTCGGACGCCATCAGGAGTGCGCGAATGTTCACGAAGTCCGCGGGGTCATCGACATATCGATGCAGCGCTTTGGCAATATCCTTCTCGTCGAAGGTGGACCGTTCGTTGGCGAGCTGCTTCAGCAGAAGCTCGGGCTCGGCGAGCAGCCGGTCGGCCATGTCCTGCCGCCGCGCCAGATCGGCCGGCGCGAAATACATCTCGACGCCCCTGCGGGCGAGCGCCGCCTTCTCCGGGCCGAGGTGTTTCTGCGCGACGCCATCGAGCCCTTGGTCGGCATAGGAACGCCCGTCAAGACGGATATCATGACCGGCAAGCGCCAGATGCCGGTTAGCCGTTTCCGCCCAGCCGATCTTCCACGCCTTCATCGTCTCCTTGTCGCCAGCCCAGAGCTTGTAGACGATCTTGCCGTTCGGCCGGTCCGGCGTAACGACGCGCAGCGGCTCGCCGTCGGCATCGAGCACCGGTACCTTCTTCGGCCCGAACCCCTCCTCCGTCAGAGGCCGCAGCGCTGTCATCAGATGGATATGTGGGTTGCCGTCCTTGTCGTGATAGACCCAGTCAGCGATCATGCCCTTGGACGTCAGATTTTCCCGGACGAATTCCTGCACCAGGGCGATGTTCTCCGCCCGCGTCAGCTCCTCCGGCAGCGCGATGATCAGTTCGCGGGCAAGCTGCGCGTCCGACCGTGTCTCGAAGGCCTCCACCGCATTCCACAGCGCCTCGCTTGCTGTGGCTACCTTCTTTCCCTCGATAGCGATGCGTAGCCAGGCCGGAACCTGATCCGGCAGCGCCAGCTCCTCATGGTTCAGCTCGGCTGCGCCGCCACGATAGTTGAAGGAGGTTCCGACCTGTTCGTCCATCATCCGGGCGCGGTGACGGTAGGCGGCGGCCGAGACGATGCTGCGCCCTGCCCCTCTACTGATCACCTGCGCTCGGACGAACATGATCGCCACTGCCATCTCCTGACCTTCCAAGCACGTCGCGCCAGCGACGTATATTGCGCCCTCAAACCGATCGGACCGAAGGTCCGATGCCGCTTTTCCGGAAGACGGCCCAAGCCGGAATTCCGGCATCGACGT
>CBIMFD010000326.1:0-3534 GCA_966243085.1 uncultured Shinella sp.
AATGAACGCAAAGAACATGCTTCTCGGCGCAGCCCTCGCGCTCGCCTTCGCCCTTCCCGCCACCGCCGAAGAGGCCGGCCATTCCGCCCATCAGGGCATGGAGATGGGGACCGCCACGAAGGACCAGAGCGCCTCGACCAAGGCCTTCGTCGCCGCCAATGCCAAAATGCACGAAGGCATGGAGATCGAGTTCACCGGCAATACCGACGTGGACTTCGTCCGTGGTATGATCGCCCATCATCAGGGCGCCATCGACATGGCGAAGGTCGAGCTCGAACACGGCAAGGACCCGGCCATCCGCAAGCTCGCGGAAGACATCGTCACCGCGCAGGAAGGCGAGATCGCCGTGATGAAGGAATGGCTGGAGAAGAACGCCAAGTGAACTGGAGGGGCCTGCCGGACGGCGGGCCCCTTCCTCGGGCGGCGAAGACGCCTACTCCGCGGGCGTGTGGCGGGCGGCGGAGGCCTCGACCAGCGAGGCGGCGATGGCGCGGGCCATCAGCAGGCTCATCTCGCGGATTTCCGACTGGGTGCCGCTGCGGGCGGAGCGGATCAGGCGGAAGCCTTCGCGCAGCATGATCTCCTCGGCCTTGCCGCAGGCCCAGCGTTCAAGACGTGTATCGATGGTTGCGGATGCGTTTGGCGCCATGTTTCCCCCACATGCCAAATCATTCAGCACAAGCGGCGCGCGCGATCATATGCACGCCGGCCCCGAAACTCGCATTTCATGAATTGCCGCTCAACCCTAGGCTACATGATTCGCTTGGAAAACAAACCGATATTTACCCGTGCAGGAGCCAAATCACGGCCTTTCGAGCCCGCCGCGCCGCTCTTCGACAACCTGCCGGCAGAAGCACCCCTCCACATGGTCGTTGACGAGGCCCATCGCCTGCATGAAGGCGTAGACGGTCGTGGGGCCGACGAAGGTCCAGCCGCGCTTCTTCAGGTCCTTCGACAGGCGCACGGAGGTCGGCGTCGTGGGATTGGCGGCGATGGTCTCCCAGTCGACGCGGGCCGGCCGCTCCTCCGGCCTCGGCTCGAAGCTCCAGAAATAGCGGGCGAGCGAGCCGAACTCGTCGCGCAGCGCCTGCGCGCGCCGGGCATTGTTGATGGTCGAGACGATCTTGCCGCGGTGGCGAACGATGCCGGCATCGGCAAGGCAGCGGGCGACGTCCTCGTCGCCGAAGGCCGCCACCTTGTCGAAATCGAAGGCCGCGAAGGCGGCGCGGAAGGCTTCCCGCTTCCTCAGGATGGTGAGCCAGGAGAGGCCCGACTGGAAGCCCTCGAGGCAGATCTTCTCGAAGAGCCGGTGGTCGCTGGTGACGGGATAGCCCCATTCCTCGTCGTGATAGCGGCGGTAGTCGTCCAGATTGCCGTGCCAGGCGCAGCGCATCTTTCCGTCCGCGCCCGCCAGAAGTCCCCGTTCCGTCATCACCGTCTCCGTTTCCCGTTTGTTCCGGTTTACCACTCGTCAACCACATTTGGAAAGCGGGCAATAACCCTACCCGAAGGTTTATCCGCATCGTGCCTATCGAATGAACGGGCATTTACCTTTCGCTTCACGGAAGGATGCAAGCATTTGAGGCGAACCAGCGCCGCCTTTTGCAATTTCCGCGGCGCATTCCCGGCGACGATCAGTAGCGAGTACGTCCGATGTCGATACGCATTCTCCTTGCCGCGGCCCTTCTTGCCGCCCCCGGCCTTGCCCATGCGGGCGACCGGTACATGAGCCGCCCGCCCGTGATCGTCAGCCCGGACCTCACCGCCCCCTGGGTGATGCAGCTCACCGGCGATGGCGTGCGGCCGGCCGTCGCCAGCCGGCGCGTCATCCAGCGCCAGCAGGCTGTCCAGCGCCGCGTCGTGCGGCGCGACGGCGTGGCACGAGTCGAGCAGGTCTCCGCGACGGGTCAGGCGCGCACGGCCGTGCGCTCGAAATTCGATCCGATGTACCTGCCGCAGACCGTCGCCTATGACAGCCAGTACAAGGCTGGCACGATCGTCATCGACACCAACAACCGCTTCCTCTACCTCGTCCTCGGCGACGGCAAGGCGCGGCGCTACGGCGTGGGCGTCGGCAAGCCGGGCTTCGAGTGGGCCGGCACGCACAAGATCACCCGCAAGGCCGAATGGCCCTCCTGGACGCCGCCGAAGGAGATGATCGCCCGCGAGGCGGCCAAGGGCCACTACTTGCCGGCCTTCATGGACGGCGGGCCGGCAAACCCGCTCGGCTCGCGCGCCATGTATCTCGGCTCGACGCTCTACCGCATCCACGGCACCAACGCGCCGTGGACGATCGGCTATGCCGTTTCCTCCGGCTGCATCCGCATGCGCAACCAGGACGTCATCGACCTTTACGAGCGCGTCGATGTCGGCACGAAGGTCGTCGTGATCTGAGGCCGACACGGACGGCACAATACCTGGCATAGCACCGCCCTCCGCAGCCCGCCTGTGGGGGGCGGCGGCATTTTGCAGGCGGACTTCCGAAGAAATCCGGCATTTCACGCGTCATAGAAACCGCAAGGCGGCTTGAAATCGGTCAAAACTTGGCTAGCCTCGCCACATTCGGAAGCGAGAGGGACATATATCATGCGGAAATACGCACCGATCCTGCTGGCGGCGGTCGTCGCCGTCGCCGGGACCTTGCCGGCGACGTCGGCGAACGCCTTTCCCGCCCTGCGGCAGAGCGAGCGGATCGACACGCCTTCGGCCGTGACGCTCGTCGCCCAGAGCAGGAAGCAGGTCGCGGCCAAGTTCAAGCGCACCAAGGTGCGCTTCGTCACCGACCAGGCGCCGGGCACGATCATCGTCGATACCAACAAGAAGTTCCTCTACTTCGTCGAGGGCAAGAACCGGGCGACGCGCTACGGCATCGGCGTCGGGCGCGAGGGATTCGGATGGTCGGGCGTGGTGAAGGTCGGCCGCAAGGCCGAATGGCCAGGCTGGACGCCGCCGGCCGAAATGCGCCGCCGCGAGGCCAAGAAGGGCCATATCCTGCCGACCTACCAGCCCGGCGGCGAGGACAATCCGCTCGGCGCGCGCGCGCTCTACCTCTACAACAAGCGCGGCCACGACACGGCCTTCCGCATCCACGGCACGAACCAGCCCTGGTCGATCGGCCTCAACATGTCGTCCGGCTGCATCCGCATGATGAACCATGACGTGGAGCATCTCTACGCGCGCGCAGGCGTCGGCACCAAGGTCATCGTCGTCGGCCCCGGCAACCGGCAGGGCGCCGTCAGCTACAACGACCGCGGCGTCGACTTCTTCGGCACCCTGTTCGGGTTCGGCGGGTGATCGTCGAACACGCGATAACAGCGGCTCCCCCTCATCCGACCCTTCGGGCCACCTTCTCCCCGAGGGGAGAAGGGAAATGCCGCCGAGCTTCTGGTTCCCTTCTCCCCTCGGGGAGAAGGTGCCGGCAGGCGGATGAGGGGGATTACAGGTAAACGGACACCGACCTCAGGTCGCCGGGCCAACCGCGGCAAGCGCAGCCGGCCTCTCCCCGCCGTAGGCCCAGTCCAGCAATTCAACCGT
>CBIMFD010000327.1:0-3497 GCA_966243085.1 uncultured Shinella sp.
GCCGCCGGCCAGCAGGGCGTTTCCGTCGCCTTCGACCTTGCCACCCACCGCGGCTATGACAGCGACCATCCCCGCGTCGTCGGCGATGTCGGCAAGGCGGGTGTCGCCATCGACAGCGTGGAAGACATGAAGGTCCTCTTTTCCGGCATCCCGCTGGAAAAGGTCTCCGTCTCCATGACGATGAACGGCGCGGTGATCCCGATCCTCGCGAGCTTCATCGTCGCCGGCGAGGAGCAGGGCGTGCCGCGGGAGGCGCTCTCCGGGACCATCCAGAACGACATCCTCAAGGAGTTCATGGTCCGCAACACCTATATCTACCCGCCCGCGCCCTCGATGCGGATCGTCGCCGACATCATCGACTACACGGCGCGCGAGATGCCCAAGTTCAACTCCATCTCGATCTCCGGCTACCACATGCAGGAGGCCGGCGCGACGCTCACGCAAGAGCTTGCCTTCACCATCGCCGACGGGCGCGAATATGTCCGCGCCGCCATCGCCAAGGGCCTCGATGTCGACGATTTCGCCGGCCGCCTCTCCTTCTTCTTCGCCATCGGCATGAACTTCTTCATGGAGGCGGCCAAGCTGCGCGCCGCGCGCCTGCTCTGGGACCGCGTCATGGACGAGTTCCAGCCGAAGAAGGCCTCCTCCCGCATGCTGCGCACCCACTGTCAGACCTCCGGCGTCTCGCTTCAGGAACAGGACCCCTACAACAACATCGTGCGCACCGCCTTCGAGGCGATGTCCGCCGCGCTCGGCGGCACGCAGTCGCTGCACACCAATTCCTTCGACGAGGCCATCGCGCTTCCGACGGAGTTTTCCGCCCGCATCGCCCGCAACACCCAGCTTATCCTCCAGCATGAGACGGGCGTGACGAAGGTGGTCGACCCGCTCGCCGGCTCCTACTATGTCGAAAGCCTCACGCATGAGCTCGCCGAGAAGGCCTGGGCTCTCATGGGAGAGGTGGAGGCGATGGGCGGCATGACGAAGGCCGTCATCGAGGGCCTGCCGAAGCGGCTGATCGAGGAGGCCGCCACGCGCCGTCAGGCCGCCGTCGACCGCGGCGACGAGGTCATCGTCGGCGTCAACAAATACCGCCTCGAGGACGAGCAGCCGATCGACATCCTGGAGATCGACAATTCCGCCGTGCGCGCCGCGCAGATCAAGCGGCTGGACGAGATCCGCCGCCGCCGCGACGGTGCAGCGGTGGCCGGGGCGCTCGCCGGGCTGGAAGCCGTCGCGAAGACCGGCCGGGGCAACCTCCTCGAAGCCGCCGTCGCAGCCGCGCGGGCACGCGCGACGGTGGGCGAGATTTCCGACGCCATGCGCCGCGCCTTCGGCGACCATGCGGCGGTGCCCGACGTCGTCGGCGACATCTACGGCCCGGCCTATGGCGACGACCCGGAATACAGGACGCTCGCCGGCCGCATCGCCGCGCGCGCGGCGAAGCCGAAGATCATGGTGGCCAAGCTCGGCCAGGACGGCCATGACCGCGGCGCCAAGGTCATCGCCTCGGCCTTCGGCGATCTCGGCTTCGACGTCACCGTCGGCCCGCTGTTCCAGACGCCGGAGGAGGCGGCCGACCTTGCCGTTTCCGGGAAGGTGCAGGTCGTCGGCATGTCCTCGCTCGCCGCCGGGCACAAGACGCTGGCCCCGGCGCTGGTCGAGGCGCTCCGCAAGCGCGGGGCGGAGAACATCGTGGTGGTCGTCGGCGGCGTCATTCCGCGGCAGGACTACGATTTCCTGCTGGAGAACGGCGTTTCGGCCGTCTTCGGTCCCGGCACGAACGTGCTCGATGCGGCCAATGCCGTGCTCGACCTCGTGGACGGCCGGATTCGCAACCAGTAGCGGCGGTCAGTTCAATCGCTCTTCCGTCTCGGCATCGAAGACATGGAAGGAGGCGGGATCGACATGGAGGGTGATCTCCTCGCCGGACTCGACGCGCGCGGTCGTCGGCAGGGCGGCCACGATGCGCTGCCCGCCGACCGAGGCCGTGACGATGCGCTCCGGCCCGGTGAGTTCGGCGACCTCGCAGCGCGCCGAAAAGCCGATCCCCTCGCCCGCCTGCCCCACCGCCTCGGGGCGGACGCCGAGCACGAGCCGGCGTCCCGCGGGAACGGCCTCCAGCCCCGGCAAGGCAAGTACGATCCCGGTCCCATCGACCGTCACCCGGCCGGCCCGCGCGGTCGCGGCAAGAAGGTTCATCGGCGGCGCGCCGACGAAGGTGGCGACATAGAGCGTCGCCGGGCGGTTGTAGATCTCTTCCGGCGTGCCGAGCTGCTCGATGCGCCCGTTGCGCATGACGGCAATGCGCGTTGCCAGCGTCATCGCCTCGATCTGGTCGTGCGTGACATAGACCACGGTGGTCTTCGTCAACTGGTGCAGGCGCTTCAACTCCGTGCGCATCTCCATGCGCAGCTTGGCGTCGAGGTTCGACAGGGGTTCGTCGAACAGGAAGATCTTCGGATTGCGCACCAGCGCGCGGCCGATCGCCACGCGCTGGCGCTGGCCGCCGGAAAGCTGGGCCGGCTTGCGCTCCAGCAGGGTCTCGATCTGCAGCAGCCTTGCCGTCTCGCGCACGGCCCTGTCGCGCTCGGCCGCACCGACCTTGCGCATTTCCAGCCCGAAGCCGATGTTCCGATGCACGGTCAGATTGGGATAGAGCGCATAGGACTGGAACACCATGGCGATGTCGCGGTCCTTCGGATGCATGCCGACGATGGAGCGCCCGTCGATGCGGATATCCCCGCTCGTCGGCTCGGCAAGACCCGCGATGATGTTGAGCAGCGTGGACTTGCCGCAGCCCGACGCACCGAGCAGCACGAGGAATTCCCCGCTCGCAAGGTCGATGTCGATGCCCTTCAGCGTCTCGACGGCGCCGTAGCTCTTGCGGATGGCGTCTATGGTCAGCGTGCTCATGCCGGGATTTCCTGCGTGTCCGGCGCATAGCGCCGCGGATGGGTGGAAATGGCGCGCGAAGCGATGCGGGTGCCGGCGGCAAGGCTCGCCGCCAGCCCCTCGCCGGCCGCATAGGCAGCAAGGAAGCCGGCATTGAACACGTCGCCCGCGCCGATCGTATCGACCACCGCAACCGGCGGCGCTTCGGCGTGCAAAAGCCGGCCTTGCGGATCGACGGCCAGCGCGCCCTTCGGCCCGCATTTCACGACGGCGATCGCACCGTCCGGCATGCCCCGCCGCAGGATGCGCGCCGCCTCGGCGGGGTCGGCCACCTCCGCAAGGCTGGTCGTCTCCACCTCGTTGAGAAGCGCGATGCGGCAGCGTGACAGCCAGCGTTTCGCCGCCGCCTTGTTGGCCGCCGTCCAGCCGGCGAGCGGCCAGCCCGTATCGAGCGCGACGGCGATGCCGTGGCGGTCCGCCCAGTCGAAGAGCGCGTCGTATTCCTCCACCAGCCGGTCTGTAAGGAAGGAGCCGCACAGGAGCGCGATGCCGCCGGCAAGGCGCGGCCCGTCCAGCACGGCGAAGACATCCTCCAGGCTGAA
>CBIMFD010000328.1:0-3494 GCA_966243085.1 uncultured Shinella sp.
CTATGTGAATCCCGTGGTCGAGTGGTTCTCGCCGGAGCTGCAACGCCATGTGGAAGGCAGCGTCTCCATGCCCGGCGTGACGGAGGAGGTCGAGCGCCCTGCCCGCATCCGCCTTGCCTACCGGAACCTTGCCGGCGAAAGCCGCGCGGAGGAAGCGGACGGCCTCCTCGCCGTCTGCCTCCAGCACGAGATCGACCAGCTCGACGGCATCTTCTGGATCGACCGCCTGTCGCGGCTGAAGCGCGAGCGCATCGTCAAGAAATATGCGAAAGCGAGGGGATAGCGCTCTTTTATGCTGTTCGCGAAAGCCTTTTGGCGATTCGATCTCTGTTGATGGCGACGGCAGCTTCCGATGGCACCCAGTCGCCGCACCACTCCTCAGATATGCCTGTAAGCAGGCCGGCGGGATCCGTGAAACTCGGCGAATAGCCCCGCCTCAGCATTTCCGCGATCAGCGCTTCCTGGCGTCTGGCCAGGAAACCGAGACGTGGATAGAAGAAGCGGACATGCCCCGATCCCAGCCGATATTCGGCCGGATTGCGCGGATCGTCAGGTCGTTCCCCGCGGGCGATGGCGGCACGTACCAGGCCGAATATCCGCGGGAGTTCGCGATACTCGGCAATGAGATGCGGTGTCGTAAGTTCGGCGGGCGGAACGCAGTTTATCCGGGTCACGTCTGCAATTCCCTGAAACGCGATGCGACCATGACGTTGGACCATTCGGAAGCCCAACGCATTGTCCATAAACGAGAAAACCCGGCCGAAGCCGGGTTCTTGGTGCGGTCGAGAAGACTCGAACTTCCACGGGTTGCCCCACAGCGACCTCAACGCTGCGCGTCTACCAATTCCGCCACGACCGCATCGTGGTAGGCGTCGTCTTGCGGCGACGGGGGTGCATGTAGCAAAAGCATTTGGGGTGCACAAGGCCGTCCGATAAGAAAAATGACGGGAAGACGAACAATTTCAACAGGCCCTTCACAGATGGCGTGAAACCCCTGAAATCCTTGCACGATCGCGCCTATATCTGGCAGAACGGAACAAAAGGATGGCCCCCGATGCAGCGTCAGGATATTTCCACTTCCCTTCTTGCCGTTCCCGGCTCTCCTCCGGTGCGCTGGCGCGTGGCAAAGGGTCTCGTCGGCTATGACGAGGCGGTCGAAACGATGGAAAGCGAAGCCGCCGCCATCGCGCGCGGCGAAGCCGACGAACTCGTCTGGCTGGTCGAGCATCCGCCGCTCTATACGGCCGGCACCAGCTCAAACGCGACCGACCTCGTCTCACCGGATCGCTTCCCGGTGTTTTCCACAGGCCGCGGCGGCGAATATACCTATCATGGCCCCGGCCAGCGCGTCGTCTACGTGATGCTCGACCTCAAGCGCCGCCGGCAGGACGTGCGCGCCTTCGTCGCCGCCCTTGAAGCGGTGGTGATCGATGCGCTGGATTCGATGAACGTGCGCGGCGAGCGGCGCGAGGATCGCGTCGGTGTCTGGGTGCGCCGGCCCGAGCGCCCGCCTCTGCCGGACGGTTCGCCCGCCGAGGACAAGATCGCCGCCATCGGCATCCGCCTGCGCCGTTGGGTCAGTTTCCACGGCTTCTCCCTCAACGTCGATCCGGACCTCGAGCATTTCTCCGGCATCGTGCCCTGCGGCATCCGCGGCTACGGCGTCACGAGCCTCGTCGATCTCGGCCTGCCGGTCATGATGAGCGATGTGGACGTGCGCATCCGCGATTCGTTCGAGCAGGTGTTCGGCCCGACCGTGTCCGATGCGGACTGTCAGCCGAAAAGCCTGTCGCAGGCATAGACGATCGCCTGCGCATGCAGCGCGATGGCGGCATAGAGGCCGAAACCGGCCAATAGCCGCTGCGGCGCCGTCATCGGTTCCAGCGCGCGGCGCGGCTTGACCCCGCCGGCGCCGATGAGGCTGAGGATGGTGAAGACGGCAAG
Organism: uncultured Shinella sp.; assembly: GCA_966243085.1. Classification (GTDB taxonomy): domain Bacteria; phylum Pseudomonadota; class Alphaproteobacteria; order Rhizobiales; family Rhizobiaceae; genus Shinella. The sequence continues at coordinate 1,945 of CBIMFD010000328.1, forward strand.
GCCGGCGATCAGGAGCCGCGTCGGCAGGCCGATCCGCCAGCCGACGGAAACGACCACCAGCGCCATGAGGAAACTAGCGACCAGAAGGCCCCGGCGGCTGGAAAAGACCTGCCGCAGCACCTGCCCGCCGTCGAACCGGTGCATGGGCAGGAGGTTCAGCAGGTTGAACGCACCGAGGATCAGCAGGAAGACGAGAAGGGCAAGGCCTTTCATGCCGCCCGAGGCGTCGTGCAGCGCGATCAGCGGGGGCACGAGAAAGGCCGACATGCCCGCCCCCATCAGCGCGCAGACCGCTACCTCGAAGCGGGAATCATACGGCCGCCCGCCGATGGCGATGCCGCCGAGCAAGGGCACGAAGATCATGCGCACCCGCTGGTGTCCGAAGGCCCGGTAAGCGGCCATGTGGCCGAACTCGTGCAGGACGATGACGACGGTGAGCATCGTCGAAAGCAGGAGCCCGCGCGCATGAAGCCCGAAGAACGGCCAGAGAAGAAGCGTCGAGAGAATGGCGAGCCCCGCCTGCATCGCCGGTCGCTCCAGGACGCCCCGCACCTCGCCGCTTCCCGTTTCCAGCCAGCGGTCGAGCGCCTTCATCTCACGGCGGAGGCGGATATAACGGAAGAATAGGAAGGCGATGCCGCGATAGCGATCGGTCTGCTCGACGGTCAGCATCGTGCCACCGGGCACCGGCTGCAGGAAACGCCGCTCCACATAATTGCGCCAGAAGGAAGCGTCGAGCGCGCTGTCCTCGATCACCCGTGTTTCGCAGGCGATGCCCTCGCCGTCCGCCGTCTCGTGCACCGCCATCATGCGCGTGATGGGATCGCCCCTGCGATCGGGGTGGGAAAAGGTCTGCCGGACCCGCTCGCCCGAAAGCCGTTCGCTGGAAAGGATGGACGGATGCCAGTCCGCTTCTGCGCCGAGCGGGCTGACAAGCGCCGCAAGGCGGCGCGGCGATGCGCGATAGACGCGCGCAAGGCGGAGGGTCCGGCGCCCGACCGGCGCGGCGATCAGCAGCCAGATCAGGCCGAGATTGATCGTCAGAAGCAGGAGAACCGAAACCGAGATCGACATGCCATCCTCACCGACCCATCAAGGGCGGGGCCGAGGTTAGGGCCAATCTCCTAACAAATGTTAAGAATCGGCTTCAGGCGAATTCCATGATCACCGCGTCGACGGCGAGGCTCTCGCCGGCTTTGGCGCGTATGGAGCCGACCGTCAGGTCGCGCTCGGCGCGCAGCACGTTCTCCATCTTCATTGCCTCGACGACGGCCAGCGTCTCGCCGGCCTTCACCTCCTGCCCCTCCGTAACGGCGATGGAGACGACGAGGCCCGGCATCGGGCAGAGCAGCATTTTTGACGTATCCGGCGGCAATTTCACCGGCATCAGCGAGTCGAGTTCGGCAAGGCGCGGGGTGAAGACGCGGGCGCGCACGGAAAGCCCCTGCCAGTCGATGCGCATGCCGTTCGCAAGCGGACGGATCTGCGCCGTCACGCTGCGTCCGCCGACCGTGCCGCGCCAGACCGGTTCACCCGGCCGCCAGTCGCTT
>CBIMFD010000329.1:0-3470 GCA_966243085.1 uncultured Shinella sp.
CCTCCAGCGCGAGGCGCAGCGCGATCGCGATGGAAAGCGCCTCCTCCCGCTCGTTTGCCGCCTCCACCAGCGAGACGTCGCGGAAGGCGGCCGCCATGCGCTGCGGATCGAGCGTGCCGCGCACCTCGCCCCAGCCGGCCGTCGCCTGCGTCGGCAGGAAGGCGCTGGAGAGGATTTTCGCGCGGTATTCCAGCGCCTCGGGCGGATCGCCGAGCGTTTCCACGTCGTCGCGCGTGCAGCCCATGCGCGCGAGCAGGCGGTGGAGGCCGTATTGCGGATGGCTGCGCGCGGCCGCATCCGCCTTGCCGGCGCCGTCCTGACGGCCGACGAGCATCCAGTCGGCGTCCGACATGAAGCGGTCGAGCCCCGGCAGGATGATGATGCCGTTCGGCAGGTTCGCCACTGCCGCGATGAGCCCGGCGGTGGCGGGAATGGAGCCGGTCGAGCCGGCGATGATGACCGGGCCGGCGGGCGGCGCGTGGCGATAGCGCTCCGTCTCGGCATGCAGCGTCGCGTTGCGGCGCAGCGACGGGGAGGAGCGGTTGAGCTCGGCGAGCCGCGCCGGCCAGTAGTCGCTGGCGATCTTCAGGAATTCGGCGGTGAGCTGCCACCAGAGCGCATGGTTGGCGGTGTCGAGCGCTTCGAGCGCCGACCAGTCGAGCTCCTCCGTCTCCATCGCGTCGATGATCTCGGCGAGGTTGCGGGCAAGCCATACGGCGTCGGCGGGGCTTGCGGGCGCGACGAGCGGGCTTTCGGCATGGACGGCGGTGACGGCGGCGGGCAGCCGGTTGCGCCAGGCGAGCACGAGGCGGGCAAGCTCCAGGAGGCGTGTCGGGCCGGAAAGCGGCTCGGCCATGTCGAGGAGGGCGGGCGCCACCTCGTCGAAGAAGCCGGCGTCGTCGTCCGTCTCGCCGAGCGCGCGGATGACGGGCAGGATGGCCGAGCGCCCGCCGAGAAGGTCGACGAAGTCGGAGCGCAGCACGCGCGCCGCGCGCCGCGTCGGCACGTAGATCGTCACGTCGGAGAGCGCCAGCGGGTCGGCGGGATCGTAGGTGAAGCCGGGCACCAGCCGGCCCTCGATGAGGCTTGCCGCGACCGTCTTCAGGAAGGGCAGGCTCGCGGGGATCGACAGGATGCGCCCGCCCCGGGAGCCCGTCACGCCGCCGCCTCGCGGAAAGCGCCGATCACCGCCTCCGCCGCGCCGATCGCCTCCGGCGTGCCGACGGTGATCCAGTGCCCTTCCAGCATCAGGCCGAAGAGCCGGCCTGCCGCGATGGCACGGTCGAAATAGAGGTTGAGGTTGAAAGCGTCGTCCGGCGCGTCGTCGAGGAGCGACGGCATCAGGGCGAGCGCGCCGGCATAGACGACCGGCGTGCCGAGCCCTTCGGCATAGCGGGTGAGGCGGCCGTCCTCGCCGAGCGAGAAATCCTTCTTGCCGTTGTGGCCCGTCGTGTCCTCCAGCTTCACGCAGAGCATGAGCATGTCCATCCGCGCCGGGTCGAAGGCCTCGGCAAGCCGTTGCAGATTGGTTCTTTCGCCGGGTTTCTCGCCGATCCAGAAGAGATCTGCGTTCATCACCAGCACCGGGCCGCCGCCAAGCAGTCGCAGGCCTTTGGCGAGGCCGCCGCCGGAATTCATCAGCCGGTCCGTCTCGTCGGACAGGAGGATTTCGGGCGCGGTGCGGTGCGAAAGATGCGCTTTCATCTGGTCGGCGAAATGGTGGATGTTGACGACGGCGCGCTTCACGCCGGCTTCGGCCAGCGCGTCGAGCCCGTAGTCGATCATCGCCTTTCCGGCGATCGGCACCAGCGGCTTGGGCATCGTGTCGGTGATGGGGCGCAGGCGCGTTCCAAGGCCCGCGGCCAGCACCATGGCGTCTTCGATCTTCATCCGGCGCTCGCGATCATGATTCGGTCGCGAGGATTCCAGCCTTTTCGCACCACGCGCGCAAGGGGGCGAGGTCGGGATGGGAGAGCGCCCGGGTGAGATTGCGGAAGGTGCGCGGCATGTGGCGCATGTAGCCGGGCTTGCCGTCTCGCTGCATCAGCCGCACCCAGATGCCGACGAGCTTGCAGTTGCGCTGCGCCGCCATGACGTGCCAGTCGCGCAGGAAACGCTCGCGGTCGAAGCCGCCCTGCTTTTCGCGAAGGGCGAGATAGTGCGCCAAAACGCCCTCGGCGAGGTCGTCCGGCATGTCGACGCGGGCGTCCTGCACCAGCGAGGCGACGTCGTAGGCGGACGGCCCGATCATCGCATCCTGGAAATCGATGATGCCGACCCGGTCGGTACCGGCAGCTTCCGGCCGCCAGATGATGTTCGGTGAATGGAAGTCGCGCAGCAGCAGATTGTGTTCGGCGCCGCCGAGGCTCTCGATCAGCCCGTCCCAGATGGCGATGTAGGCGCGGCGCTCCTCCTCGCTTGCCGGCGTGCCGCGCTTGAAGGGCAGGTACCAGTCGGTAAGAAGGCTGACCTCGATCTGCATCGCATCCCGGTCGAAGTCCGGTACGTGGTGGACGATGCCGTCCGCCACGGGAAGGTCGCGCGCGAAGGCCTGCCCGTGCAGATGCGCAAGGCAGGCGGCGCTTTCGCGGTAGCGCTCGGCGACCGGCGCGCCGTTTGCGTCGAGCACGCCGTCGCTGCCGAGGTCTTCGATCAGCAGGATGCCCGCATCGATATCCGCCGCGTAGATGGCGGGCGCGCGAAGGCCGCGTGAGACGAGATGCCGGCCGACCGCGATGAACGGCTTCACGTCCTCCGCGATATGGGCGATCTGCTGGTAGTATTTGCCGTGGGCGAGGATCGGCCCCGGCGCATGGCGCGGCGCGTCCATCAGCACGAAGCGGTCCCCGCCGGCATGGATATGTTCATAGGCCCGCACGGAGGCGTCACCCGTGAGGTGCCGGCGCGCCGCGTTGCCGTAGCCGGCTTTTTCAAGGAAGGCGCGGATCGATAATGAGCGGCGAATGCGCGCGAGCGCCGGCTCCGGCCCGTCGATGGTAACGCGTCGCCCCTCGCCCTCCTGCGTGAAGGTGAGGGCAATCCCGTCCGCCGGCAGCGCGCCAAAACCCTTTTCCGGCCATTCGACGAGGCAGATGCCGTCGGAAAGGGCTTCGTCGAAGCCGAGTTCGTCGATCTCGGCCGCGTCGGCGATGCGGTAGAGGTCGAAATGGGCGACGGGAATCCGGAGGTCGTAGCTCTGGACGAGGGTGAAGGTCGGGCTCGGCACTTCGAGGAAGGCGTCGTCGGCGATGGCGCGGATCAGCGCCCGGGCGAAGGTCGATTTGCCGGCGCCGAGATCGCCGTTGAGCGCGAGATAGTCGCCGCGCCGCACGGCGAGCGCCATGTCCTCGCCGAAGCGGAGGGTAGCGGCCTCGTCGGCAAGGAAGACGTCGAGCGCCATGGGTGCTATTCCGCTGCCGCGAAGGCCGTCATCGTCGCGGAAGGGATGCGCACGGTGACCTCGGTGCCGC
>CBIMFD010000330.1:0-3464 GCA_966243085.1 uncultured Shinella sp.
TGGCTCGGGTCGGCCATCAGGCGGATGGCGAGGGCGATGGAGGTGACGACCAGCAGCGGCTTGATGATCTTCGCGCCGCTTTGCATCGCCACGCGCGAGCCGGCCTGCGCGCCAAGGAACTGGCCCGCGCCCATGACGAGGCCGACCTTCCACAGGATGACGCCGTAGGACAGGAACACCGCGAAGGCGCCGACGTTAGAGCCGAGATTGAGGAGCTTCGTGTGCGCCGTCGCCTTCAGCACGCCGAAGCCGGCGAGCGTCACGAAGGCCAGCATGAAGAACGAGCCGGTGCCCGGGCCGAAAACCCCGTCGTAGAAGCCGATCAGCGGCACGACGGTGACGGTGAAGAGGAAGACGCTGAGCCGGCGGTGCTTGTCGACGTCGCCGATATTCGGCTTCAGCCCGAAATAGAGCGCGATGGCGACGAGCAGGAACGGCAGGATCGCCTTCAGCACGTCGCCGGGTACGATGGTCGCCAGCAGCGCGCCGAAGCCTCCGCCGAGCGCGGAGAGTGCGGCCATCGGCAGTTGCTCGGCAAGGCGCACATGGCCGGCGCGGGCATAGGCGATCGTCGCCGAGCTGGAGCCGAAGAGGGATTGCAGCTTGTTCGTGCCCAGCGTCTCCAGCGGCGGAATGCCGGCGAGCAGCATGGCGGGAATGGTGATCATCCCCCCACCGCCCGCGATGGAATCGATGAAGCCGGCAAGGAAGGCGGCAAGGAACAGGAAGACGAGGACGAGAAGGGCGATGTCGGCCAAGGCGGGACTCGGGAGAAAGCGAGGAAGGTCGCTGGCGTTCTGTCAGACTGTGGCGGGAAAAGCAAAGCCTAGCCTGCCGAAACGTCGCTTGCCGCATCCGGCGCGCTTCATGGCGCAATCCGGTTTGACCGACCCCTGCCGCTCCGGTACTAAGAAGAAAGCGACGGTGCCCCCAGCGGGCCGAGCGGTGTCCGGTGCGGCCGACCAAGAAGGGGCCATATCCGGAACTGTCGGAAACGGCATGGGCCCTTCGCGGGAATCTTGCGGAAAGACGGCCATGCGCGCTGAAATCACACCCACGGATGCCCGAGGCTTCCTCGTCGTCGGCCTCGGCTGCGAACGCGGCACGCCGTCCGCCGAACTCGTGGACCTTGCCCGCTCCGTCGTCACCCGTCCCGATGATGTCGCCTTCGTCGCGACGCTCGACGTGCGGGCGGACGAGCCGGCCATGCATGCCGTCGCCCGCCATTTCGCCGTGCCGCTGGTGACCTTCCCAGCCGACCGCCTCGAGGCCGAGACGCCGCGCCTTGCCAATCCCTCCGCCGTCGTCTTCGCCCATGCCGGATGCCACGGGGTCGCCGAGGCGGCAGCGCTCGCCAAGGCCGGCGCCAATGCACGCCTCGTCGTGGAGAAGACCAAGTCCGCCCATGCCACCGTGGCGATTGCGGAATCCTTTCAGGGGCTTGCGCCTTATTCCTTGGAAAGCGATTCGCTTTCCTCATCCATCGATTCAAGCCGGGGAGGCGCCTGATGCAGGGCCTGTTTTCCGCTTTTCCGCCCATGGAAAAGGGCTGCGTCTGGCTCGTCGGCGCCGGTCCCGGCGATCCGGGCCTCCTGACGCTGCACGCCGCCAATGCGCTCCAGCAGGCGGACGTCGTCGTGCATGACGCGCTGGTCAATGCCGAGTGCCTGTCGCTCGCCCGTCCCGGCGCTGTCCTCGAATTTGCCGGAAAACGCGGCGGGAAGCCCTCGCACAAGCAGCGCGACATCTCGCTGCGCCTCGTCGAGCTGGCGCGCGCCGGGCATCGGGTGCTGCGCCTCAAGGGCGGCGATCCCTTCGTCTTCGGGCGGGGCGGGGAGGAGGCGCTGACGCTGATCGAGCACGGCATCCCCTTCCGCATCGTGCCGGGCATCACGGCCGGTATCGGCGGGCTTGCCTATGCCGGCATTCCGGTGACGCACCGCGAGGTCAACCATGCCGTGACCTTCCTCACCGGTCACGATTCCTCCGGCCTTGTGCCGGACCGGATCGATTGGGAGGGTATCGCCAGGGGCTCGCCGGTCATCGTCATGTACATGGCGATGAAGCATATCGGCCAGATCGCCGCGAACCTCATTGCCGGCGGCCGCTCGCCGGACGAGCCCGTCGCCTTCGTCTGCAATGCGGCGACGGCCGGCCAGCAGGTGCTGGAGACGACGCTGTCTCGCGCCGAGGCGGATGTCGAGGCTGCCGGCATCGAGCCGCCGGCCATCGTGGTCGTCGGCGAGGTGGTGCGCCTTCGCGCCTCGCTCGACTGGATCGGCGCCCTAACCGAGGGGCGGCGGCTTGCGCCCGACCCGTTCGGCGCGCGCGAGATGAAGGATCCGGCATGAGCGGACTGCTCATCGCCGCGCCCGCGTCCGGCTCCGGCAAGACGACGGTGACGCTCGGGCTGGCGCGCGCGCTTGCCGATGCGGGCCTCCGCCTCGTCTCCGGCAAGGCCGGGCCGGATTATATCGATCCCGCCTTTCACGCGGCCGCAAGCCGCGGGGCCTGCCTCAACTACGATCCCTGGGCGATGCGGCCGGAGCTCATCCGCGCCAATGCGGCCATGCAGGCGGGTGCGGGCGATTTCCTGCTGGTCGAGGCGATGATGGGCCTCTTCGACGCTGCCGCCGACGGCACCGGCGCGCCGGCAGACCTTGCTGCGCTGCTCGGCCTGCCGGTGGTGATGGTGGTCGATTGCTCGCGCATGTCGCAGTCCGTCGCAGCGCTCGCGCAGGGCTACCGGGATTTCCGCCGCGATATCCACGTCGCGGGCGTCATCCTCAACAAGGTCGGCAGCGCGCGGCACGAGGCCATGCTGCGCGGCGCGCTGAAGGCCGCCGGCATCACCATTTTCGGCGTGCTGCGCAGCGATCCGGCGCTCGCCTTGCCGGAGCGTCATCTGGGCCTCGTGCAGGCGGGCGAGCATGCCGCGCTCGAAACCTTCATCGCCCATGCGGCCGATGTCGTCACGCGCTGCTGCGACCTGGCGCGGCTCACCGACGTCGCCGCCATGCACCGGATGCTGCCGCCGGCGCCCGCCGTCTCGCGCCTGCCGCCGCTCGGCCAGCGCATCGCGATTGCGCGGGACCGGGCCTTCACCTTCCTCTACGAGCACCTGCTTGCGGGCTGGCAGGGGGCGGGGGCGAGCCTTTCCTTTTTCTCGCCGCTCGCCGACGAGGCACCCGCCGCCGATGCCGATGCGGTCTATCTGCCCGGCGGCTATCCCGAGCTGCACGGGTCCGCCCTTGCCAATGCCGGCCGTTTCCGCCAAGGCATGGGGGAAGCGGCGGGCCGGGGGGCACGCATCTACGGCGAATGCGGAGGCTACATGACTCTGGGGGAAGCGTTGGTCGCGGCGGACGGTTCCCGCTACGAAATGCTCGGTCTCCTGCCGCTCGTCACCAGCTTTGCCGAGCGCCGCCGCCACCTCGGCTATCGCTGCGTCACGCCGCTTCCCG
>CBIMFD010000331.1:0-3450 GCA_966243085.1 uncultured Shinella sp.
ATCGCCTCGATGTGGATCGGCAACCTGATGCTGGTGGTGCTGAACCTGCCGCTGATCGGCCTCTGGGTGAAGCTCCTGACGGTGCCCTATTACGTGCTCTTCCCGATCATCATGGCCTTCTGCTCGATCGGCGTCTACAGCGTCAATGCCAATGTCTACGACCTCTATGCGGTGGCGCTTTTCGGCTTCGGCGGCTATCTCCTCGTCAAGCTGCGCTGCGAGCCGGCGCCGCTCTTGCTCGGCTTCGTGCTTGGCCCGCTGCTGGAGGAAAACCTGCGACGCGCGATGATCCTGTCGCGCGGTGACCCGACGACCTTCTTCACGCGGCCGATCAGCGCGGTGCTGCTGGCCATCGCGCTTGCGGTCCTCGTCGTCGTCTTTCTGCCGTCGGTCAAGGCGAAGCGCGAGGAAGTCTTCCAGGAAGAAGAATAAGGGAAGACACCTGCGGGGACGGAAGGGGTGACGCCGGCGCGCGGCCCCTTCTGCATTCAGGTGACGACGACGTTGACGCCTGCCGTCTTCAGCGCCGCGGCAATGTCACGGGGCGGGTTCTTGTCGGTAAAGAGGTCCGTGACCGCGCCGAAATCGCAGACGCGCACGAGGCCCTGGCGACCGAACTTGGTGTGGTCCGTGACGACGACGGCGCGCCGGCCCTGCGCGAGCACGGCGCGGGCGAATTCCGCCTCCTCCAGGTCGTAATCCATCACGCCGATCGCGCCGTCGATCGCTCCTGTCGAGATGACGGCGTGGCCCACGGTGAAATGGCTGATGAACTCGATGGCCGAGACGCCGAAGGCTGCGCCATTGTCGCTGCGCAGTTCGCCGCCCGCCATGTAGACGCGATTGTCGTTGACGGTGGAAAGCATGCGGGCGATATCGGAGGAATTGGTGACGACCGTCAGGCGCCGATGGCCGAGCAGTTCGCGGGCAAGATAGCTCGTCGTCGTGCCGGTATCGAGCATGACCGAATCGCCGTCGCGGATCGTCGCGGCGAGGGCGGTGGCGATCGCCTTCTTCGCCTCACTGTTCTCGCGCATGCGCTTTTCGAAGGGTGCCTCGCCGACGATGGAGGGCAGGGCCACCGCGCCGTGCATCTTCACGACGGTCCCGTTTGTGGTCAGCGGCTTGATGTCCCGCCGCACGGTCTCCAGCGAAACGTCGAGCTGCTTTGCAAGGTCCGCGATGGTCACGGTCCCTTCCTGCTGGAGAAGCCGGAGTATGTCGTTGTGACGCTTGGAATGGTTCATGTCGATCGGGCTCAAGAGGGACCACCTTCTTCATAGCTCTTCACGCGGCGGTGCGCAAGAAAGCCGCAAAAACAGTCATAAAGGCAGAAAAAGCCACATTTTAGGATTGACAGCCGATTTCTTCCGGCATGACATGAACCTTGCCGCGGCCGGCAGGATGACCGACGGACGATACCCGGAACGGGGGTGTGAAATACGCCGGCGGCCGCTTTCGGGAGGAAGGCGATGGAGGGGCATGTCGAGGTTGGCCGCGCCGTGGAAGACCGGATCCGGGCGCTGCCCTGCTGGCGCGGGCGCATCGGGATCGCGCCGCTGAGGGGCGGCATCAGCAATGAAAGCTACGTCGTAACCGACGGGGCAGGGCGGCATGTGGTGCGTTTCGGCAGGGACTATCCCTTTCATCACGTCTATCGCGACCGCGAGCTGATGACGGCGCGGGCGGCTCATGCCGCCGGATTCGGGCCGGAAGTGCGCTACGCCGAGCCGGGCGTCATGGTCTCGGCCTATCTCGGCGCGAAAACCTATGGGGGAGGCGACGTCGCCGCGGAGCGGCGGCGCGTGGCGGAGCTCCTCCGCCGCTTTCATGAGCAGATGCCCGCCGAGGTCAGCGGGGCGGCCTTCCTCTTCTGGCCCTTCCATGTCGTGCGCGACTATGCGCGCACTCTTGCCGCAGGCGGCAGCCGCATGAAACCGCACCTGCCGGCCTATCTGGCGCTCGCCGACGAACTGGAGGCGGCGCAGGCGCCGCTTCCCATCGTCTTCGGCCACAACGACCTCCTGCCGGCCAATATCCTCGACGACGGGAAACGGCTCTGGCTGATCGATTTCGAATATGCCGGCTTTTCCACCGCCATGTTCGATCTTGCGGGCACGACCTCCAATGCCGGGCTTTCGTCGGAAGAGGCGGAGGATTTCCTTGCGGTTTATTTCGGCGGTGCGCCCGACCCGGCGATCCGCCGCGCCCATGCCGCCATGCAATGCGCCTCGCTGCTGCGCGAGGCGATGTGGAGCATGGTTTCCGAGCTGCACCTTGCCGCCCCCGGCGCCGACTATGTCGGCTACACCGCGGAGAACCTCGACCGCCTGGACAAGGCGCTCGACCATTACAGAACGCTCTACGGAAAGAACGCACAATGACCCTGCCATCCCATGCCGAGATCGTTGTCATCGGCGGCGGCATCATCGGCTGCTCGACGGCCTATCACCTGGCGCGCGACCACAAGGCGGATGTGCTCCTTCTGGAACAGGGCACGCTGACCTCCGGCTCGACCTGGCATGCGGCGGGCCTTGTCGGCCAGCTCCGCTCCTCGGCCTCGATCACCCGCGTGCTGAAATATTCCGTCGACCTCTACAAGGGGCTGGAAGCCGAGACCGGCCTTGCCACCGGCTGGAAGATGACGGGGTGCCTGCGCCTTGCCACCAATGCCGACCGCTGGACCGAATTTCGCCGCCTCGCCACGACGGCGCGCAGCTTCGGCATGGACATGCACCTCCTGACGCCTCAGGAGGTGAAGGCGATGTGGCCGCTGATGGAGGTGGACGACCTCGTCGGCGCGAGCTGGCTGCCGACGGACGGGCAGGCAAGCCCTTCCGACATCACCCAGTCGCTCGCCAAGGGCGCGCGCATGCACGGCGCGCGGATCGTCGAGAATGTGCGCGTGACGGGCTTCGAGATGGATGGCGGCCGCATCAGGCGGGTGCGCACCACGCTCGGAGATATTTCCTGCGAGAAGGTCGTCAACTGCGCGGGCCAATGGGCGCGGCAGGTGGGCGCCATGGCGGGCATCAACGTGCCGCTCCAGCCCGTCAAGCACCAGTATATCGTCACGGAGAAGGTGCCCGGCCTTTCGACCGACGCGCCGACGATCCGCGATCCCGACCGCCGCACCTATTTCAAGGAGGAGGTGGGCGGCCTCGTCATGGGCGGCTACGAGCCGAACCCGCAGCCGTGGACGACCGGAGACGTGCCGGACGACTGGGCATTCCGCCTCTTCGACGACGATTTCGACCATTTCGAGCAGCATATGGTCGAGGCCATCGCCCGCATTCCGGCGCTGGAGACGGTCGGCGTCAAGCAGATGATCAACGGCCCGGAGAGCTTCACGCCGGACGGCAATTTCATCCTCGGCGTCGCGCCGGAATGCCGCAACATGTTCGTCGGCGCCGGCTTCAACGCCTTCGGCATCGCCTCGGGGGGAGGGGC
>CBIMFD010000332.1:0-3433 GCA_966243085.1 uncultured Shinella sp.
CAGAAGATCACCGTCTTCGAGATCCTGACGGCCGTCACCTTCCTGCTCTTTTCCGAGCATCCGGCGGATGTCGCGATCATCGAGGTCGGCCTTGGCGGGCGCTTCGACGCGACGAACGTCATTCCGCATCCCGCCGTCTCCATCATCATGCCGATCTCGCTCGACCATCAGGCCTATCTCGGCGACCGGGTGGAACTGATCGCCGCCGAAAAGGCCGGCATCATGAAGCGCGGCGTGCCGGTCGTCATCGGTTTCCAGACGGAGGACGCCGCCCGGGACGTGCTGATCGAAACCGCCATGCGGCTCGGTTGCCCGCACGCAATCTACGGTCAGGATTTCATGGCGCATGAGGAATACGGCCGCCTCGTCTACCAGGACGAGTTCGGCCTTGCCGACCTGCCCCTGCCGCGCCTTCCCGGCCGCCATCAATATGCCAATGCCGCCGCCGCGATCCGTGCGGTCAAGGCGACCGGCCTCCGCGTTACAGAACATGCTATCGAAGCCGGCCTTGCCCATGTCGAATGGCCGGGCCGCCTGCAGCGATTGACGGACGGCGCTTTGGCGCGGCTCGCCCCGCGCGGCAGCGAGATCTGGATCGACGGTGGCCACAATCCCGGCGCCGGCCAGGTCATCGCCGAGACCATGGCGAGCTTCGAGGAGCGCGGTGCGCGCCCGCTCTTCCTCGTCACGGGCATGATCAACACGAAGGATCCTGTCGGCTATTTCGAGCCCTTCGGCGGCCTTGCCGAGCGCGTCTTCACGGTGCCGATCCGCGGCTCCGATGCCGGGCTCGATCCGGTGGCGCTTGCAAGCGATGCCGCCCGCGCCGGCCTCGATGCGGAACCTCTTTCGTCGGTCGCCGACGCCCTTGCCGAAATCGGCCGCATCACCTCTGAGGACTCCGTGCCGCCGCGCATCCTGATCGGCGGCTCGCTCTATCTCGTGGGCGATGTTCTTTCCGACAACGGAACGCCGCCCGCGTAAAAAAGCCCGGCGCGAAGGCCGGGCTTGATACACGGTCCTGTGTCGGCCGATCAGGCGGCGCTGGAAATCCACGAGGAGAGGGCGGTCTTCGGTGCGGCGCCGACCTTGATGTCGGCGACTTCGCCGCCCTTGAACATGGCGAGCGTCGGAATGGAGCGCACGCCGAACTTGGCGGCCAGTTCCGGGTTCTCGTCGATGTTCAGCTTGGCGACCTTCACCTTGCCGGCAAGCTCTGACGAGATCTCTTCGAGGGCGGGCGCGATCATCTTGCACGGGCCGCACCATTCGGCCCAGAAATCGACGACGACCGGCTCTGCGGAATTCAGCACTTCGGCCTCGAAATTGGACTGGTCGACTTTTACGGTAGCCATGAGGCTCTCCTTGAACGGTGATTGTTGCTCGGAATGTGATGCCGCGGGCTGTCGTTTTCAAGCCCGCCCGGCCGCGGATCGTCCCGTCCGGTATCTCACTTTGCCGTGAGTTCGGCAAGGCTCGCGTCCATCCGGGCGGGCTTCAGCCAGTAGGTTTTCGCCGCCTCCGTATAGATCAGCCCGCAGCGGATTTCCCTGTCCGGATAGAGGGGGGTGAGGATCGCCCGATAGATCGCAAGCTGAGCCCGGTGCTCGAACGGGATGTCGCCGGGCGAGGCGGGCGGCACGCGGTTCGTCTTGAAGTCGACGATCTCCACGGCGCTGTCCGTCACCACCATCCGGTCGATGCGGCCCGACACCGCGAATTCGCGGCTGCCGAGCCGCAGCGTGCCCATGATCGACACTTCCGCCCGCGCGGCCGGCGAGAAGATCGCGGCAAGGCTTCCGTCGTCGATCACCGCAAGCGCCGCCGCAACCAGCGAGGCCCGCGCGCTCTCCGGCCAGGCCGCGGCCGCGCGCTCGAGATAGCGCCGCGCCGCCGCCGGCCGTTCCGTGGGATCGAAGGCCGGCAACACCTGCAGGAAGCGGTGGAGGATGCGCCCGCGCTCCAACGCAAGGCCGGCGCCGGGGGCGCCGCCCTTCCTGCCGAAAAGCGCCGAGGGCACGAGAAGGTCCGCCGCATCCGTCTCGATCACCGCCGCCGCACCCGAGGGGCTGAGCGGCCGCGGCAACGCGCGCTGCGGGGGAAGCGGCCGCCCGAGCGCTTCGGGAAGCTGCACCTTCGGCTTCTCCGCGACGGCCATCGCCGTGACCTCGCCCGCCGTTGCCGCACCCGCCTCGCGCCAGGCAAAACCCTCCCAGCTCTCGCCGCGCGTCGAGAAGGTCGTCGCGGCGCAGCGTTGCGCGTCGGCTGAAAGCGCCGAGGCGATCATCTGGTGCCAGGTGTCCTTGTTCTCCTGCTTGCCGCGATAGCCGCAGACGACCAGCCGATCGGCGGCGCGGGTCATCGCCACGTAGAGCAGCCGGCGATATTCCTCCTCCGCGCCCGCCTTGATACGCTCGGCGTCCGCCTCGGTCAGCGCATTGGCGAAATCCTTGAGCGGCAGCCAGGCCGGCAGGCCGCCGGCAAGGCCGGGCGTTGCGAGGAAGCGCAACTGTGGCATATGGCTGTGGCTGAAGGGCTTTGCCCCGCCGTCGACGAGGAAGACGACCGGCGCCTCCAGTCCCTTGGCGGCATGCACGGTCATGATGCGGATCTCGCCGCGCGCCTTGTCCTGCTCGCGCTTGACGGTCGGTGCCTCCAGTTCCAGCGTAGAGACGAAGGCCTGCAGGCCCGGAAGGCCGTTCTCCTCCTGGTCCAGCGCGAAGGTGAGGAACTCGTCGATGATCTCGCCGGCCTCCGTGCCGAGCCGGGCGAGGAAGGCTCGCCGCCCGCCGCCGGCCCCGAGGATGCGGGCGTAGAAATCGTGCACGGACTGGCCTTCCGCATCCCGGAGGATTTCCTCCAGCCGGCGGACGACGGAGGCGAGCTCGGCCGTCTCGCGCAGCCGCGCCCACAGGCTCTGGCGCGCGCCGCGCCGGGCGGCAAGGTCGAAGAGGGTATCCTCGTCAAGGGAGAAGAGCGGGCTTTTCAGGAGCGCGGCCAGCGACAGGTCGTCCTCCGGCAGGACGGCGAAGCGACCGAGCGCCACGAGGTCCTGCACGGCGATGTGCTTGGTCAGCACCAGCCGGTCGGCGCCGGCGACGGGCAGGTTATGCCGCTGCTTCAGGGTGCGTGTCAGCGCGTTGACGAAGGCGTCGCGCTTGCGCACCAGCACGATGATGTCGCCGGCCTCCATCGGGCGGGTCTTGCCCTTCTCCGTCACCGTCTCGCGGCCGATCCAGGCGGCGAGCGTATCGGCGATGCGGCGGGCGAGAACGTTGATCGGCGCCTCTTCCGCCACGGCGTCGAAGGGTGCGGTCCAGTCCTCCTCGTCGAGGCCCGGCGGGGCGGCGATCACCTCCCAGACATCGACCGCCCCCGGCTCGCGCCCGCGGTTGGAGGCATGGACGATCTCGCCGCCGTCCGGCGACAGGCC
>CBIMFD010000333.1:0-3425 GCA_966243085.1 uncultured Shinella sp.
GGATCGAGCGCGCCCGATTGCAGAAGCACGGAAAGCTGGGCGATGGAACGCGGATTGGCAGGCATCGTCGAATGTCCTCTTCTGCACGCCGCAAGGCATGGCGGCCATTGTCTTTCACAAAGCGGTTTTCCCGGCAAGGCGGCGAAGGTCCGCCACCTCCGCTTCCGTCAGCGGCCGCACGGCGCCCTTTTCAAGATCGCCGAGGGCAAGATTGCCGATGGAGACGCGCAGGAGGCGAAGGCAGGCGATATCCAGCGCCTCCAGCATCCGCCGGATCTGGCGGTTGCGTCCCTCCTCCAGCTCGATCTCCAGCCAGGCGTTCCGTCCGCCCTCGCGAAGGAGGTGCGCGCGCCTCGCCCGCAGGAACTCGCCGTCATGCCGCACGCCCGCCGTCAGGGCGTCCAGCGCCGCGGCATCGACATGCCGGTCCACCTGCACATGATAGGTCTTCGCCACATGGGTCTCGGGATCGAGCAGCGCCTGCGAAAATTCGGTATCGTTGGTGAAGAGCAGCAGCCCCTCGCTCGCCTTGTCGAGCCGGCCGACCGGCGAAAGATGGGTGTGGTCGAGCCCGGCAAGGCAATCGTAGACCGTCGGGCGGCCCTGGGGGTCGTGCCGGGTGGTGACGAGGCCGCGCGGCTTGTTCAGCATCAGGTAGACCCGCTTTTCGGCGGTCACCGGCCTGCCGTCGACGGCGATGGCCGCCGTCTCGACGTCGACCCAGGTTTCGAGGCTTGTCGCAATATGCCCGTCGACGCTCACACGCCCTGCCCGCACCAGCTCTTCGGCCTGCGTGCGTGAACAGAAGCCGAGCTTGGAGAGGGCCCGCGGCAGGGTCGCGCGCTTGCCGGCGGGTGCGAGCGGCGCCTTGCGGCCGGGGGCGGATTTCTGCCCTTTGCGGATGTCTTTCATGATGGCGCCCTTGAAGCCGTGCGGCGGCCCCGCTATCGGTTGCCCCATCGGCCTTGCCACTCAAAGGCGGGGCCGTCCAGCCAAATCTGCACCATTTTAAGTGAGACGCCGTTGAACCAGATCGACATTACCAGCGAACTCGTGACCCTGCGCGATTACTGGCGCTACGCGATCTCCCGCTTCAACGCCGCCGATCTCGGCTTCGGCCACGGCACGACGACCGCCGGCGACGACGCGGCCTTCCTGCTGCTCGATTCGCTCGACCTGCCGATCGACACGCTCGATCCCTTCCTCGACGCGCGCCTGCTGCCGGCCGAGCGCCGGCTGCTGGCGGAGCGCATCGAAACGCGCGTGACGACCCGCAAGCCGTCTTCCTACATCACCGGCCATGCCTATATCCAGGGCGTGCGCTTCCATGTCGATGAACGGGTGATCGTGCCGCGCTCGCATATCGGCGAGATCCTATTCGGCGAATATCTGAACTCGGAAGGCTCCTCCTTCCTGCCGGATCCGCTGTCGGTGGAAAGCGCGGCGGACATCTGCACGGGCTCGGGCTGCCTTGCGGTTCTGGCCGCGAAATTCTTCCCACAGGCCGCAATCGACGCCGTCGACCTCTCAGCCGATGCGCTGGAAGTGGCGAAGATCAACCTTGCCGAACATGACGTGGAGGACCAGGTGAGCCTCCACCACGGCGACCTCTTCGCCCCGCTCGCCGGCCGCCGCTACGACCTCATCATCACCAACCCGCCCTATGTCGACCATGCGGCGCTTGCCGGCTTCCCGGCCGAGCATCGGACCGAGCCGGTCATGGCCCATGACGGCGGCGAGGACGGGCTCGACCTCGTGCGCCGGCTTCTGACGGAAGCGGGCGACCACCTGACACCGGAGGGCGGCATGATCTGCGAGATCGGCTCGGGCCGGGAAATCCTCGAGGAGGAATTCCCCCACCTCGATTTCCTCTGGCTGGAAACCGCTGAATCGCAGGACGCGGTCTTCTGGATATCGGCCGAGGCACTCGGCGCCTGACGGTCTATCCGGCTTCGCCGAGCAGGCGCGCCTGCGCGATATCCGCGACGACGGAAACGGCGAGCGAGCGGGAATCGCGCGCCTTGTCGAAAATCCCGATGGGCGCGCGGATGCGCGCCAGCGCGGCGGCCTCGACGCCCCGTTCGCGAAGGGCGGCGCAGCGCTTCTCATGCGTACGCCGGCTGCCGAGCGCGCCGATGTAGAAGGCGTCGGTGGCGAGCGCCTGTTCGAGCAGCGGCACTTCCCGATCGACGTCATGGAAGAGGATCGCGACCGCCGTATCCGCATCGACGTCGCCCGGTGCGGGCGCCTTGCCGCGCTCGACGACGATCACCTCGTAGCCGGCCGCCGTCGCGACCGCGGCGACCCGCCCCGTCTCGGCAGGACCGCCTGCCAGAACCAGCCGCTCCTTCGGCCGGTACCGACGAATGAAACAGTCATTCTCCCAGCCGGTCGGGCCTGCGCCCTGAGCGAGGGAAAGCGCCTGCGCGCCGGGATCGTAGCGCAGGCGCACGGGCATGCGCCGCTCCAGCGCGGCGAGCGCCCGGTGCAGCGGATCGGCATCGCGCAGGACATGGATGGCAAGGGTGATGCCGCCGCCGCAGGGCAGCACGATATCGAAGAAGGGCGAGCCTTCGCCGAGGCGGAGGTTCCGGTCGACGCCCTTGGCAATGGCGCTCGCGGCCTCCGCCGCCACCGCCGCCTCGGTGCAGCCGCCGGAAACGAAGCCGCAGTAAAGCCCGTCCCCGCGCACCGCCATCTGCGCGCCGATGGCGCGGGCCGCACCGCCGTGGATCTCGACGAGGGTGACGAGGGCCGCCTTGTGGCCCTCCTCAAGACATCGGGCGGCAAAGCCCAGGATATCGATGGCGTCGTCGGAGAGGAATGCGGCGCGCGGTTCGAGGATCGGCATCTGCGGGTCGGAGGCGATAAGGACGGCCATGTCATTCCACTCCTTGCGTTCCCTGCCATCGTCGCACGATACCGGCGTCGAGGTCAAAGAGATCGAGGACCCGGCCGACCGTGTGGTCGACCATGTCCTCCAGGCTTTTGGGCCGGGCGTAGAAGGCGGGAACGGGCGGGTAGATGATACCGCCCATTTCGGTCACCTGCGCCATGTTCCTGATATGGCCGAGATGCAGCGGCGTCTCGCGCAGCATCAGCACGAGCCGGCGGCGTTCCTTCAGCACCACGTCGGCGGCGCGCGAGAGGAGGTTGTCCGTCGTGCCCGTGGCGATCTCGGCCATGGTCTTCACCGAGCAGGGCGCGACGATCATGCCGAGCGTCTTGTAGGAGCCGGAGGAGCAGACCGCGCCGATATCCTTGTTGGAATGGGTGGTCGTCGCCAGCGCCTCCAGGTCCTGCTTCGTGAAGTCTGCCTCGGCCGCAAGCGTGATGCAGGCGGCGCGCGACATGACCAGATGCGTCTCGACCCCGAGGTCGCGCAGCACTTCGAGGATGCGCTTGCCGTAGATGGCTCCGGAAGC
>CBIMFD010000334.1:0-3419 GCA_966243085.1 uncultured Shinella sp.
ACTCAATTCCGGAAGGTTGGCCATGGACGGCGTCACAGTCATCGATCACCCGCTCGTGCAGCACAAGCTGACCATCATGCGCAAGAAGGAAACGTCGACGGGCAGCTTCCGCCGCCTTTTGCGCGAGATCTCGACGCTCCTCTGCTACGAGGTGACGCGCGATCTCGAACTGACGACCGAACGCATCGAGACGCCGCTGGAGGAGATCGACGCGCCGATCCTCGAAGGCAAGAAGCTGGTCTTCGCCTCGATCCTTCGCGCCGGCAACGGCCTGCTCGAAGGCATGCTGGAGCTGGTGCCGTCGGCCCGCGTCTCGCATATCGGCGTCTATCGCGACCACGAGACGCTGGAGGCGGTGGAATATTTCTTCAAGGCGCCCGACAGCATCGCCGAGCGCCTCGTCATCGTCGTCGACCCGATGCTGGCGACCGGCAATTCGGCCATCGCCGCCATCGACACGTTGAAGAGCCGCGGCGCGACGAATATCCGCTTCCTCTGCCTGCTCGCCGCGCCGGAAGGCATCAGGAGTTTCCGCGCCCATCACCCCGACGTGCCGGTCTACACCGCCTCCATCGACCGCCAACTCAACGAGAAGGGCTATATCGTGCCCGGCCTTGGAGACGCGGGCGACCGCATGTACGGCACGAAATGACAAAGGCCGGCTTTCGCCGGCCTTTTCCGTATCAGGCCTTGCCCGATTCCCAGCCGAGCATCGCGCGCTTGCGCGTGAGGCCCCAGTGATAACCCGTCAGCGCCCCGCTCTTGCCGAGGGCGCGGTGACAGGGCACGACGAAGGAAATGGGGTTGCGGCCGACGGCGGCGCCCACCGCACGCGAGGCGGTCGGCTGGCCGAGCTTTTCGGCAATGGAGGAATAGGTGACGGCGCAGCCCATGGGGATGCGCAGCAGCGCCTCCCAGACGCGGACCTGGAAATCCGAGCCGATCAGCACGACACGCAAGGGCGCCTTCTGATCCCAGCGCTTCGGATCGAAGATGCGTTCGGCATAGGCGGCGGTCGCATCACGGTCCTCGACATAATGCGCATTCGGCCAGCGGGAGGACATGTCCTCGAAGGCATCCATGCCGCCCGGCTCGTCGGTGAAGGCGAGGCCGGCGAGCCCCCGGTCGGTGATCATGACAAGCGCCCCGCCGAAGGGAGAGGGATGGACGCTATAGCGGATCGTCAGGCCCGCCCCGCGCGCCTTCCATTCGCCGGGCGACATGGCCTCGTGCGTGACGAACAGATCGTGCAGCCGGCCGGGGCCGGAAAGCCCCACCTCGAAGC
This sequence comes from uncultured Shinella sp., assembly GCA_966243085.1. Classification (GTDB taxonomy): domain Bacteria; phylum Pseudomonadota; class Alphaproteobacteria; order Rhizobiales; family Rhizobiaceae; genus Shinella. The sequence goes on from CBIMFD010000334.1 coordinate 1,286, forward strand.
TCGTCTCCAGGAGCGGCAGTTCCTCCTGCCGCAGCAGGCGCTTGGCGTGGTCAAGCGTCACGGCCTGCAGGAAAGCCTTCGGCGAAAGGCCGGCCCAGCGGGTGAAGGTCTTCTGGAGCTGCGTCGGCGACTGGCCGAGCCGGCCGGCGATGTCGTCCAGCCCCGGCTGCTCGCGATAATCGTCCGTGATCATCTCAATGACCCGGCGGACGGTCGCATAGTCGTCGCCTTCGGGCGTGATGTCGGTTTTCAAGGTCGCGGCAATGTTCATCGGTTTCTCCTGTGCCGCCAGAAAAGCACGAGGGCGGCGCGCCTGCCACCCGTTTCCTGCAAGCCTGCTAGTAGCCGCGTTTCACCCGGGCGAGCGCGCCCGAAAAGGCGGAAGCGAAGCGCTCGCGATCGTCGAGGGGCAGGAAGGTGCCGACATCCGTCTCGCGCCCGCTGCCGCGCACATGCATGGCGGTGATGCCGATCTTCGGCTTGCGCGAGACGAGGAAGCGTGCCCAGAACGGGTTGAAGACATGCTCCGTCTCCCGGCCGGAAGGGCTGATCTTGCGGATCGAGATGTTGGTGCGCGAGAGCGAGACGATCTCGCGGGCCTTCGCCGCCCTATTGTTCAGCCAGAAGGCGCCGAAGAGGATGAGGAAATCCACGCCGAAGAACAGGACGATCGGCCAGGCGCCGGACAGCAGAAAGACGGCCATATGCGCGAAACTGAGCGCCCCGGCGATGACGAAGAAGATGCGATGCCCGTTGCGTCCGAGCGAGCGGTAGGGATGCAGCTCGGCGGAAAAGACCGGACGGTCGTTCAGCGTGAGGTCGGCGTTGCCTTGCGTCATGACCAATGACTATAGAAGCATCATGGAAAACGGAAAGATCAAAAAGAAGACGCCCGCCGCCGCAAGGTCCCGAAAGGCGCCGGCGCGGCCGAAGAGCATCTATTCGCAGGACGAATTGAAGGAGATATTCCGGCGCTTTTCCATCCAGCGGCCGGAGCCGAAGGGCGAACTGGAGCACGTAAATCCGTTCACGCTCGTCGTCGCCGTGGCGCTCTCCGCCCAGGCGACGGATGCCGGCGTCAACAAGGCGACGCGCGCCCTCTTCGCGGTCGCCGATACGCCGGAAAAGATGCTGGCGCTCGGCGAGGAGAAGGTCCGCGACTACATCAAGACGATCGGCCTTTACCGCAACAAGGCCAAGAACGTCATCGCGCTCAGCCATATGCTCGTGGAAAAATTCGGCGGCGAGGTGCCGCGCACCCGCGAGGAGCTGGTGATGCTGCCCGGCGTCGGGCGCAAGACGGCCAATGTCGTGCTTTCCATGGCGTTCGGCCAGGCGACGCTCGCCGTCGACACCCATATCTTCCGCATCGCCAACCGGCTGCGTCTTGCCCCCGGCAAGACGCCGGACGAGGTGGAGGAGAAGCTCGTCCGGCTCATCCCGGACGAATATCTCTACCACGCCCACCATTGGCTGATCCTGCACGGGCGTTACTGTTGCAAGGCGCGCCGGCCGGAATGCGAGCACTGTATCATCGCCGACCTCTGCAAATCGCCGGAAAAGACGTGCGACGTGCCCGCGCCGCTTGTCGAACTGCCGCCGCAGACCGTCGGCGCTACCGCCTGACGAGGCCGTCCAGCAGCTCGGCGAGCGCGGCCTCGTAGGCCGCGCGGTCCGCGCCGCCCTCGATGGCGATAGCCGCACGATCGAAGGCGGCGGAGAGAAGACCCGTCAGCGCATCCAACCTTCCGGCGCCGACGCTCGGGCCCATGAGGTCCGAAAGGCCCGCCTTCAGTGTCTCTTCCGTCTTGTCGCCGTCGGCCGCAGCCTGCGGGCCGAGAACGGCGGGCGCTTCCAGCAGGAGAAGGCGCGTGCGGCCGGGTTCGGCCATCGCGTCGAAATAGGCGGACGCGCCGATGAGGAGCGCATCGCGCGACGAGCCGGCGGGCGCGGAGGCCATCTCGATCTGCGCCGCCACCGCCCCCGACTCACGCTCCAGCGTGGCGCGGAACAGTGCTTTCTTGTCCTCGAAATGGTGGTATAGCGCGCCGCGCGTCACGCCGGCCTCCGCCACGATCTCCGGCGTCGCGGTCTCCGCATAGCCCTTTTCCACGAAAAGCCGCCGCGCCGCCTC
>CBIMFD010000335.1:0-3414 GCA_966243085.1 uncultured Shinella sp.
TCGGTGACCTACGACATCGGCAACCATATCGTCTCGCGCAACGGCGTCGGCCTGTCCTATGACGACCGCGACACGATCTTCTCGATCGTCTACGAGCAGGAGCGCGACAAATCCAGCAGCGTCGCCAACGACTGGTCGATCGGCGCGCGCCTGATGTTCCGGACGATCGGCGACATCCAGATCGGCGACGCCGCATTCACCGGCCTCCGATAGGCCGCGCGGCGACTCTTGTCATCGTTTGGCCGCATGTATTATGCACATCCGGGACGCTTGCGATGAAGCCTCGCGCCGCTCAGGGGCGCCCGGGCGGGCACGGAACGGGTTTGGGAAAGGGACTGGCATGATCGGCAGACAATCTCTTGTGCGCTCCATGATGATGGGCGTCGCGCTGGCCGCAGCGGTCACGCTTGCCGTGCCGGCCGGCACGGCCGAGGCGGCAAGCACGGTCGTCGCCGTCGTCAACAACAAGGCCATCACCACGGGCGATATCGAACGTCGCGTCGCCTTCCTGCGCCTGCAGCACGCCAAAGGCAATCTCAGGAGCCTTGCACGCGAGCAGTTGATCGACGACGCGCTGAAGCGCGAGGAAATCCTGCGCACGCGTTCCTCCGTCAGCACGACCGAGGTGGACGCCGCCTATGCGCGCTTTGCCGCTTCCAACAAGATCAACGTCGACCAGCTCGCCCAGATCCTCGATCGCGCCGGCGTCGGCACGGAGCATTTCAAGCAGTTCATCGCCCTGCAGATGAGCTGGCCGCGCGTGGTCAACGCCCGCTTCGGCAAGGGGAGCGGCAAGACGCTCGCCGAGCGCATGCAGGAGAACGGCGGCAAGAAGCCCGTCACCACCGAATATTTCCTCAAGCAGGTCATCTTCGTCGTACCCGAGAAGCGCCGCAGCGCCATCCTCGGCAAGCGCAAGGCGGAGGCCGAGGCCTCCCGCTCGAAATTCCCCGGCTGCGATCAGGCGAAAGCCTTCGCCGCGACCATGCATGACGTATCGATCCGCGACCTCGGCCGCGTGCTCGCGCCTGAAATGCCGGATGACTGGAAGCCGCTGATCGAGAAGGCCAAGGGACAGACGACCGGCACGCGCGTCACCGAAAGGGGCGTCGAATATCTGGCGATCTGCAAGCAGCGTCAGGTGAACGACGACACGGCCGCCGAAATGGTCTTCCGCGCCGAGGACCTTGCCAAGGCGAAGGACGGCGAGAACGACGAGAACAGCAAGAAATACATCGCCGAGCTTCGTAAGAAGGCGACGATCATCGAACGCTGATCCCCGCGCTCCGGAAGCGGAGCGCTCCTTCCTCGAATTGTGACGGGGCCGCATGACCACGACGACGCTTCCTCCGCTGGCGCTCACGATGGGCGATCCGGCGGGGATCGGGCCTGATATAACGCTCGCCCTCTGGTCGGCCCGCAAGGCTCTTTCGCTGCCGCCCTTCCTCTTCGTCGGTGACGCCAACGTGCTCGGGCAGCGGGCACAAACGCTCGGCCTCGACGTCACCGTGGCCGCCGCTGAGCCGGAGACGGCAGCCCTCCTCTTTCCCGAAGCCATTCCCGTCCTCGCCACCGATTGTGCGGTTCCTGCCGTGCCGGGCATGCCGGATTCCCGCAATGCCGCCGCCGTCACCGGTGCCATCGAGGCGGCCGTGGCGCTGACGCTTGCCGGCCGCACGTCCGCCGTCGTGACGAACCCCATTGCCAAGGCCGTGCTCTACGAGGCCGGCTTCGGCTTTCCCGGCCACACGGAATTCCTTGCAGACCTCTCGGCGACGGCTGCCGGCGGCAAGGCCCCCCTTCCCGTCATGCTGCTTGCCGGGCCGAAGCTGCGCGCCGTGCCGGTGACGATCCACATCCCGCTGAAGGACGTGCCGGCGGCGCTCACGGAAGACCTGATCGTCGAGACCGCGGCGATCACCGAGCGGGACCTTCGCCTCCGCTTCGGCATCGCCCGCCCGCGCCTTGCTCTTGCCGGCCTCAATCCGCATGCCGGCGAAGGCGGCGCGCTGGGGCTTGAAGACGACGCGATCGTGCGGCCGGCCGTGGAGCGGCTGAAGGCGGCCGGCATCGATGCCGCCGGCCCGCTTCCGGCCGACACGATGTTCCACGACGCCGCGCGCGCGAACTATGACGTGGCGCTCTGCATGTATCACGATCAGGCGCTGATCCCCGCCAAGGCGCTCGGCTTCGACACATCCGTCAACGCCACGCTCGGCCTTCCCTTCATCCGCACCTCGCCGGACCACGGCACCGCCTTTGCACTTGCCGGCAAGGGCGTCGCCCGGCCGGACAGCCTGCTGGCGGCCCTGCGGCTTGCCGAGGAACTGGCCCGCAACGAGCGTGCCGTAAAGGAGGCGCGCTGATGGCCGCGCTCGACGGGCTTCCGCCGCTCCGCGACGTCATCCAGCGGCACGGGCTCGACGCGAAGAAGGCGCTCGGCCAGAACTTCCTGCTCGACCTGAACCTTACGCAGAAGATCGCCCGCACGGCCGGCCCCGTCGAGGACCATACGGTGATCGAGGTCGGGCCCGGCCCCGGCGGCCTGACGCGCGCCATCCTGGCGCTCGGCGCGAAACGCGTGATCGCCATCGAGCGCGACGCGCGCTGCCTGCCGGCGCTCGCCGAGATTTCCGCGCATTATCCGGGGCGGCTGACGGTCATCGAGGGCGACGCGCTGAAGACGGATTTCGAGGCGCTGGCGCCCGGCGAGCCCGTGCGCATCATCGCCAACCTGCCCTACAATGTCGGCACGCAGCTTCTCGTCAACTGGCTGCTGCCGAAGACCTGGCCGCCCTTCTGGCAATCGCTGACGCTGATGTTCCAGCGCGAGGTGGGCCTGCGCATCGTGGCGGAGGAGAACGACGACCATTACGGCCGGCTCGGCGTGCTCTGCGGCTGGCGCACCCATGCCCGCATGGCCTTCGACGTGCCGCCGCAGGCCTTCACGCCGCCGCCGAAGGTGACCTCCTCGGTCGTCCATTTGGAGCCTGTCGCCAATCCGCTGCCGTGCGACGTCGCCGCACTCGAGCGCGTCACTCATGCCGCCTTCGGCCAGCGCCGCAAGATGCTGCGCCAGAGCGTGAAATCGCTGGGCGGGGAAGCGCTGCTTGCGCGGGCGGAGATCGACCCGCAGCGGCGGGCGGAAACGTTGAGCGTGGAAGAGTTCGTGCGGCTGGCGAACGCGCTGTAAACTGTAATATCCCGGCTGCGAAGTACGCGGCCTTGGCGTACCCCCTCTGCCCTGCCGGGCATCTCCCCCACAAGGGGGGAGATTGGATGCAGGACCGCTTCGCCTCTCTTGACGTTACAGATTGAGCAAGGTTCGCCCCTCTTGCCGATCTCCCCCCTTGTGGGGTAGATGCCCGGCAGGGCAGAGGGGGGTGCGGTTTGCTACAATGCTGCTATCCGAGA
>CBIMFD010000336.1:0-3406 GCA_966243085.1 uncultured Shinella sp.
GAGATGATCCGCTCCATGGCGCCGCGGCCGATCATCTTCGCCATGGCCAATCCCGATCCGGAAATCACGCCGGAGGAGGTCGCCCGCATCCGCGACGACGCGATCGTCGCCACGGGCCGTTCGGACTATCCGAATCAGGTCAACAACGTGCTGGGCTTCCCCTATATCTTCCGCGGCGCGCTCGACGTGCGCGCCTCGACGATCAACGACGCGATGAAGATCGCCGCGGCCGAGGCGCTGGCGCATCTTGCCAAGGAAGACGTGCCGGACGACGTCGCCGCCGCCTATCAGGGCGTGCGCCCGCGCTTCGGGGCGCAATACATCATCCCCGTGCCGTTCGATCCGCGCCTCATCTCGGCGATCCCCGTCGCCGTCGCGAGGGCCGCGATGGAAACCGGCGTCGCGCGCAAGAACATCCCGGACCTCGACGCCTATGCGCGTGACCTTCGAGCCCGGCGCGACCCCATCGCCTCGACGCTCCAGCAGATCTATGCGCGGGTGCGCCGCCAGCCCAAGCGCGTCGTCTTCGCCGAGGGCGAAGAAGAGCAGATGATGCGCGCCGCCGTCTCCTACGCCAACCAGCAGCTCGGCACGGCGATCCTCGTCGGCCGCGACGACCGGATGCGCGAGGTCGCCGAGCGCGCCGGCATCGATCTCGACCGGCCGGGCATCGAGCTGCTCAACGCGCGCATCTCCACGCGCAACGATGCCTATATCGACTATCTCTATGCCCGCCTGCAGCGCAAGGGCTTCCTCTACCGCGACGCCCAGCGCCTGATCCACAACGACCGCAACCATTTCGCGGCCTGCATGGTGGCGCTCGGCGACGCCGACGCGATGGTGACGGGCCTGACCCGCAACTACTCCACCGCGCTGGAGGACGTGCGGCGCTGTATCGACGCCAAGCCCGGCCACCGGGTGATCGGCGCCTCGCTTGCGCTCTGCCGCGGCCGCGCCGTGCTCGTCGCCGACACCGCCGTGCACGACATGCCGACCTCCGAGGAGCTGGCCGACATCGCGGAAGAGGCCGCCGGCCTTGCCCGCCGCCTCGGCTACGAGCCGCGCGTCGCCATGCTCGCCTATTCGACCTTCGGTCATCCTTCGGGCGAGCGTTCGGAGCGGGTGCGGGAAGCCGTGAAGATCCTCGACCGGCGTCGCGTCGATTTCGAATATGACGGCGAGATGGCTGCCGACGTCGCGCTCAACCCGCGCATCATGGAGCAATATCCGTTCTGCCGCCTCTCCGGCCCGGGCAACGTGCTCGTCATGCCGGCGTTCCACTCGGCGTCGATCTCGACCAAGATGCTGCAGGAACTCGGCGGTTCGACGGTCATCGGCCCTCTCCTCGTCGGCCTCGACAAATCGGTGCAGATCGTCTCGATGGGCGCCAAGGACAGCGACATCGTCAACATGGCGACGCTGGCGGCGTATAATTCGGGGGTTTAGAGGGGGTAGCGAATAGGCTGTGTCTGACTTGCTCTATTCGCCACTTCCTATTCGCTATTGGCCATAATCATCAACTGGCGAAGCGCCCGGCGTCGGCGCCGTAGTAATTCAGGTAGCGGCCGGAGATCTTGCCAATCGGCAGGACGATCAGCACGTCCGTCGTGTTGAAGGCGTGATCGACAACGGCGCCCTCGCCGATCATCGCACCGAGGCGGAGATACCCTTTCACCAGCGGCGGCATGGCGGTGAGCGCCTTGCGCGCATCGACGCCTTCTGCCGGCATCAGGTCCATGGTGCGGAAGAGTTCCGGCCTTGCCGCAACGCTCCACTCGTCCTTCGCCTTCACATTGTGGTGCAGGAAGGAGAGCGCCAGCGCATGCTCCTCCGGCACCGTGCCGTGGAAGGAGGCGCAGCCGAACATGACGTCGATGCCGTGCTTCAGCGAATAGGCCCAGGCGCCCTGCCAGAGCAGTTCCACCGTGCGCTTGGTGCGGTAGGCCGGCAGAACGCAGGAGCGGCCGAGCTCCATGAAGCGCTTGTCCGGATGGCGGGCGATCAACGTATCGACGTCGAATTCCGACTGGGAATAGAAACCGCCGGAGACGGCGGCGACTTCCTGCCGCAAGAGGCGATAGGTGCCGACGATCTGCTCTTCCGGGTCGCCCTCGATGGACGTGTCCAGCACGAGGAGGTGGTCGCAGACCATGTCCCAGGCGTCGACGTCGCGCTTGCGGCGCACGGCATCCGGCGAAAGCCGCGCCTGCATCTCCTCGGCGAAGACGCGGTAGCGCACGGCCTGCGCGGCGTCGATCTCCGTGGCCGAGCGGGCAAGGCGGGTTTCCAGGTTGCCGATGCGGCCGAGCACGTCGCTTGCCGCCTGGCCTGCCACGGAGCCCGGTTTCTGGGCGATGTCCGCCGGAGCGATGGTCTGGGCGAGGTCGAGCGTCATGGCAATCTACCCGTTGAGCGAAACTGCGTGGTTCTAAACCACGATTCTGCAACAGGATAATGACGTAAAGCGGTATTGGGTAGCGAAAACGCGCGTCAGGCTTTCGCGCGGGCAAGCCGGGCGACCTCGGCGGCAAGCCGCGCCGGATCGGCGGGCTTTGCCAGCACCGCGGCGGCGCCGGCGGCGGCAAGCGCCTCGGCAAGGCCGGCGCGGCCGTCCGCCGTCAGCACGATGACCGGCACGCGATTGCCACGGGCGATCCGCCCGATCATCTCCGTCCCCTCGCCGCCCGGCATGCCGAGATCGGTGACGACGAGATCGACGGCAAGCTCCCCGGAGAGCGCAGCAAGGAGGCCGGAATAGTCCGGCACATGCCGTACCGCATGGCCGGCCCGCTCCAGCATGGCGCGCACCAGCATGGCGTTCACCGGATCGTCTTCCGCAAGCAGGATGCACGCGCCCGCCGGGGCGGGGGAGACCGGTTCGGCCACGGGCGCGAGCGGCGGCGGGTCCTTCAGGATCGGCCGGTTGTCGTTGATCGCGTCGCGCACCTCGATGCCCTTCATGCGGCCGCGCAGCACCTCGACCAGCGAGCGCTCGCGCAGCGGCCGGATGAGCCAGGAATCATAGCCCTCGCCATTTCCGATGGCCCGCCCGCCGCGCTCCTCGGGATTGACGAGATAGATGCGCCGGGCCGCGCTCTTGCGGAAGAAGGCAAGGTCGGCAAGCTCCCGGCGGAAGGCACCGGCAAGGCGGTTGTCGACGATCATGTCGGTGAGCTCGGTGCCGCTGACGGCGAGACGGCGGGCGATATCCGCGGCATCGGCGACGGAGGAGGCCGCATGGCAGGTGCCGCCGAGCGCGTCGACCGTGCGCACGAGCGCGGCGGAGGCGGGGCCGTCCGGCGCCAGAAGGAAGACGCGGCTGCCGTTGAGAACGGTCCTGCGCGAAGCCGCCTCGCCCGCGCCCTTGCGGGCATCCACCGGCATGCGGATGGTGAAGGTGCTGCCC
>CBIMFD010000337.1:0-3401 GCA_966243085.1 uncultured Shinella sp.
GGAAACCGAAGTGGTTTCCGCCGATCGTGAGGAAGATTGCACATGAACCAGTCAGCACTGATCCGTCCGGACTGGACGCCTGCGACCATCGCCCTGATGGTGCTGGGCTTCGTGGTGTTCTGGCCGCTCGGCCTTGCCATGCTCGCCTACATCGTCTTCGGCGACCGCCTGAAAACCTTCAAGAAGGACGCCAACGACACCGTGGACGGCATGTTCGCCTCCTGCCGCGGCAAGTTCCGCGGCGGCCGTGCCCGTCATGCCTTCCGCAGCGCCACCGGTAATGGCGCCTTCGACGACTGGCGCGATGCCGAACTTGCCCGCCTCGACGAGGAGCGCCGCAAGCTGGACGAGATGCGCGAGGAATTCGACGCCTATATCCGCGAACTGCGCCGCGCCAAGGACCAGGAGGAGTTCGACCGCTTCATGCGCGAACGCCGCGCCGAGGGCAAAGGCGACGTCCCGGGTTTCCCGGCGAACTGAGAGTAGATCGTCATCATGGTCGGGCCTGACCCGACCATCCATGCCGCGGGCGATGACGGAGGAAAAGGAATCGCGATTCTGCAAAACCGGCGCCCCGTGCGCCGGTTTTTCGTTGAAGCGTTTCAGCCCACGCCGAATCGGCTATGAAAGGCAGCATGTTCCCGTCCCTTCGCAAGCCCCGAAAGGCTCTGAAGACGCCGCCTCCGCCGGAGACGCGGGAGGTCGACGTCAATGGACGCCGCCTGCCGCTCACCATCCGGCGGGATCTTCGCGCGACGCGCCTGACGCTGCGCATCGAGCCGGGCGGTCGGGCGCTGCGCATGACGGTACCGAACGGCATCGCCGAGCGCGACATCCGCGATTTCCTCGACCGCCATCAGGGCTGGCTGATGACGAAGCTGGCGAAATTCCGCACGACGAACGAGCTGGCCCACGGCGGCTACGTCATGATCCGCGGCGTCGCGCACCGCATCGAGGCGACGGGCCGGCTGCGCGGGCTGACGGAAGCCGTCATCGTCGACGACGAGGCGGTGCTGCGCGTCGGCGGCATGGAGGAGAGCATTCCCCGTCGCATCTGCGATTTCCTCAAGAAGGAGGCACGGTCGGAACTGGAACGGCTCGTCGCCGTCCATACCGGACGCATCGGCAGAAAGATCAGATCCTTGACGCTGCGCGATACCCGCAGCCGTTGGGGTTCCTGCTCGGCGGATGGCGCGCTCAGTTTCTCCTGGCGCATCGCCATGGCCCCGCCGCACGTCATCGATTATCTCGCCGCCCACGAAGTGGCGCATCTTGAGGAGATGAACCACAGCACCTCCTTCTGGGCGCTGTGCGAAAAGCTCTGCCCCGCGACGGAGGAGGCCAAGCGCTGGCTGAAGCGCAACGGGAGCCTCCTGCACGCCGTGGACTTCGGCTGAGCGAAGGTGAGCGAAGGTGTCAGTGGCGCCGGTCGGCAAGCGCCGCGCGGATTTTCCTGTCCGTATTGTACTGCCCCAGCGCATAGACCGCCCAGATGGCCGCCGGCAGCCAGCCGATCAGCGTCACCTGGAGGATCAGGCAGATGATGCCGGAGATCGGCCGCCCGATGGTAAAGAATGCAAGAAACGGCAGGAGGATGGCGATGATGAGCCGCATGGAGGTCTCCGATCTCGGTTCCCCTTCATATGGGCATGGCGGTGCACCACGCAAGGGCGCCGGTTTCCGGCTTATTGCCGCCGTCTTTCGGCTCGACTCTTCCGGTGATTCGTGCAACTTCCTCCGCCATGAAACTGGACATAAAAATCTGCGGGCTGAAGACCGAAGAGGCCGTCGACAGGGCGGTCGCGCTCGGCGCGAGCCATATCGGCTTCATCTTCTTTGCGAAGAGCCCGCGCAACATCGAGCCGTCCGATGCCGGCCGCCTCGCCGCCCGGGTGCGTGGCCGTGCGAAGATCGTCGCCGTGACGGTGGACGCCGACAGCGACATGCTCGACGAGATCGTCGATGAAGTTTCGCCCGATATCCTGCAACTGCACGGCAAGGAGAGCCCGGAGCGGCTGCTGACCGTCAAGGCGGTCTACGGCCTGCCCGTCATGAAGGCCTTTTCGGTGCGCGAGGCGGACGACCTGAAGAAGATCGATCCCTATATCGGCATAGCCGACCGCTTCCTCTTCGATGCCAAGCCCCCGGCCGGCTCCGAGCTTCCGGGCGGCAACGGCGTCTCCTTCGATTGGAAACTCATGCATCTGCTTGACGGAAGCGTCGATTACATGCTTTCCGGTGGATTGAACAAGGATAACATCGCCGAAGCCGTCCGGCTTACCGGCGCACCGGGCATCGACGTCAGTTCCGGGGTCGAGAGCACCCCGGGCGTCAAGGACCTCGGCCTGATGGAAGCGTTTTTTGAAGCGGCACGAAAGGCGGAATTCAAGGCCGCCGCAGGGAGCGATACGTGAACCAGTCACCCAACCTCAATTCGTACCGCGAAGGCCCGGACGAGGACGGCCGCTTCGGCATCTTCGGCGGCCGTTTCGTCGCCGAGACCCTGATGCCGCTGATCCTCGAGCTGCAGGCCGAGTGGAACAAGGCGAAGACCGATCCCGCCTTCCAGACGGAGCTGAAGGAACTCGGCACGCATTACATCGGACGCCCGAGCCCGCTCTATTATGCCGAACGCCTGACGCAGCATCTTGGCGGCGCGAAGATCTATTTCAAGCGTGAAGAGCTGAACCATACCGGCTCGCACAAGATCAACAACTGCATCGGCCAGATCCTGCTCGCCAAGCGCATGGGCAAGACGCGCATCATCGCCGAAACCGGCGCCGGCCAGCATGGCGTGGCCTCGGCCACCGTCGCTGCCCGTTTCGGCCTGCCCTGCGTCGTCTACATGGGTGCGACGGATGTCGAGCGCCAGGCGCCGAACGTCTTCCGCATGAAGCTGCTCGGTGCCGAGGTGAAGCCCGTCACGGCCGGCAGCGGCACGCTGAAGGACGCCATGAACGAGGCGCTGCGCGACTGGGTCACCAATGTCGACGACACCTATTACCTGATCGGCACGGCCGCCGGCCCGCATCCCTATCCGGAACTGGTGCGCGATTTCCAGGCGGTGATCGGCCAGGAAGCCCGCGAGCAGATCCTTGCCGCCGAAGGCCGCCTGCCGGACATGGTGATCGCAGCCGTCGGCGGCGGCTCGAACGCCATCGGCATCTTCCATCCCTTCCTCGACGACAAGGACGTCAGGATCGTCGGCGTCGAGGCCGGCGGCAAGGGCCTCGACGGCGAGGAGCATTGCGCCTCGCTGACCGCCGGCTCCCCGGGCGTCCTCCACGGCAACCGCACCTACCTGCTGCAGGACGCGGACGGCCAGATCAAGGAAGGCCATTCCATCTCCGCCGGCCTCGATTATCCCGGCATCGGCCCCGAGCACGCCTGGCTGCACGATA
>CBIMFD010000338.1:0-3401 GCA_966243085.1 uncultured Shinella sp.
CCGTCGCCGCCGTAGACGATGCGCGTCGCGCCGGCAACGCCGGTCAGCCGCGTGTTGTCGGGCAGGGTGACGTTGGAGACCGTATAGTCGCCGGGCGGCAGGAAGACGGGCATGTTCTTCGCCGCGGCCTCCTTGAGCAGGCGGGCGAAGGCCTTGCTCTTGCGGTCGTCCGCCCCCGGGCGAACGCCATGTGCCGAGGCGTCGATGCTGCCGCGGAGGTCGACGTCGACGACCGGCAGGCGGCCCGTCTGCGCAAGGGCGGCCGGGGCGGTTGCAGCCGCGCCGGCGGCGCCAAGACCGAGACCTGAGAGAAACAACCGTCTGGTAACCATGAAAACTCCTTGGCTCCGGCAGAGCAGGAAACGTGCCAACCCGCATCTGTGCCGGAACGGCACAAACCGGCTGCTGCCCGCCACGGTTGTTTTTTATGGTCCGAAATGCCGGGTCTACGGCATTTCTCCTGTTTCCTTTAGGGTTGGATAACGACTTTAGGTGTAGTTTTCGCCGTCCGGGCAGGAAGGGGCGACCGGCACCTTCCGGCTTGCGTTTGGAAATTGCAGGGGCTCATGTCGACGAATCTGTCTCAGCTTGGCAATGACGACGCCGACCCGACGGTGCGCCTGATCTCGGCGAGCCGGCGCCTGATGAGCGAGGCCGAACGGCTCTTCCCGCTCGCCTCCGCCCAGAACGAGCGCACCCTCTGGCTCGAAGCCATGATCGACGAGGTGCCGGACTACCTCTATTTCAAGGACAGGAACAGCCGCTTCGTCGTCGCCAACCGCGCCATCGTCGACGACAACCGGCGCGAGGGGCTGGAGAGCCTCGAGGGCCTCACCGATTTCGACATTCACCCCGAGCATGTCGCCCGCGGCTTCTTCAAGACCGAGCAGGAGATCATGCGCACGGGCGTGCCCATGCTCGACATGGAGGAGCTGATCCACGATGCCCGGGGCAACCTGAAATGGATGCTCTCCTCCAAGCTGCCGGTGCGCGATGCGAACGGCACGGTGATCGGCATGGTCGGCACCGCGCGCGACATCACCGAGCGCAAGCGCTCCGAAAGCCTGCATGTCGGCCAGGCGCATCTCCTCAAGATGATCGCGCTCGGCGCGCCGCTGGTCGAGGTCTTCTCCTCGCTGATCCTCCTGATCGAAGCGCATGTGCCGGACGTCACCGGTTCGATCCTGCTGCTCACCCCGGACGGCCGGCACCTCGTCAACGGCGCGGCGCCGAACCTCCATCCGGCCTATTGCGCGCTGGTCGACGGCATCGAGATCGGCCCGGCGGCCGGCTCCTGCGGAACCGCGGTCTGGCGCGGCGAGCCGGTCGTCGTCCCCGATATCGAGACGGACCCGCTCTGGGCGGAGTACAAGGCTCTCGTCACCCCGTTCGGCTTCCGCGCCTGCTGGTCCTCGCCGATCCTTTCCTATCAGGGCAAGGTGCTCGGCACCTTCGCTCTCTATTCGCAAACGCCGGGCGAGCCGACGGCCGATTGCCTCAAGCTCGTCGGCATGGCGACCCACATCGCCGGCATTGCCATCGAGCGCAAGGAGGCCGAGGACAGCATTCAGTTCATGGCCCATCACGACACCCTGACGGGCCTGCCGAACCGCTCCATGCTCGACGAGCGCGTCGCCTCCGCCATCGAGGCCGCCGACGACAGCGGCGGCACGATGACGCTCGCCTTCCTCGACCTCGACAATTTCAAGCTGGTCAACGACAGCCTCGGCCACCATGCCGGCGACGAGCTGCTGAAGATCGTCGCCACGCGCATGCTGCGCTGCGTGCGCCCCTCCGACAGCATCGTGCGCCTCGGCGGAGACGAGTTCGTCGTACTCATCAGCGGCGCGATGCGCCGCGGCGAAACGGTGGAAGACCGCCTCAACGCCGTGCGCCAGGCCGTTGCCGAGCCTGTGATGATCGAGGGCCGCTCCTTCCAGGTCACGGCCTCGATGGGCGTTGCCGCCTATCCCGAGCACGGCCGCAACGCCACGGAACTGCTCGCGCGCGCCGACGCCGCCATGTACCGCGCCAAGGAGATCGGCCGCGACGCCATGCAGGTCTTCACCGCGGAGCTCGCCAACCGCGCCCACGAGAAGCTGCAAAGGCAGGAGGAGCTGCGCCGCGCGCTCGCCCGGTCCGAGCTCTTCCTGCAGTACCAGCCGCAGATGGATCTTGCGACGGGCCGCATCTTCGCCGTCGAGGCGCTGATCCGCTGGCGCCATCCCGAGCGGGGCCTCGTGCCGCCGGGCGATTTCATCCCGCTTGCCGAGGAGACCGGCCTCATCGGCCCCATCGGCGACTGGACGCTGCGCGCCGCCTGCCGGCAGAACAAGGCCTGGCAGGTCTCGGGCCTGCCGCCCATCGTCGTCAGCGTCAATGTCTCGGCCCGCCAGTTCCAGGAGAAGGACTGGGTGGAGCGCGTTGCCGAGGCGCTGGAGGAAAGCGGGCTGGAGGCGCGCTACCTCGAGCTGGAGCTCACCGAGAGCATGATCATGGAGGACGTGCAGCAGGCGGTGGAGACCATGCACCGGCTGGAACAGCTCGGCGTGCATCTCGCCATCGACGATTTCGGCACGGGTTATTCGAGCCTCAGCTCCCTCAAGCGCTTCCCCGTCGACCGCCTGAAGATCGACCGCTCCTTCGTCAAGGACCTGCCCGCCGACACCGACGACGCGGCGATCGCCAGGGCCGTCATCTCGCTCGCCCACTCGCTCCAGCTTCGCGTCATCGCCGAGGGCGTGGAGACCCGCGAGCAGATCGACTTCCTGCGCGCGGCCGGCTGCGACGAGATCCAGGGCTATTATCTCAGCCGCCCCATCGACGCCCGCGCCCTCCAGGCGATCCTCTGCATTCCCCATCTGTAGGCGCAGGCGGCGCAACGGAACGCGGTTCGCGCCATATGCGATTGCCTCGGAGAGGAAGGGGAGGGACCCGCCTCTTGACTTTGTTATGTTGATATCAACAATTGCCGGCATGACGGAAGAGGCCCTGATTCCCTACGACACCACGCTTTTCGTGCGCGACCATTGCCTTTGCCTGCATGCGCAGCGCGCGGCGCGGGCTTTGGCCCGCCGCTTCGACGATGCGCTGCGCCCGCTCGGCCTTACCAACGGCCAGTTCTCGCTGCTGATGGCGCTGAACCGGCCGGAACCGCCGCCGATGGGGCCGGTCGCCGCCGTGCTCGCCATGGACCGCACCACGCTGACGGCGGCGCTCAAACCCCTCGAACGGCGCGGTCTCGTCGTCGTCGAAGCCGACCCGCGCGACCGTCGCGGCCGCCTGCTGCGTCTGACGAAGGAGGGCCGCCGCCTGCTGACCGAGGCCTTCCCCATCTGGCGGGACACCCACGCCAGGCTCGACGCCCAGCTCTCCGCCATCGACATGGGCACGCTGCGGGC
>CBIMFD010000339.1:0-3400 GCA_966243085.1 uncultured Shinella sp.
GCGCTGCGCGTGGCGGGCTACCATGAGATCGCCGAAACCCGCGAGACCGTGCCCTTCATCGCCGACGACATCATGGAGACCTTCGACGACGGGCGCGCGCTGAACGCCCTGCGCGTCATGGGGGAAATGGCAAGGGGCGGGCAGGTGATCTACCTCACACACCACCGGCACCTGCGCGATCTGGCGCGGGAAGCCTGCCCGGACGTCACGATCCACGAGCTGTAGCGGCCGCTCCGCCGGGCGCGGAACTTGACTCGCCCGGCGGTAAATGGTTCTTGGCGCACCATCTGCGCCGTGCGAAGCCTGCTTCGCGCGCCAATCCGCCTTCGACAAACGGACAGGCATGAACATGAGGACCGGGAAAGAGGCGACGATGTGGGAGCGGGGCCTTGCGCCTGCCGGCTTCCTCGTGCTGCTTTTCACCCTCTTCGTGTCGCAGTTTTCCCTGCCCGACAGCGCACGCACGGCGGGCCATCCGCAGCGCGCCGCCACGGAAGGGGGCGTCGCGCCGTCGCCGCTTTCGCCGGCCGGCGACGACCTCTGGTTCCCCGCGAGCGGCCATGCCGAGCGGCGGGCGGCCAAGGTCAAGGCGGGCCTCGAAGACGGCAGCGCCGGCGGCAAGGCTCTCCTGCCGGGCGCGGGCTTCCTTGCCTATCCCTTTGAGAGGGTGGCTTCGGCTGTCTTCGACCTTGCCGACGATGCGGCGCCGGAGCGCGCGCCGACCGCGTCCTTTAGAAGCCGCGCGCCTCCGGCCCTTGCCGGCTGAGGCTTCGTGGCGCTGATCGCTGCGCCATTCGATTGAAATTCCGATCCCAGCGGACGGCGCCGAACCCCCTCGCGCCGTTCCGGCAGTTGAAGTGGAACACCCAATGAAAACCTCCAAATGGGCCCTGATGGTCTACGCCGTCATCATCCTGTTCGGGATGCTCGCGGCCGTGCCCAACGTGCTGACATCTGAACAGCAGGCGAAATTCGGGCGCTTTCTGCCCGCCAACCCCGTCACCCTCGGCCTCGACCTGAAGGGCGGCTCGCACCTCGTCCTCGAAGTGGATTCGGCAGCGCTGCGCAAGGCGCGCATGGATACGCTCCTCAACGATGCCCGCGCCATCCTGCGCAAGGCCGGCGAGCGCGCCTCGGCCGCCCGCCTCAACGGCACGACGCTGACGATCACGCTGCCCGACCAGGAAACGCTCGACAAGGTTCTGCCGGAAGTGCGCAAGCTCGCCGCACCCACCTCGACGCTCGGCTTCGGCGGCGGCTCGTCCGATATCGACGTCGCCACCAGCGGCACCGTCGTCAATGTGACGCTGACGGAAGCCGGCATCAACGAGCGCATGTCGGCGGCCGTCGAGCAGAGCCTCGAGATCATCCGCCGCCGCGTCGACCAGGTCGGCGTCGCCGAACCGCTCATCCAGCGGGTCGGCGGCGATCGCATCCTCGTCCAGCTTCCGGGCCTCCAGGACCCGACGCGCCTTCGCCAGTTGCTCGGCTCGACCGCGCAGATGAGCTTCCACATGGTCGACCAGAGCGTCGATCCGAACGGCGTCGCCCCCCGCGGCGTGCTGATCCTGCCCGGCGCCAACGACGGCCGCAAATATGCGGTCGAGGAACGCGTCGCGATTTCCGGCGACCGCCTTGCCGATGCGAAGGCCGGCTTCGACCAGCGCACGAACGAGCCGATCGTCTCGTTCACCTTCGATTCGACCGGCGCTCGCCAGTTCGCCGAAATCACCCAGGCCAATGTCGGCAAGCCCTTCGCCATCGTGCTCGACGGCAAGGTGCTGACGGCACCGGTCATCCGCGAGCCGATCATCGGCGGCCAGGGCCAGATCTCGGGCAACTTCAACCCGCAGGAAGCGACCGTCCTTTCGGCGCTGCTCCGCTCGGGCGCCCTGCCGGCCCCGCTCACCATCATCGAGGAGCGCACCGTCGGCCCGAACCTCGGTTCGGACTCGATCCGCATGGGCCTCTATACCGGTCTTGCCGGCCTTGCCGCCGTCGTCGTGATGATGCAGGTGCTCTACGGCTCCTGGGGCCTCATCGCCAATCTCGGCCTCGTGCTGCACACGATCCTGACCATCGGTCTCCTCGGCCTTTTGGGCTCGACGCTGACGCTGCCCGGCATTGCCGGCATCATCCTCGGCATCGGCATGGCCGTGGACGCCAACATCCTCATCAACGCCCGTATCCGCGAAGAGACGGCGGGCGGGGCGGGGGCCATGAAGGCGCTCGACGTCGGCTTCAACAAGGCCTACGCCACCATCGTCGACGGCAACATGACCACCATGGTGGGCATGATCCTGCTCTTCATGTTCGGCTCGGGTCCGGTGCGCGGCTTTGCCATCACCATGATCATCGGCCTTGCCATCTCGATGTTCACCTCGATCACCTTCGTGCGCCTCCTGATGCGTGAGGTCGTCGTGCGCAGCAAGATGAAGAAGATCAACATCCATTCGATCTTCGGCCAGGTCTGGAGCATCCCGAGCTTCTCCTTCATGCGCGGCCGCTATATCGCGATCGCCACGTCGGCGGTCATCTCGACCAGCTCGATCGTCCTTTTCTTCACGCCGGGCCTCAACTACGGCATCGACTTCGTCGGCGGTATCCAGGTGGAGGCGGCCTCCAAGGCGCCGATCGACCTTGCCGTGCTGCGCAAGAAGATGGAGGACCTGAACCTCGGCGAAGTGGCGCTGCAGGAATTCGGCCAGGGCACGTCCGTCCTCGTACGCGTCCAGCGCCAGCCGGGCGGCGAAGCGGCGCAGACGGCGGCTCTCCAGGAGATCCGCGCCGGTGTCGCCGAGGTGATCCCGGACGCCAGCTTCGAGCGCACGGAAGTGGTCGGCCCGACGGTCAGCACCGAGCTTGCCCGTTCCGGCTTCCTTGCCGTGGGCCTCGGCATGCTGGCGATCCTGATCTACATCTGGTGGCGCTTCGAATGGCACTTCGCGGTGGGCGCCATCGTCACGCTGGTGCTGGACATCACCAAGATGATCGGCTTCTTCTCGCTGATGCAGATCGACTTCAACCTGACGGCGATCGCCGCCGTGCTGACGCTGATCGGCTATTCGGTGAACGACAAGGTGGTGGTGTACGACCGCATGCGCGAGAACCTGCGCAAGTACAAGTCGATGCCGTTCTCCGACCTCATCGACCTGTCGATCAATCAGGTGATCATGCGATGCATCTTCACCTCGCTCGCCGTTGCGGTCTCGCTGCTGCCGATGGCCATCTGGGGCGGCGACACGGTCAAGCCCTTCGCCTGGCCGATGCTCTTCGGCGTGATCGTCGCGACGACCTCGTCGATCTATATCGGCGGGCCGATCCTGCTCTTCCTCAGCCGCTGGTGGAGGGACCGCGACAGCGCCCGCACGGCCGCAACGCCGGCACCGGAAGCATGAAG
>CBIMFD010000340.1:0-3399 GCA_966243085.1 uncultured Shinella sp.
GCCGTTTCGCCGGCGAAGAAGTCGTCGGTCAGCGCCTTGACGATCTGCCATTGCCGCGGGCTCGTGTCCTGCGCTTCGTCGACGAGGATATGGTCGATACCCTGATCGAGCTTGTAGTGCACCCAGGCGCTCACCCGGTCGCGCGTCAGGAGCCGCGCCGTGCGGTCGATCAGGTCGTCGAAGTCGAGCAGGCTGCGCGTGCGCTTCAGGTCCTCATAGTCGCCGATCAGCCGCTCGGCGATGGTAAGCGCCGCGCGCGTCGCAACTACCATGCGCAGACGCCGCAGCCGGTCTTCGCAGGCCGTGACATGCGCCTGCGCGGCGAGCAGCACCGCTTCGAGATGCGGTGCATTGTCCCGCACCTTCTTGGAGAGGAAGGCGCGCTCCAGACTGCGCGGCGTGCCGGTGGCGGTGAAGAAGAGGTCGAGGAGCGCCGCGCGCCGTGCTTCGCCGTCCGCAAGGCCAGCCATGCTGCGCAGCCCGGCGGCGGATGCCTTCACCGTGTCGCTGCCGTGGATTTCCGCGACGGCGAGATAGGTCTCGAGCGCCGCGCCCTGCAGCCCGTCGAGCGGCCAGAAACCGGCGAGGATATCCTCAGCGGTCTCATGCGGTTGAAGCCCGGCCTCGCGCCGCAGCGCCGCCTCGATGCCGCCGGCCTTGCCGGCCGTATCGAGGAAATCGCGGATCGGCCCGCGGCTTGCGACGATCTCCGAGATCAGCCGTTCCAGCCCGGTGTCGTCGGCGATGTCGAGCACGGTGGCGAAGGCGTCGGCCAGCGCCGCGTCGTCCTCGCTGGCCGTGGCGGTCAGGAGCGTCCGGCGGGCATCGGCGAGGAGCACGGCCGCCGCCCGGTCGTCGAGCACCGAAAAGTGCCCGGCGACGTTCGCCTCCAGCGGGAACTGGTGCAGCAGCGCCTCGCAGAAGGCGTGGATGGTCTGGATCTTCAGGCCGCCCGGCGTTTCGAGCGCCCGGGCGAAGAGCCGGCGTGCCTCGGCGAGCTTGAAGAGGTCCGGCGACTTGCCCTCGATGGCCGCCACGCGTCCGGACAATTCCGCGTCGGAGAGCGTCGCCCATTCGGCCAGCCGCTCGAAGACGCGGTTCGACATTTCCGAGGCCGCCGCCTTGGTATAGGTGAGGCAGAGGATGGCCGACGGCCGGCATCCGGCGAGCAGCAGGCGGATGACGCGCTGCGTCAGCACATGGGTCTTGCCCGAGCCGGCATTGGCCGAAACCCAGGCCGAGCGGCCGGGATCGGAGGCCGTCGCCTGTTTCTCGGACGTCCAGCTCAGCCAGGCGGCCGGGTCGGCGGAGGCGGGCCGCTCCTCGTCAAGCATCGTCGCTCTCCTCGCCCTCTTCGGCCGACGACCATTCGGCGACGCGCGCGAGATGGTCGTATTCGCCGCCATAGTCGCGTTCCTTTTCGGGAATGAGCCGCGAGGCGAAGCCGAAGCGGCCCTCGATCAGCCCCGTCAGCAGCTTTTCCAGCTCGGTCAGCGCGTCCTCCGCCAGTTCCAGCGCGGATTTCGGCGTCGCATTGGCGGATTTCGCCTCTTCGTTATTGACCTGCTCGGGTTTGAAGCGATGGCCGGGTTTGAGGCGCACATAGAGAAGGTTGGCCGGCTCACGAAGTCCCGGCCCACGGAAGGCGCCTCGGCGGAGGGCGGCCGCCTCCAGTGCGAGTTGCGGGTCGAGCAGCGCGCGTGCCACCTTCAGCGACGGCGTGCCGCCGGTCTTGTAGTCGAGGATGTCCGCCCGGCCGTCGGGCAGGATGTCGATACGGTCGGCAACGCCCGTGAGGCGGATGCCGGCGACGGAAAGGTCGAGCGAGGCCGGCACCTCAGTCAGGCTCTCCCGGATTTCGCCGGCGCGGGCAAGATGCCAGCCGACGAAGGCGCGGGCAACGGCGGCAAAGCGCGGCCGCCAGACGGCGTCGATATGCGGCGGCAGGCGCGCCGCGTCGAATTCCTCGCCGAGGATGCGGCCGATGACGGCGAAAGGCTCGCCGGTCCTCTCCTCGCGCACGAAGCGGTCGGCGATCCGGTGGTAGAGCGAGCCGCGCTCGGCCGGTCCCGGATCGAGGTTGAACGGCGCGATGGGGTCGAGCCGAAGGATATGGCGGGCATAGATCGCATAGGGGTCGCGGCGCAGGCGCCCGATCTCGCTGAAGGAATATTTCCTCGGCTGTAATTCGGCCGGCGGGTGCGGCGCGGGCCGACGGGCGGTGGGCACGCTCTTGCTCTCGTCCAAGGCGTCCGCCCAGCCGAGGAGTTCGCTGCCGCGTGCCCGCAGGTCTTCGGCCAGCGCCGGCCCGCCGACGGCGAGGAGGCGTTGCAGCCAGCGCGAGGCTACGGTCGGCGCGGTGCCGCTGCGCAATGCGCGGGTGAGGATCAGCTTCGGCGCGCCGGTGGCCATCTGCAGGTCGTGGCCGAGCTGGCCGATGCGCCGCTCCGGCGGCTCCAGGCCGATATCGATCTTCATGACGCGCGAGAGGAAGGCGTCGTTCGCCGCCTGTCCCGGCCAGGTGCCCTCGTTGAGTCCGCCGATCACCACCGTGTCGACGCTCTGCAGGCGCGATTCCAGCGCGCCGAAGATGAAGACGCGCGGATGGCGCATGGCGCGCGGCTTGACGCTCTCGCTCGCCGCCAGCGCCTCGACGATGTCGCACCATTGCGGCCCGTCGGCTTCGATCTCGCCGTCCGTGGCGATCACGCTGGCAAGGAGGCTCGCAAGGCTGTCGCCGGCTTCCCCCGACCAGAGCGCCGCGAGATCGCCGCGCTCGTCCACCGCCACGGCCTCGAGGGCCCGCCCCGTCCGCTCCGCCCAGTCGGATACCGCAAGCCGGCCGGAAAGGCGTCGCCCCGTCCGGCTCTGCCCGACCAGCACGCCGGCGAGCGGTTCGGCGGCTTCGGCGATCCGGCGCGCAAGATCGCGGGCAAGGACAAGCGAGGGCTCCGGCAGCGCCGTGCGCCAGACGGGGGGGTGACGGTCCCCTGTCTGACGGGCAAGCGCTGCCTCCAGCAGGGGTTCGAGCGTGGAAATGTCGATCTCGGCGGTGCCGCCGCGCAGCGCCGTCAGCTCCAGCGCGGCAACGGCCGCGCGCCTGTCATCGGCGGAAAGGCCGAAACGGGCGAGGGGATGCTTCAGCAGCGCGGCGAGCGGCACCGGGTCGCCGGGGCGCAACGCCGCCTCGACGAGGAGGCGCAGGAGCGTGCCCTGCGGGCTCGAGAGCAGCGGCGTACCGGCCGAATCGTCCGCCTCGATGCCGAAGCGGGCAAGCTCCGCCGCCACGCGCCGGCCGAGCTTGCGGTCGGGCGTGATCAGCGCGGCCTGTGCGTCCTCGCTTTCCTCCAGCGCGAGGCGCAGCGCGATCGCGATGGAAAGCGCCTCCTCCCGCTCGTT
>CBIMFD010000341.1:0-3398 GCA_966243085.1 uncultured Shinella sp.
CGCCGAAATAGCCGAGAACGATCTTAGGGCCCATCTTGATCGTGCCGGAGCGGCCGGGATGATACCAGCCAGGCGCGCCGGGCTCGATCTGCACGTTGCCCATCGGCAGGCCGCAGGCCTCGATCACGGCGAGCGCGTCGGCCTTGGCGTCGTAGACGTCGACCGGCTTGCCGCCGCCCTTGGCGGCATTCGACCAGAGGCGGCCGGCACCCGATAGCGTTGCCGTGCCGCGGCGGATGCCGCCGGCAACGCGCCGCTGGCCTTCCGGCCGGTCGCTTTCGTAGGTGCCGGAGACCTCGAAGAGCGCGACGTCGCCATAGCCCTTGTCGGCATTGCGCTGGGCGGCCGAAAGCAGGCCCGGCAGCAGCGAGGGGCGCATGTCGGACATGTCGGCCGCGATGGGGTTGGAGAGCGCCAGCGAGGCCGCGCCGCCGCCGAAGAGTTCGGCATGGGCCTTCGGAATGAAGGACCATGTGACGGCCTCCAGCATGCCGCGGGCGGCAAGCGCCCGCCGGGCGAGCCGCGAGCGGATCTGCAGCGTGGTGAGGATACGGCCGTTGACCGCGCCGTGGCTTTCCAGCGGCGCCGGACGGATGTTGTCGACGCCGTGGATGCGCATGACCTCTTCCACGAGGTCCGCCTTGCCGTCGACGTCCGGGCGCCAGGAGGGAACCGCGACCGAGACACGCTCGCCCGCGCCCGTCACGGTGAAGCCGAGGCGGGTGAGGATGTTGGTGCTCTCGGCTTCCGAGACGTCGAGGCCGGTCAGGCGCCGGACTTCCGAGAACGGGAAATCGATGACCTTGGCGTCATAGCCCTTGTAGCCAACGACATCGGCCTTCGCCGCCGTGCCGCCGCAGAGTTCCAGCACCAGTTCGGTTGCGCGTTCGAGGCCCGGCACCATGTATTCCGGGTCCACGCCACGCTCGAAGCGGTAGCGCGCATCGGTGATGATGCCGTGCGAGCGGCCGGTCTTGGCGATGTTCATCGGATCCCAGAGCGCCGATTCGATCAGTACGTCGACGGTGTTCCCGTCGCAGCCGGAATGCTCGCCGCCCATGATGCCGCCGATGGATTCGACGCCGTTGTCGTCGGCAATGACGACGTTGGACGGGTTGAGCGTATATTCGCGGGTGTCGAGCGCCAGCACATTTTCGCCTTCCGCCGCGCGGCGCACGACGAGGTCGCCCTTCACCTTGGCCGCGTCGAAGACATGCAGCGGACGGCCCTGGTCGAAGGTCATGTAGTTGGTGATGTCGACGAGCGCGTTGATCGGGCGAAGGCCGATGGCGAGAAGCCGCTGCTGCATCCAGCGCGGGCTCGGGCCGTTCTTCACGCCGCGCACGAGGCGGAGCGCGAAGCCGGGGCACAGATGATCGTCGCCGCCAAGCTCCAGCTTCACCTTGACCGGCGTCTCGCCTTCCACCGTGAAGGACGGCGCCTTCGGGGTTTTCAGCGTGCCGAGACCGGAGGCGGCAAGATCGCGGGCGATGCCGTAGATGCTCGTGCAGTCCGGACGGTTCGGCGTCAGGTTGATCTCGATGACCGGGTCGTCGAGGCCGGCATAGGCGGCATAGCTCGTGCCGACCGGCGCATCGGCCGGAAGGTCGATGATGCCGTCGTGGTTGTCGGAGATTTCCAGCTCCTTCTCCGAGCACATCATGCCGCGGCTCTCGACGCCGCGGATGGTGCCGACGGAAAGCGTGACGTCGATGCCGGGCACATAGGTGCCGGGCGCGGCGAAGGCGCCGACAAGGCCGGCGCGCGCGTTCGGTGCGCCGCAGACGACCTGGACCGGGTCGCCCTTGCCGGTATCTATCATCAGGACGCGCAGCTTGTCGGCGTTCGGATGCTGCTCGGCGGAAACCACCTTGGCGATGACGAAGGGCTTGAAGGCCGCCTTGTCGTCGACATGTTCCACTTCAAGGCCGATCGCCGTCAGCTTGTCGCAGATCTCTTCGAGCGTGGCGTCGGTATCGAGATGGTCCTTCAGCCAGGAGAGCGTGAATTTCATAACAAATTTCTCCTTGGATGCCGGTTATGCGCTGAGGCCGCCGAACAGGGTCGGCATGTCGAGCGGGCGGAAGCCGTAGTGGCTCAGCCAGCGGACGTCGGCGTTGAAGAAGTCGCGCAGGTCCGGCATGCCGTATTTCAGCATGGCGATGCGGTCGAGGCCCATGCCCCAGGCAAAGCCCTGGTATTCGTCGGGATCGAGCCCGCCGGCCCGCAGCACGTTCGGATGGACCATGCCGCAGCCGAGGATTTCCATCCAGTCCGTGCCCTCGCCGAACTTGACGATCGGGCCGGACGAGCGGTCGCACTGGATATCGACCTCGAAGGACGGCTCGGTGAAGGGGAAGAACGACGGGCGGAAGCGCATGGTGACGCTGTCGACCTCGAAGAAGGCCTTGCAGAATTCCTCCAGCACCCAGCGCATGTTGGCGACATTGGCCTTCGTATCGACCACGAGGCCTTCGACCTGGTGGAACATCGGCGAATGGGTCGCGTCACTGTCCTGCCGGTAGGTCTTGCCGGGGATGATGATGCGGATCGGCGGCTTTTGCGCCTCCATGGTGCGGATCTGCACGGGCGAGGTGTGCGTGCGCAGAACCTTGCGCTCGCCGTTCTCGTTCGCGGGGAAGAAGAACGTGTCGTGCATCTCGCGGGCGGGATGGCCCTCGGGGAAGTTCAGCGCCGTGAAATTGTAGTAGTCCGTCTCGACGTCCGGGCCCTCGGCGATGGAGAAGCCCATGTCGCCGAAGATCGCGGTGATCTCGTCGACGATCTGGCTGATCGGATGGATGCGGCCGCGCTCGGCGGGCGAGGAGCGGACGGGCAGGCTGACATCGACCGTCTCGGCGGCAAGGCGCGCCGCGATGGCGGCGTCGCGCAGCGCGCTCTTGCGCTCGGTGATGGCGTCTGTCACGCGCGTTTTCAGCGCGTTGATCGCCGCGCCGCGCGTCTGGCGCTCTTCCGGCGACATGGTGCCGAGCGTCTTGAGGAGCTCGGAGACGGAGCCCTTCTTGCCGAGCGCGGAAACCCGCACGGCCTCGATCGCCGCCTCGTCGGAGGCCGCGGCAACGTCGGACAGGAGCTGTTCTTCCAGTGTGTCGAGTTCAGTCATCTTTACCTGCTTTGCTTGCGTCGGCCGGGCGGGGAGGCAGAAGAACCTCGCAGAGATAGCGGGTTGCGGCGAGGAAGCGTCGCAGATCACTACCCATGTGGACGCGCCCGATCAATCGGGTGGTGGACAAAAACTTGGCGAGGAACCGCACCATGTCCGCAAGCGCCGCCTCGGCGGCGGGCGGCGCATTGGTGCGCCAGGCGGCATAGGCTTTCCCGACCGTCGCTTCGCCGAGGCGCGCACGATCGACGAGCTGCAGGAAGAGCAGCCACAG
>CBIMFD010000342.1:0-3389 GCA_966243085.1 uncultured Shinella sp.
GTCGTTAGTAACCGTATACAACCCTTCGAGGGTCTCCGCACTCCCGGTCGCCTCCCCCGCGGAGGCGTGGATTGAAACATGCTGCAATCCCCTTGAGAGAAGCGTTGATTTCGGGTCGCCTCCCCCGCGGAGGCGTGGATTGAAACAGGTCGCCAGCGTGTCTACGCTCTCCTGCCGCCGTCGCCTCCCCCGCGGAGGCGTGGATTGAAACGCTGTAGTGGCGGAACCGCTGCGCGTGGCGGCTAGTCGCCTCCCCCGCGGAGGCGTGGATTGAAACTTCACGCACGGACAGAACGCCCAGGGCGACCGGCATCGCCTCCCCGCGGAGGCGCGGATTGGGACACCATGCTGACGATGGAGCCCGGGCCGGACATCGCACCGCCCAACGCAAATGGACGCAAGCGGCGGCCGGGAGGCGCTGGCGCCTTATTCCGCCTTCTCGCACACGGCGGCGAGCTTGTTGCCGTCGGGATCGCGGATGAAGGCTGCGTAGAAGCTGATGTGGAAGGGACGCAGGCCCGGTGCGCCTTCGTCGGTTCCGCCGGCGGCAAGGGCGGCGGCGTGGAAGGCATCGACGGAGGCGCGCGTCGGCGCGTCGAGGGCGATCGTCACGCCGTTGCCGAAGGTCGCAGGCTCCCGGTTGAAGGGTTCCACTACCCAGAAGCGGCAGCGCACGTCCTCGTCCGCCGCATAGCCGATCTCGCCGGGCGCCTGCTTCTGCCGGCGATAGCCGATGAGCGGCAGCACGGCATTGTAGAAGCGGCCGGCACGTTCGAGGTCATTGGTACCGACGGTGGTGTAGAGCAGCATCAGACGTCCTCATCCTCGTCCGCTTCCGCGGCCTCTTCTCGCGCCCTGCGGCCCTTGAAGCCCTTGGCGAGCAGGAACATCTCCACCGATTCGGCGCGCGAGGCGCCGGGCTTGACATGGATGACCTGCCGGAAATTCTGCTTGAGCATGTTGAGAAGGTCGCGTTCCGTGCCGCCCTGGAAGGCCTTTGCCAGGAAATGCCCGCCCTCGGCCAGCACCTCGACGGCGAAATGCGCGGCGACCTCGCACAGATGCAGGGTGCGCAGGTGATCCGTCTGGCGATGGCCGGTCGTGGGCGCCGCCATATCGGAGATGACGAGATTCGGCGTGCCGCCGACCGCCTCGATCAGCTTCTGCGGGGCCTCGGGATCGAGAAAATCCATCTGGAGGATGGCGACGCCCGGCAGCGGGTCCATCTCCAGGAAGTCGATGGCGGCGACCCGCGGGTCGGCATCCGTCGATCCCGTCACCTTGGCGGCGATCTGCGACCAGCTTCCGGGCGCCGCGCCAAGATCGATGATGCGCCGCGCGCCGGCAAGGATATTGTGCTTCTCGTCGATCTCCAGCAGCTTGAAGGCCGCGCGGGCGCGGTAGCCTTCCAGCTTCGCGCGCTGCACGTAGGGGTCGTTGATGTGGCGCTCCAGCCAGCGGCGCGACGAGGCCTTCAACTTGCCCTTCCTGACCTTCTGGCCGAGCTTGCGGCCGATGGGGGGCTTGGTCATCACGCCTGTCCTTCGGGCTTTGCCGGATTGCGTTGGCCGCCGCGGTGGTTACGGCGGTGGCGGCCGCGGCGCCAGACGCCGTCATCGGCCATCATGTCGGTGAGCAGGCCCTCCCGCAAGCCGCGGTCGGCAACGCGCATGCGGCGCGAGGGCCAGCGTTTGCGGATCGCCTCCAGGATGGCGCAGCCGGCAAGCACGAGGTCCGCCCTGTCCGGCCCGATGCACGGATTGGCCGCGCGGGCCGAGAAATCCCAGGAGAGCAGCCGCGCCTGCATGGCCGTGACCTCGTCGTCCGAGAGCCAGACGCCATCGACCCGGCGGCGGTCGTAGCGCGGCAGATCGAGATGAACGCCCGCGAGCGTCGTCACGGTGCCGGACGTGCCGATGAGGTGGAAATCCTCCGGCGCATGGACGATTTCGCCGGGGCAATCGAACCGCGCCAGCATGCCCTCGACCTCCGAGACCATGCCCGCAAAGCTCTCCGGCGTCACGTCGCGCCCGCCGTGGCGCTCGGAGAGCGTGACGACGCCGACCGGCAGCGAGGTCCAGTGGGTGATGTGATTGGCAAGGCGGCTGGAGCGGTTCTCGCCGATGCGGATGACCGCGATTTCCGACGAGCCGCCGCCGATATCGAAGAGCACGACGGACTTCGCCTCGCGCCCGACCAGCGAGGAGCAGCCGGAAACGGCAAGCCGCGCCTCGGTCTCGCGGTTGATGATCTCGAGCTCCAGTCCCGTTTCTTCCTGCACGCGCCGGAGGAAGGCCTCGCCGTTCTCCGCCGCGCGGCAGGCTTCCGTCGCGATGAGGCGGGCGCGGCGGATGTTGCGGCTCTTCAGCTTGGCCGCGCAGATCCTGAGCGCCTCGACGGAGCGATCCATCGCCCCGTCGGAAAGCCGGCCGCTCGCGGCAAGGCCTTCGCCGAGCCTGACGATGCGCGAAAAGGCATCGACGACGCGGAACTGGCCCGGCCGCGTCGGCTGGGCGACCAGCAGGCGGCAATTGTTGGTGCCGAGGTCGAGCGCGGCATAGAGCGGCGCGTCGTAGCCGTCCCGCTCGCCGGCCCGCTGCTGCGGGACGAAATCGCGCCGGGTCTGCTCCTGATGATGGGCAGGCCGCGGCTCGGCGACCGGCGCGGCGGCCGCGAGACCGGGATCGGCGGCGGGCGAAGCGGCGCGCGCGGCGGCCTTGCGGCCGCGATGCTTGCGGCGCGCCTTGCGGCCTTCGCCCTGGCGCTGGTCCTGTTCAAGTGTTTCACGCTGGCCGACGGGCGCCAGCGGGCGCACGTTCTCGCCACCGGCGGTCCTGCCGTGCTTGCGGCGCTTGTTGCGGCGCGCGGTATTGCCGCCGGGGACGGCCTGGGGGCGCTCGGCAAGCCCGGACGAGCCGGCTGCCTGGCCTGCGGACGGCTGGGCGGCAGAGGGACTCATGGCGCCCTTCTGCTTTCCCTTGCGGCGGCGCGACCGCTTCGGCCGCCCCGCATTGCCCGCATCTTGCGCCCCGGAAACGGGCGGCTTTTCGCCGCTGTCGGGGTCGTTCACGTTACTGCCTATGGCGCCGCGCAAAGCTCAAATCGCTGCAAGCAGGCGCTCTCTCGATCTTCGTTGCCGCGACATTACCAGCGCCCGGCTCTTTCGCCAAATTCTTTTTGTGACGGACAAGCGACGCCGGAGCCTGCGAACCGCCGGCGCAACTTTTTCCCGAAAAACCATTTGCATCTCGCCGCCTTTTGTTTATAAGCCCGCCTCACAGGCACCGGCCCAGCCGGAACCAGCCATGCTGGGGAATAGTTCAACGGTAGAACGACGGACTCTGACTCCGTTAATCTTGGTTCGAATCCAGGTTCCCCAGCCAATTCTC
>CBIMFD010000343.1:0-3383 GCA_966243085.1 uncultured Shinella sp.
TCGGCCCAGACCCAGCGGATCGACCGTTCGACCACGCAGAGCATCCATGACGTCGCCTTCGACGGCGCCAAGGCTGCTCCGTCGAGCGCCGATGTCGGCCCGGCCAACGGTGACTACTACCAGGGTGTTTCCAAGCACCAGTAATCGGTGGCGAGCCGCCACCGCGCATGCGAATTCAAGGACTGAGACAATGAGCAAGACCATCAACACCGCCATCGCTGCTTTCCTGGCAGCTTCCGCCTTCGGCGGTTCCGCAGCTCTCGCCGCCAGCGGCGACTACTACCAGGGCGTTGCACCCGAGCAGGCCCGGAAGCAGAGCATCGACACGTTCCACACCAGCAGCGTCGACAATCGCGTCGTCATCCCCAACGCGATCGCCGAAAATGTCGGCCCGGCTTCCGGCGACTACTACCAGGGCGTCGATCCCCACGCCCGCTGATCCTGCCGGATTGGCATCCTTTTGAAGCTCCCGGTGGCAACGCCGGGGGCTTCGCTCGTTCCGGCTCACGCCCTTTCTGCGGCGTGGGAGCGGGGCTCTGGCGGGTGCTTCACGTTACGTCATCGCATCCAGCTTCGCGCCAGCTTATGTGCCTAGGTTCCGCCTCGGCCAGCATGCAGGCCCGCAGGCAGAAGACAGGACCGCACCCTCCTTCCGCCCACCCCCGGGCCTGCATGTGGCCTTGTCCCGCGACACGGGGACGCCTTTCCCACGCACCGTTCCTCTGCTATCCGGTTCCCCGCGAAGGAGACCGGAATGGCGAAAACTGCGGCCGAATGCACGACGATGGCGGAAGTCCGGGAGAATATCGACCGGGTGGACGAGGCGCTTGTGGCGCTCTTTGCCGAACGCTGGAGCTTCATCCGCCGCGCCGCCGAGATCAAGGCGGGCCTCGGCATTCCCGCCGACGTTCCGGCACGCGTGAGGCAGGTGCGCGACAACGCCCGCCGCAATGCCGAAGCGCAGGGCCTCGACGGTGCTTTCTACGAAGAGATCTGGGCGCGGCTCATCGACCATGCCATCGCTTACGAAAAAGCGCAGCTCGGGGAGGAATAGGGCTCAGCGCTGGTTGCGCTTGCCGAGATGATCCTCCCAGTCGAGCGCGGTGCGCAC
Organism: uncultured Shinella sp.; assembly: GCA_966243085.1. Lineage (GTDB taxonomy): Bacteria > Pseudomonadota > Alphaproteobacteria > Rhizobiales > Rhizobiaceae > Shinella. Next base: position 1,112 of record CBIMFD010000343.1, read on the forward strand.
GATGAAGGCGAGATCGTCGTGCTGCGGCGTCCAGTCCAGTTCCTTCATCGCGACGGAGGGATTGGCCACGATGAGCACCGCGTCGCCCGGCCGCCGGGCGGCGAAGCGCACCGGAAAATCGACGCCGGAGACGGCCTTGACCTCCTTCAGCACCTCCAGCACGGAAAAGCCGCGGCCATAGCCGCAATTGGCGACGATGGAGCCGCCGCCCGCCCGCATGCGCTGGAGGGCCTTCAGATGCGCATCGGCAAGGTCGGTGACATGGATGTAGTCGCGGATGCAGGTGCCGTCCGGGGTCGGATAGTCCGTGCCGTAGACGTCCATGCCGCCGCGCTTGCCGAGCGCGGCCTCGCTCGCCACCTTGATGAGATGCGTCGCGCCGCGGGTGGACTGGCCGGTGCGCCCGCGCGGATCGGCGCCCGCGACGTTGAAATAGCGCAGCGCCGTATAGGTGAAGTCGTGCGCGGCGGCGGTGTCGCGCAGCATGATCTCCGTCATCAGCTTGGAGGAGCCGTAGGGCGATTCCGGCCGGAGCGCCGCGCTCTCCTCGACGGGCTCGGTGCCGTCCGGCGTGCCGTAGACGGCGGCGGTGGAGGAGAAGACGAAATGCGGCACCTTCGCCGCGACAGCCGCGGCGATCAGCGCGCGTGACTTTGCCGTGTTGTTCTCGTAATAGGAAAGCGGGTCCGCGACCGATTCCGGAACGATGATCGAGCCGGCGAAATGGATGATCGCATCGATGCGGTTTTCCGAGAAGATCGTCGAAAGCAGCGCGGCATCGGCAATGTCGCCCTCGTAGAAGCGCGCTTCCGGCGCCACAGCCCAGCGGAAGCCCGTGGAAAGCCGGTCGAGCACCACGACCTCCTCGCCGGCATCGGCCAGCGCCCAGACCATGTGGCTGCCGATATAGCCCGCGCCGCCCGTGACAAGAACCGCCATCTCACTCTCCGAATCGTCCGAATTGCGGGCATATCACCCTGCCGGCCGGCAGGACGCAACCGCAATCCGCCGTTGATTATTACCTCTCTTATGAAGGATATACCTCATGTCCGATCGTTTCATCCTGCTTTCCGGCTGCTCCGGCGGCGGAAAGTCGACGCTTCTCGAAGAATTGCGCCGGCGTGGCCACGGGACGGTCGAGGAGCCCGGCCGCCGCATCGTCGAGGAGGAACTGGCGAAGGGCGGCACGGCGTTGCCCTGGCTCGATCTCGCCGCCTTCGCCCGCCGTGCCATCGCCATGGCGCTCGCCGACCGCGAGGCGATGCGCGGCCATCCGGGCTACGTCTTCTTCGATCGCGGGCTGATCGATGCCGCCGCTGCGCTGGAGGCGGCGGGCGGGGCCGTGGACCTTGCGGAACTGGCCGCCGGGCACCGCTACAACAGCCGCGTCTTCCTCACGCCGCCCTGGCCGGAAATCTATGCGGCCGATGCCGGCCGCCGGCATGGCTTTCCCGCCGCGCTCGCCGAATACGATCGCCTTGCGAAGGTCTATCCGATGCTGGGCTACGAGCCGGTCCTTCTGCCGAAGGTGCCGGTGGCCGCGCGGGCGGATTTCCTGCTCGCGCAGCTCTGAGCCGCGTCAGCGGGCCGCGATGTAGCGGGAAAGCCTGTCGGCGGCCTCCGCCACCTCCTTCGGATCGCGCAGGAAACAGGCGCGCATGAAGAGCTCGCCGCCGGGGCCGAAGGCCGTGCCCGGCGCAAGGCCGACGCCAGTGCTGTCGACGATGTCGAGCGCGGCCTTGCGCGAATCCGTCACGCCGTCGATCTTCAGGAAGGCATAGAGCGCCCCGTCGGGCTTCAGCGTCTCGACCCGGTTGGTGGTGATCAGCGCGTCGCAGAAGACGTCGCGGTTCTTCGCCGCCTTGTCGATGTTGGCCTGCACGAAGGCATCGCCTTCGTCGAGGGCCGCGACCGCGCCGCGCTGCAGGAACTGCGGCACGCCGGAGGTGGAATACTGGATGAGGTTCTCCAGCACCTGGCCCATTTCCGGCGGCGCGACGATCCAGCCGACACGCCAGCCGGTCATCGACCAGTTCTTGGAGAAGGAGTTGACGAAGATCACCCGGTCACCCTCTTCCATCACGTCGAGGAAGGAGGGCGCCCGCCCGCCGGCATAGTGATAGAGCGCGTAGATCTCGTCGGCCATGATCCACAGGTTGTGCCAGCGGGCGATGGCGAGGAGGCTTGCAAGGTCCTCGCGCGTCGCCGTCCAGCCCGTCGGGTTCGACGGCGTGTTGATGAAGAGCGCCCGCGTCTTCGGCGTGATCGCCGC
>CBIMFD010000344.1:0-3367 GCA_966243085.1 uncultured Shinella sp.
GCGGGCAGGAAGAGCAGCGTCAGCACCGTGCCGACGATGATGCCGCCCATCATGGCGTAAGCCATGGGCCCCCAGAACACCTCGCGCGAGATGGGGATGAGTGCAAGGCTTGCCGCCGCCGCCGTCAGCATGATCGGCCGCATGCGGTGCTGCGTCGCCTCGTGCACGGCATCCCAGGCGTTCATGCCCTCCCGCCTCAGGTCCTCGATCTGCACCACGAGGATGACGGAGTTGCGGATGAGGATGCCGATGAGCGCGAGCACCCCGAGGATCGCCACGAAACCGAGCGGCGCGCCGCTGCCGAGAAGCGCGATCACCACGCCGATGAGCGCGAGCGGGGCCACGGCGAAGACGAGGAAAAGCCGCGAGAAGCTCTGGAGCTGCAGCATCAGGATCGTCGCCATGGCGAAGAGCATCAGCGGCACGACGGCCACGATCGGTGCCTGACTGTTGGCGCTCTCCTCCACCGTGCCGCCGACGGTGACGTCGTAGCCGGCCGGCATCGCCTCGCGGAAGGCGCTGACGTCCTTGTCCATCTGCGAAACGATCGTCGCCGGCTGCACGCCGCCGGCAATGCTCGCCTTGACGGTGATGGTGGGCTGACGCGAACGGCGCCAGACGACCGGCTGCTCCATCTCGTAGCGGAAGTTGGCGACGGCGGCGAGCGGAACGGAGGTGCCGTTCGCCGTCGGGAGCTGGAGCTGGCGCAGCGTCTCGATGGACTGCCGCTCGCTCGCCCGCGCCCGGCCGATGACGTCGATCAGGTAGACGTCGTCGCGGATCTGGGTGACGGTCGTGCCGCCGACGACGCCGTTGAGCGCCGAGGAGATGTCCTGCGAGGTGACGCCGAGTTGGCGCGCCTTATCCTGCAGCACGTCGACCTTCACCACGCGCGCCGGCTCGTTCCAGTCGTAGACGATGTCGCCGAGGCGGTCGTCCTTGCCGAGGAGTTCGCCGAAGGCGAGCGCCTGCTGACGCACCTCTTGGATATCCGGACCGCTGACACGGTACTGGATGGGCCGGCCGACCGGCGGGCCGATGTCGAGCAGCTTCACCAGCGCATCGGTGCCGGGGAAGGTCTCACGCAGATAGGCCTGGAGATCGGCGCGCAGCCGGTCGCGTGCTTCGAGGTCCTTGCTGACGATGACCGTCTGGCCGAAGGCCGGCGACGGCGGCTGAACGTCGAAGGAGAGAAGGAAGCGCACGGCGCCTTCCCCGACATAGGACGACCAGCGCTCGATATCGGGATTGCCCTTCAGCTTCTCCTCTTCCAGCCTGGCGATCTGCGCATCGGTCTCGGCAATCGAGGCGTTCTGCGGCAGCGCCCAGTCGATGACCAGTTCCGGCCGGTCGGAGGACGGGAAGAACTGCTGCTGCACGAAGCCCATGCCGAAGACCGAGGCGAAGAAGATCAGCACGGTCGCTGCGATGGTCGTCCATTTCCAGCGCATGCAGGCATCGAGGATGCGCTCGAAGAGGCGGGCGAAACGGCCCTTCTCCTCATGATGCTTCTTCACCGACTTCGGCAGGATCGTCACGCCGAGCAGCGGCGTGAAGACGACCGCGACGACCCAGGAGACGACGAGCGAGATGGCGATGACGACGAAGAGGCTGAAGGTGAACTCGCCGGCCGCGCTGTTGTTGAGGCCGATGGGAATGAAGCCCGCCACCGTCACCAGCGTGCCGGTGAGCATGGGGAAGGCGGTGGAGGTGTAGACATAGGTCGCAGCCTTGCGCAGCGTATCGCCCGCCTCCAGCCGCGCCACCATCATCTCGACGGCAATCATGGCGTCGTCGACGAGAAGGCCGAGCGCGATGATCAGCGCCCCGAGCGAGACGCGCTGCAACGAGATGTCGTCGTAATACATGAAGACGAAGGTGATGCCGAGCGTCAGCGGGATGGAGAGCGCGACGACGAGGCCGGCGCGAAGCCCGAGGCTGACGAAGGAGACGATGAGGACGATGGCGACCGCCTCGAACAGCGCGCGGGTGAAGCCGGACACAGCCTCCTCCACCACCTTCGGCTGGTCGGAGACGAGATGCACGTCGACGCCGACGGGCAGCTCGTTGGAAAGCTGCGCGATCTTCTTTTCCACCGCCGCGCCGAATTCGAGAAGATTCGAGCCCTGCTTCATGCCGATGGCAAGGCCGATGGCCGGCTCGCCGTTGAAGCGGAAGAGCGCGGACGGCGGATCCTCGTAGCCGCGGGTGATGGTGGCGATGTCGGAGAGGCGGAAGAAGCGGTTGTTGACGCGAAGGTTCACCTCGCGAAGGTTCGCCTCGGAGGCGAACTGCCCGCCGACGCGCACGCTGACGCGCTCGCCGTCCCCCTGCACGACGCCGGAAGGCGCGATGGCGTTCTGCGCCTGAAGCGTCGAGACCACCTGCTGGGTGGAAATGCCGAGCGCGGCGAGCTGGCGCGTCGAAAATTCGAGATAGATCACCTCGTCCTGCGCGCCGATGAGGTCCACCTTGCCGATGTTCGGCACGGTGAGGATGCGCGTGCGGGCGTCCTCGACATAGTCGCGGAGCTGGCGCGGCGTCAGCCCGTCGGCGGTGAAGGCGTAGATATTGCCGAAGACGTCGCCGAAGCGGTCGTTGAAGGCAGGGCCGACGACGCCGGACGGGAACTCCCCGCGGATGTCGTTGATCATGTTGCGCACCGTGAGCCATGTGCCCGGCACGTCGCGCGCCCGGGTCGTCGGCTTCAGGTTGACGAAGACCAGCGTCTGGCCGGGCGTCGTGACGGAGCGGCTGAAATCGAGCGATTCCAGCTCCTCCAGCTTGCGCTCTATGCGCTCGGTCACCTGCCGCGTCGTCTCCTCCACGGAGGCGCCGGGCCAGGCGGCGCTGATCGTCATCGTCTTGATGACGAAGGACGGATCCTCCTCGCGGCCGAGATTCTGGTAGGTGAAGAAGCCGAGCAGCGCGAAGACGAGCATGAAATACCAGACAAGCGAGGCATGCTCGAGAGCCCAGTCGGAAAGGTTGAATTTCTTCATAGGCCCGCCTCGTCCGCAATCTTCACTATCTGGCCTTCTTCAATGCTGTGCACGCCGGCGGTGACGACGCGGTCGCCCTCCTTGATGCCGCTCGCCACCATCACCGAGGAACCGCTTCTGGCCCCCGTCTCGACGGGCACGAGATGCACCTCGCCCTTCCCGGCATCGACGAGCCAGACATGCGGCTTGCCGTCCTTTTCCAGCACCGCCGTTTCCGGCACGAGAATGCCGGTATGGGCCGGCCCCTCCAGCTCGGCGGTGATCGTCGTGCCGAGCCGCACGGTATCCGGCGGGTCCTCCAGCGCGATCTTGACGCGCCGGGTGCGCGTCACCGCGTCGGCGGAAGGCGCGATCTCGCGCACCGT
>CBIMFD010000345.1:0-3352 GCA_966243085.1 uncultured Shinella sp.
ATTTCCGGCGAGATCGGCCGCGGTTCCTTCGTGCAGACCCGGCCGAAGGAGCCGGAGCCGCCCTACCTGCCGGAACGTCTCGGCGAACTGGTGGACCTTTCGATCCTCAAACCCGTCTGCGAGCAGATCCATCTGGAGCGCATGCGCGAGGCCTTCGGCTGGCTTGCGGAAAACCTGCCGTCGAGCTCGGCGCTCTCCTTCCGGCCGAACATGGTCTTCCCGCGTCACCGCAAGGTCGCCGCCGAATGGCTGGCGCGCTGCGGGCTCGATATCTCGCCGCTCAACATCAACCTCACCAACGGCGCGACGTCCGGCATCACCACCGCGCTGATGAGCGTCGCCCCGCCCGGCGCGACCATCGCGGCGGAGGCGATCAGCCACCACACGCTGGTGCCGCTCTCCAGCTACCTCGGCCTGCATCTGGAGGGCCTGCCGATCGACCGCGACGGCATGATCCCGGAGGCGCTGGACGAGGCTTGCCGCAAGGGCGTCATCCGCGCCGTCTTCCTCCAGCCCTCGGTGATCAACCCGACCGCGACGCTGATGAGCGCGGAGCGCCGCCAGGCGCTTGCCGAGGTCGCGCGGCGCCACGATATCGCGATCATCGAAAACGACATCCTCGGCCCTCTCGTGGAGGGCGGCACGCCGCCGATCGCGGCCTTCGTCCCGGAGCGCACGCTCTACGTCACGGGCTTCACCAAGATCACGGTGCCGGGCCTGCGCATCGGCTATCTCGTCGCGCCCGACCGCTATGTCGCGGCGGTCGCCAACCGCCACCTCGTCTCCAACTGGATGGCGACGCCCTCCATTGCCGAGATCGCCACGCGCTGGGTTACCGACGGCACGGCGCTGGAACTGGTCAACTGGCAGCGCCGGGCGCTCGCCGTGCGCCACGCCATCGCGGAAGAGGCCTTCGCGGGCCTGCCCTACAATGCCCATCCGCAGAGCCTGCATGTCTGGCTGCCGCTGCCGGAGGGGCACAACGAGGAGGGGTTCGTCTCGCAGGCGCGCCTTCGCGGCGTTGCCATCGCGCCGGGCTCGTCCTTCCGCACATGCGATCAAAGCTGGCAGCCGGCCGTGCGCATCTCGCTCGGCTCGACCAGCGAGCAGGACCTACGCACGGGGCTCGGAATCCTTGCCTCGCTCGCCAGCGGAAGCCCGGAGGCGCTGCTGCTCGCGATCTGACGGAAATGCCCATCAAATAAGCGCCCGAAGAATAATTGTCATGATATTATTATTCGGATTGACATGATTTTGATCGCCGCGCATCGTTAGGCCATCACTGTCTCAGCAGGGAGAGACATGCATGGCCGCACCGATCATCCGCATCGACAACATCGTGAAGCGCTACGGTCCGTTGACCGTGCTCGACGGATTGTCGATGGAGGTGCTGCCGGGCGAGAAGCTCGCCCTCATCGGCCCGTCCGGCTCCGGCAAGACGACGATCCTGCGCATCCTCATGACGCTGGAGACGATCAGCGGCGGCCATATCGAGGTCGACGGCGACCAGCTCTACCACATGCCGAAGAACGGCAGCCTCGTGGCCGCCGACGACCGGCATCTGCACAGGATGCGCGAGAAGATCGGCATGGTCTTCCAGCACTTCAACCTCTTCCCGCACAAATGCGTGCTCGACAACGTGACGCTCGCCCCGATGCTGACGAAGGGCGTGGCGAAAGGCGCGGCGCAGAAGCGGGCGATGGAGCTTCTCGACATGGTGGGCATGGCCGACAAGGCGAAGAGCATGCCCGCACAATTGTCCGGCGGACAGAAGCAGCGTGTCGCCATCGCCCGTGCCCTCGCACTCTCGCCGAAGATCATGCTCTTCGACGAGGTCACCTCGGCGCTCGACCCGGAACTGGTCGAGGAAGTGCTGAACGTCATGCGCAAGCTCGCCGCCGAGACCGACATGACCATGCTGCTCGTCACGCATGAAATGGGCTTCGCCCACGACTTTGCCGACCGGATCCTCTTCTTCGATCGCGGCAAGATCGTCGAGGAGGGCAAGCCGGACGAGATTTTCCGCAATCCCAGGCAGGAGCGCACGCAGACCTTCCTGCGCAAGATCATCGCGGCAGGGCACCGCGTCTGAGCGATATCTCGCCCGGAAACAAGGCCCCAAGCAACAACCAAGGACAGCCAGAGGAGTTCGCAACCATGACGATCAGGAAGTTTTTGACCATGGCCGCCGGTGTCGCCGCGCTGGCGGCAAGCGTCTCGGCCCTGCCGGCCGCTGCCGACGACAGCAAGCTGGAGGAGTTGAAGGCGCAGGGCTTTGCCCGCGTCGCCATCGCCAACGAGCCGCCGTTCACCGCCGTCGCCGCCGACGGCAAGGTCTCGGGCGCGGCGCCCGACGTGGCGCGCGAGGTCTTCAAGCGGCTCGGCGTCGCCGACATCGTCGCCTCGATCTCGGAATACGGCGCGATGATCCCCGGCCTTCAGGCGGGCCGTCACGACGTCATCACCGCCGGCCTCTTCATGAAGCCGGAGCGCTGCGCGGCGGTCGCCTATTCCGAGCCGATCCTCTGCGATGCCGAAGCCTTCGCGCTGAAGAAGGGCAATCCGCTCGGCCTCAAGAGCTACAAGGACATCGCCGACAATCCGGATGCCAAGATCGGCGCGCCGGGCGGCGGCACGGAAGAGAAGCTGGCGCTCGAGGCGGGCGTTCCGCGCGACCGCGTTATCGTCGTGCCGGACGGCCAGAGCGGCCTGAAGATGCTGCAGGACGGCCGTATCGACGTCTATTCGCTGCCGGTTCTTTCCATCAACGATCTGGTCTCCAAGGCGAACGATCCGAATATCGAGGTCGTCGCCCCGGTCGAGGGTGCGCCGGTCTATTGCGACGGCGCCGCCTTCAGGAAAGGCGACGAGGCGCTGCGCGACGCCTTCGACGTCGAGCTTGCCAAGCTGAAGGAGAGCGGCGAGTTCGCCAAGATCATCGAGCCCTACGGCTTCTCCGCCAAGGCCGCGATGTCGACGACGCGCGAGAAGCTCTGCGCGGCGAAATAGGTAATCTGGACACTCGCAGATGACGCTAAGGCACCCCCCTCTGCCCTGCCGGGCATCTCCCCCTCAAGGGGGGAGATCGGCAAGAAGCATGAGCCTCGCTCCCGTCGCACCATCAAAGATGGGCGGAGCGGCGCTGCATCCGGTCTCCCCCCTTGAGGGGGAGATGTCCGGCAGGGCAGAGGGGGGTGTACCGCAGATCGCCGCATCTATCGGATTGGGTACGTCATGACCGACTGGTCCGGCTATATTGGTCTGATCCTGCAAGGCGCGCTGGTGACGGTGGAGCTGACCGTCATGGGCTCGGCGCTCGCCGTCGTCATGGCGTTCGTCGCCGGGCTCGGCC
>CBIMFD010000346.1:0-3340 GCA_966243085.1 uncultured Shinella sp.
TCGCATCACACCTTGCCGAGCTTACGCTTCAGGTCCGGCGGCATCGCCTCGAGCGACAGCGCCTCGATGGCCTCGGAGAGCAGCATTGCCGTCTGGTTCTGCGAACCGAGGCGGCGGATGTTGACGGAGCGTTCCTCCGCCTCGCGCTTGCCGCAGACGATGATGACCGGAACCTTGGTCACCGAATGCTCGCGGACCTTGTAGTTGATCTTCTCGTTGCGAAGATCGGTCTCGACGGTGAGGCCCGCATCGCGCAGCTTGTCGGCCACCTCGCGGGCATAGTCGTCCGCCTCCGAGGTGATCGTCGCGACGACGACCTGCATCGGCGCGATCCACAGTGGCATATGGCCGGCGAAGTTCTCGATGAGGATGCCGAGGAAGCGTTCCATCGAGCCGCAGATGGCGCGGTGGATCATCACCGGCTGGCGCTTTTCCGAGGCCTGATCGATATAGAAGGCGCCGAAGCGTTCCGGCAGGTTGAAGTCGACCTGCGTGGTGCCGCACTGCCATTCGCGGCCGATGGCGTCCTTCAGCGTATATTCGAACTTCGGCCCGTAGAACGCGCCTTCGCCGGGCAGGATGCCGGTCTTGATGTTGTTGGACTGCTGCTGGATCGTCTCCAGCACGCCCATCATGACGCTCTCCGCGCGGTCCCACAGCTCGTCCGAGCCGACGCGCTTTTCCGGCCGGGTCGAGAGCTTGATGGTGACCTCGTCGAAGCCGAAGTCCTTGTAGACCGAGAGGATGAGGTCGTTGATGCGCAGGCATTCCGCCGCCATCTGCTCGTCGGTGCAGAAGACATGCGCGTCGTCCTGCGTGAAGCCGCGAACGCGCATGAGGCCATGCAGCGCGCCGGAAGGCTCATAGCGATGCACATTGCCGAATTCCGCAAGGCGGACAGGCAGTTCACGATAAGACTTCAAGCCGTGCTTGAAGATCTGCACATGACCCGGGCAGTTCATCGGCTTCAGCGCGAACACACGCTCGTCGTCGGTCTCGTCGCCGGCGACGGTCACCTTGAACATGTTGTCGCGATACCAGCCCCAATGGCCGGAGGTTTCCCACAGCGACTTGTCGAGCACCTGGGGCGCGTTCACCTCTTCATAGGTGCCGGCGAGACGCCGGCGCATATAGGCGACCAGCGTCTGGAACATGCGCCAGCCCTTGCCGTGCCAGAAGACGACGCCCGGCCCTTCCTCCTGAAAATGGAAGAGGTCCATTTCGCGCCCGAGCCGGCGATGGTCGCGCTTTTCGGCCTCGGCGAGGATGTTGAGATAGGTGTCGAGCTCCTCCTGCGTGCGCCAGGCGGTGCCGTAGATGCGGGTCAGCATCGGATTGTTCGAGTCACCGCGCCAATAGGCGCCCGCAACCTTCATGAGCTTGAAGGCCGTGCCGATCTGGCCGGTCGAGGCCATGTGCGGCCCGCGGCAGAGGTCGAACCAGTCGCCCTGATAGTAGATCTTGAGGTCCTGCCCCGCCGGGATCGCATCGACCAGCTCGACCTTGTACTTCTCGCCCTTCCCGGCGAAGACCTCCTTCGCCTTGTCGCGCGACCAGACTTCCTTGGTGAACGGCTTGTTGCGCTGGATGATCTCCTTCATGCGCTTTTCGATCTTCGGCAGATCGTCCGGCGTGAAAGGCTCGTCCTTGGCGAAGTCGTAGTAGAAGCCGTTGTCGATGACCGGGCCGATGGTCACCTGCGTCCCCGGCCAGAGCTCCTGCACGGCCTCGGCCATCACATGGGCGGCGTCGTGGCGGATGAGTTCCAGAGCGCGGTCGTCCTCGCGCGTGACGATCTCGATCCGCCCGATGGAAACGGGGTCGGAGAGATCGCGCAGCTCGCCGTCGAGCGAAATCGCGACCGCCTTCTTGGCGAGCGACTTGGAAATCGCCTCGGCGACGTCACGCCCCGTCGAGCCTGCGGGATAGTCGCGGACGGAACCATCGGGAAAAGTCAGGGAAACAGGTGCAGACATTCAAAAATCTCCTATCCAGTCCCGCCAACGAATGCGGGTGGTATGCGAGGGTAAAAGCCGGGGATTCCGGCGCGTTGCGTCGGGCGGTATACGGGGAAAACCGGGGGATTGGAAGAGGCCGCTAGCCGCCGCGCCATTCAGAACGCGTCACCGCGTACCACACTTCGCCCTCTTCCGCGCCCGGAATGGGATGAGACCATTCGACATAGTCCGTGCGGATGTGCGTCATCCCGATCTTCTCCATCACGCGGCGCGAGGCATGGTTGACCGCCATCGTGCATGCCACGATCCGGTCATATCCCTCCATCCTGAACCCCCAGTCGACGAGGGCCGAAGCGCCTTCCGAGGCCAATCCCTGCCGCCAGTCCATCCGGCGCAGGCGATAGCCGAGTTCGGCTTCTCCTTCCTTCTCCGGCCACAGGCAGAACCAGCCGACGAACGAGCCGTCGATCGACCGACGCGCCGTCCAGACATAGGGCTCCGCACCCCTCGGCATGAGGTACGTCGCATCCGGATCGGCCTCCTCCCGGTCGAGGGCGCGTCCGCCGTTGAGAAAGAGCATGACCTCGGGATCGCGCTCGAGGGCAATGAAATCAGCCCGATCGCTCGGGCGACACGGGCTGAGTGTCAATCGCATCGTCTGCAGAACGGTCATTTCCTCCTCACCCAAGCATCGCGGCAAGGCCGTTGACGGTGTTGACGTTGCGGAGCGTGCCGATGCCGAGTTTCTTCGTCGTCAGATGCGAGAGCAGCTTCGCCTCGCTCGGCTTGCCGGCAAAGTCGATCCAGAGATCGCCGCCTTCAAGGGCAAGGCGGATGCCGGGCTCCGCGTAGCTTTCTAGCCTTGCAAGCGCCTTCTCATCGAGCGGTTCGCGCATGACGCGCACGACCACGTCGGTGCCCTTGCCTTCGGGGAAGGGATTGCCGGCGGCAAGGCGCCTCCAGCCTCCGGCGGTGCGGGCGATGATGTCGACATGCTTGCCGAAACGGTCGCAGAAAGCCGCCTCCAGCCGCGCCTCGATCCTGTCGAGCGGCTCTTTCTTCGCCTCGAAGACGAGATTGCCGGTGGCGACCAGCGTGCGGGCGTTGCGGAAGCCGAGATCTTTTGCCATCGCCTTCAGGTCGGCCATGATCACGCGCCGGCCGGGGCCGAGCACGATCGAATGCAGGAGGGCGACATAGATTTCCATCGATCAGCCGCGCTCCGCCTTCGAGACGCGCCACAGCCGCCATGGCGCCCACCAGGCAAGGCGCGGCTCCAGCGCCTCCGGCACGGGATCGAAGCCATGCGTACCGCCCGGCCCGCAGCGGGCGACGCGGAACAGCGCCATGAAGCCGCCGCGCCAGAGGCCATGGCGCGCGAT
>CBIMFD010000347.1:0-3338 GCA_966243085.1 uncultured Shinella sp.
CAGCGGTCCCGCGGCGAAGACGCCGCTCCAGCCCATGGCGAGATAGACGAGGATGGCGAGCCTGTCGTAGCGGCCGGGAAAGAGGAACTTCAGCGCCACGCCCGCCGCCGCCATCAGCCAGATGAAGACAAGCATGCCGGCAAGGAACGGATCCTCGATGCCGCGCTGGAGGAAAGGCGTATAGGTGGCCGCGATCAGGACGAAGATCGCCGAATGGTCGAAGCGCCGCAGGTGCCACTTCACCGTGGAGACCGGCCAGAGATTGTAGGCGAAGGAGGTGGAAAGCGCGACGACGAGGCCGACGCCGTAGACCCAGGCGGCGGCGAGCTGCCCGCTCGTCGCCCATACGGAGGCGTAGAAGATGAGCGCCGTTACGCCGACGAGGGCGAGCACCACGCCGACGCCGTGCACGATGCCGTCGGCGATCACCTCGTAGCGGTCATAGTTCCATTTGACGCCCTTGATTTCCATGGCTGGCCCTGTTCTTCCTCCCGCCCCATGGTGGCGCGTTCGGGCCGCGCGGGCAAGACCGTCGGCCTCCCGGCCGCGTCACGAAAGGTTGCGGCGCCGTCGTCAACAATCCATTGACAGTAAATCGCCTATTTGCCGCCTTCCGTGAACAGCCACGCTCCGCCATATTCCCCGGAACAGAACGGTTCCGTGGGAACCGACGGGAAACCAACCATGACGGACCTAGACAGACGGACATTCCTTGGCGCCGCCGCCGCAGGTATCGCCGCAGGCAAGGCCGGCCCCATCCGCGCGGAGACCGCCCCATGACCGAAGAGAGCGCCAACACCAACCATGCCCTCGAGATGCCGGCCTTCGTCGACCATGCGCATCTGGGCGTGATCGACCTGCCGATGGTCTCGGCCTTCTATCAGAAGGTGATGGGCCTTTCCGTGCTGGAACGGTCGGCCTCCGGCGAAACGCTGGGCGTTTCCGGCCGCCCCCTTCTCACGCTGACGACGGAGGGCGGGATCATTCGCGCGCCGCGCAATGCGCCGGGCCTCTTCCACACAGCCTTCCTCGTGCCGAACCGCAGGGAACTCGGCCGCTGGCTCGCGCACGCCGCCGACAACGACGTGCCGCTCACCGGCGCCTCGGACCACCTCGTCAGCGAGGCGATCTATCTCGACGACCCGGAGGGCAACGGCATCGAGATCTACCGCGACCGCGATCGCTCCGAATGGACCTATGTGCCGGACGGCACGGTGAAGATGGCGACGCACCGGCTCGACCTGCAGGCGCTCTACGACGAGGCGCCGAAGGACGGCTGGAACGGCCAGGAGGCCGGCACGGCGATCGGCCATATCCACCTTCAGGTCTCCGATATCCCCGAGGCCGACGCCTTCTTCCGCGACGTGCTCGGCCTCGACGTCATGGCCCGCTATCCGGGGGCGAGCTTCTTCGCCACGGGCAAGTACCACCACCACGTCGCCGCCAATGTCTGGAATTCGGCCGGCCGGCCGAAGCGCGAGGCCGGCATGAGCGGGCTTGCTGACTATGCCATCCGCTTCAACGACCCCAGGCGACTTGCCGCCGCGGCCGACCGGATCGAAGCGCTTTCCCTTCCCGCCGCCCGCTCCGGCGATACGATCGCGCTGGTCGATCCGTGGGGAATCGGCCTCAAGCTTTTCGCCTGAGGCGCTTCAATTGTAGAGGTAGTGCTCTTCCCAGTCCTCGCGCGGCACGACCTTGCCGATGCGGTACTTGAAGGCGTTGACCTCCAGCCGGTCGGGGCTTGCCTCGCATTTGTAGGACAGCCTGTACCATTCCCCACGGCTGCGGAACACGGCGCCCTTCGTCTTGAAGGTCGTGCCGGTGAGCTTGGGATCGCCGAACGCATAGGCGATCACCTTGTCCGGGCGGAAGCCGCCCTTGGCCTTGCTGATGCGGTCCATCGCCTCGATGTCGCAGCGCTGTTCCAGGCGCTCTTCCGGCGTCAGCTTCTGGAGCTGGGTGCGGATGCGTGCGTCTATGGCGAGCGCGGGAGACGCGACAAGCGGCACAAGGACAAGGCCATACAGGGCGATCCGCAGCCCTCTCGGGTCGAGTTTCAACGGTTTGCCTCCTCTTCACGGCGTCATTTCGTTCTGACGTCTAAATTCGGGGTTGGGTCGCAATATGTCGATTTGACGACGGCTGGCAAGCCTTCGGCGCTTTCAGGGACATTTTCCGGGAACTTCCATCCGGACTGTGCGTTCATCGGCGCGAACGGGCGGACGGGGAATGATCATGCACGACGTGTCGGGACAACCCGCCGAGCGGCGGCTTTTGAAAGGCAGTCCTGATCTCGGGACGGACCCGGCCGAGCCACGGCCGAGGCGCTACGGCCTCGATATCGCCGCCGCCTGGGCGGCCATCGGCATCTTCGCCATCATGGCGACGGGCGTCGTCTATCTGATGGCGCCGATCCTCATTCCCCTGTCGCTCGCCGTCGTCACCGGACTCATCCTCGGCGTCGCCGCGGAAAAGCTGCACGAACTCGGCATCCCGCCGCTGCCGACGGCGCTCCTGCTTGCCGGCGCCTTCGGCTTCGGCCTCTTTCTCGTCGCCGGCCTCCTCGCCGACCCGATCACCCAGCTTGCCGCCAACGCGCCGGACCTCGTGCGCGGCGCCTATGACCGCATCACGCCGCTCTTCTCCCGCCTCGGCTGGCTGAACATCCGCCCGGAGACCTTCGAGACGGGGCAGATGTCGATGGAGAAGGTGCTGGAGAACACAGGCAGCATCCTTTCCATCCTCTCGGCAAGCCTGACGCCGGCGCTGCTGCAGGCGATGATCTTCTTCGCCGCGCTCGTCCTCTTCCTTTCGGCGCGGCTGAGATTGCGGCAGATGATCATCATGGCCTTTCCCCGCCGCAGCCAGCGGCTCACCACCATCCGCATCCTCAACGCCATCGACACGGCGCTCGGCTATTATTTCGCCACCGCCGCGCTCGTCTACGGCGCGCTCGGCATCGCCACCACGCTCATCACCTGGGGCGGCGGCCTCGCAATGCCGGCGCTCTGGGGGCTTTTCGCCTTCCTCTCCAGCTTCGTGCCCTTCCTGGGCGTCACGCTGATGACCATCTCGCTGACGGCGGCGGGCCTCCTCACGCACGACACGCTGCTGATGGGCCTTCTGCCGGCGCTCGCCTTCTTCCTGGTGCACCTGACGATGGAGAACCTCGTCATGCCGGCGGTGATGGGCAAGCGGCTGGAGGTCGACGCCTTCATCATCTTCACCGCCATCATCTTCTGGACCTGGATGTGGGGCGCCGCCGGCGCCATGCTGGCCCTTCCCCTCTCCATCATCGGCATGACCATCGCCGACGAACTGCGCCCCGCCAGGCG
>CBIMFD010000348.1:0-3309 GCA_966243085.1 uncultured Shinella sp.
TCGACCCGGCGCTCTACGACGTGACGCTGTTCGACCAGCGCGGCTGCGGCAAGTCCACGCCGCATGCGGAGCTTGAAGCCAACACGACCTGGCACCTCGTTTCCGATATCGAGCGGCTGCGCGAAATGGCGGGTGCGGAAAAGTGGCTGGTCTTCGGCGGCTCCTGGGGCTCGACGCTGGCGCTCGCCTATGCCGAGAAATACCCCGGGCATGTCAGCGAACTCGTCGTGCGCGGCATCTACATGCTGACGAAGGCCGAGCTCGACTGGTACTACCAGTTCGGCGTCTCGGAAATGTTCCCGGACAAGTGGGAGCGTTTCGTGGAGCCCATCCCGCCGGAAGAGCGCCACGAGATGATGCTGGCCTATCACCGCCGCCTGACGAGCGCGGACAGGGCGACGCGCCTCGCCGCCGCCAAGGCCTGGAGCCTGTGGGAAGGCGAGACGATCACGCTTCTGCCCGAGCCGGCGACGAGCGATCCCTTCGCCGAGGAGGACTACGCTCACGCCTTCGCCCGCATCGAGAACCATTTCTTCGTCAATGCCGGCTGGCTGGAGGAGGGGCAGCTCCTGCGCGAGGCGCACAAGCTGGCCGGCATACCCGGCGTGATCGTGCATGGCCGCTATGACATGCCGTGCCCTGCGAAATATGCCTGGGCGCTGCACACGGCCTGGCCGGACGCCGAATTCCACCTCATCGAGGGTGCCGGCCACGCCTATTCCGAACCCGGCATCCTCGACCGCCTGATCTACGCGACCGACATGTTCGCGGGAAAGATCTAGCGCCGTGCGTGCCGCGTTCACCCCCCTCCGGCCGGCAGGCCAGAGGGGGGTATTGCATCCGCATACCTGAAAGATTGCCTCCCGGGAGGGAACCCATGAAAAAAGACCGTATCCACCTCTTCGACACCACGCTTCGCGACGGCCAGCAGACGCCGGGCATCGACTTTTCCGTCGAGGACAAGATCGCCATTGCCGCCATGCTGGACGAGTTCGGCCTGGACTATGTCGAGGGCGGCTATCCGGGTGCGAACCCGACGGATACGGCGTTCTTCGCGAAGAAGCGCACCGGCCACGCGAAGTTCGTCGCCTTCGGCATGACGAAGCGGGCCGGCGTTTCCGCCTCCAACGATCCCGGCCTTGCCGCGCTCCTCGATTCGAAGAGCGATGCGGTCTGTCTCGTCGCCAAGAGCTGGGATTATCATGTGCGCGTGGCGCTCGGCTGTTCCAACGAGGAGAACCTCGAAAGCATCGCCGAATCCGTGAAGGCCGTCGTCGCCTCCGGCCGCGAATCCATGGTGGACTGCGAGCATTTCTTCGATGGCTACAAGGCCAATCCCGCCTATGCGCTCGCCTGCGCGAAGACCGCCTTTGCCTCGGGCGCGCGCTGGGTCGTGCTGTGCGACACCAATGGCGGCACGCAGCCGTCCGAAATCCGGAACATCGTGACGGCGGTGATCGCGGCCGGCGTGCCGGGCGAAAACCTCGGCATTCACGCCCATAACGATACGGGACAGGCCGTCGCCAATTCGCTTGCCGCCGTCGAGGCCGGCGTGCGCCAGATCCAGGGCACGCTCAACGGCATCGGCGAACGTTGCGGCAACGCCAATCTCGTGACCCTCATCCCGACGCTCGCGCTGAAGGAGGCCTACAGTCGCCGCTTCGAGATCGGCATCGACACGGAAAAGCTCGCCGGCCTCACCAAGCTCGCCCATACCTTCGACGAGTTGCTGAACCGCTCGCCGGAGCAGCAGGCGCCCTATGTCGGCGCCTCCGCCTTCGCCACCAAGGCCGGCATCCACGCCTCGGCGCTCCTCAAGGACCCGCGCACCTACGAGCATGTGACGCCCGAAAGCGTCGGCAACCTGCGCAAGGTCATGGTGTCGGACCAGGGCGGCAAGGCGAATTTCATCAATGCGCTGAAGCTGCGCGGCATCGCCGTCGCCAAGGACGACCCGAAGCTCGACCGTCTCATCCAGATCGTCAAGGAGCGCGAAGCGACCGGCTATGCCTATGAGGGTGCGGATGCGAGCTTTGCGCTTCTCGCCTACCGCACGCTCGGCTCGGTGCCGGATTTCTTCCATGTCGAAAGCTTCCGCGTGATGGTGGAGCGTCGCTACGACGTCAACGGCCAGCTCAAGACCGTCTCCGAGGCGGTGGTGCGGCTGATCGTCGACGGCGAGACCATGATGTCCGTCGCCGAAGGCCACGGCCCGGTCAACGCGCTCGACCTTGCGCTACGCAAGGACCTCGGCAAGTACCAGAGCGAGATCGCCGACCTCGAGCTTGCCGACTACAAGGTGCGTATCCTCAACGGCGGCACGGAGGCCATCACCCGCGTCCTCATCGAATCCGCCGACGCCACCGGCGCCCGCTGGTGGACGGTCGGCGTCTCCGACAACATCATCGATGCCTCCTTCCAGGCCCTGATGGACTCGATCGTCTACAAGCTCCTGAAGAACCGCGGCGAGGCGGGCCGGGTGGCGGCGGAATAGGCGAGGGGCGTTTGATTTCCCGTGTAGACGATGTCATATTGTCTACACAGGGAGAACGCCATGGCGCTCAATATCCGCAACCGGCAGGTGGACGTGCTGGCCGAAAAGCTGGCAACGCGCCGGCGTGTCACCAAGACCGAGGCAGTGCGCATCGCGCTTGAGAACGAGTTGCGCCGTTCCGAAGGCCAGCCTTCCCTGTGGGAGAGGCTTGGGCCGCTCCGTGGCCGCGTGGCAGGCGGGCAGCCGACCGGCCTTGCAGCGGACAAGGCTTTTTTCGATGAACTGAGCGGCGAATACTGATGTTCGTCGACGCCTCGGTGATGATCGCCATCCTGACCGGCGAAGACGGCGGCGAAATCCATGCAGGCCTTATCGAGGACGCCCGGCGCAGGGTTACCTCCGTCATGGCCACGTGGGAGGCGTCGGTCGGCCTCTTCCGCAAGACCGGGCTGTCGATGAGCGAGGCAAGGGCCGTCGTCCGGGAATTCGTCGAGGTCGCCGGCATCGAAGTCCTGCCGGTCGAGCCGGAGGACGAGGCGCTGGCACTGGCGATCTTCGAGACGAACGGTCGCCATACGGTCAGCGATGCCGAGCGCAACCGCGCCCTCAACATGGCCGATTGTTTCCATTACGCTGTCGCAAGGCGCCAGGGCGTGCCGATCCTCACGAAGGATGCAGGCTTCCTTTCGACCGGCCTCGTCGTTCTCGGCCTCTCGGCGGAGTAGCTGCGGTTCAGCGCGGTTCATTCTCCCTTCACCGGAATGAATTGGTGTATTCACGGGCGTTGGAGTATCCCGGCGCAAATCCGATGTTTT
>CBIMFD010000349.1:0-3307 GCA_966243085.1 uncultured Shinella sp.
CGCTCGATGCGCGAGATCATCGCCCGGCTGACGCCGGAGGCGGATGCGAGATCGTCCAGCGTCTGGCCGCGCGCCACACGCAGCATCCGCAGCCGCTCGCCGATGACGCTTTCCAAAGGGTCCGTTTCGATTTCCATTATAATGGAATAATTCTCTCTCATAGTGGAGTCAACAATCGCCGCCCTGACGACCGAAAATAAATTTCCGCCATGCCGCTCCGGCGACAATGCGACATCGCCCGGCCGGATAAGGTGGCGCCGCACGGGGGAGGCATGCAGATGACAGATGAGACGCGGCGGGCATCCTCGCTCTTTTCCATCACCGCCATCGTCGTCTCGATGACGCTGGTCGCGATCGGCAACGGCATCATGCTGGCCTATGTGCCCTATGTGCTCGCCCGCGTCGGCGCGCCGGAATGGACGCCGGGCGGCGCGGTCACGATGATCGCCTTCGGCGGGCTCGTCGGCTGCGTCATCGCCGGGCCGGTCATCCGCCGCGTCGGCCATGCGCGGGCGTTCTCCTGCTCGCTGGCGCTGGTCATCATCGCCGCCTTCCTCGTGGCGCTCGGCGTCCATCCGCTGCTGTGGGTCTTCGCGCGCGGCGTCTATGGCGTTGCCGGCAATTTCAACTTCATCATCGCGCAGAGCTGGCTGAACCATGCAAGCGACAACCGCTGGCGCGGCAAGGCCATGTCCTTCTTCTACATGGCCTATGTGCTGGGGCTCGGCGTCGGGGCCTGGCTCTTCGGCCAGATGCCGGCGGACGGCAACCTCGCGCCGCTCGTCACCATCTTCGTCACCACCGTCGCGCTGCTGCCGATCGGCCTCACCCGGCTGCCGACGCCGCCGCCGCCCGCCCGCGTCAATGTCGACTTCGCCATGGCCTGGCGCAATTCGCCGGTGGCGCTCATCGGCGTGCTCGCCGCCGGCGGCCTTTCCATGGTCGTGCAGGGCTTCACGCCGATCTATGCTTCCACCAACGATGTCGGCCAGGGGGATGTGGCGCTCCTGATGTTCGCCATGCAGTTCGGCCTCCTCTTCGTGCAATATCCGCTCGGCACGCTGTCGGACCGCATCGACCGGCGCGTCGTGCTGATCGCCACCTGCCTCCTGATCGCCGGCACCGCCATCGCCGCGCTCTTCGTCTCCTTCAAGGCCTTCGCGGTGCTGATTGTCGTCTTCGCGATCTGGGCGGGCGCCGTCGAAAGCGTCTATTCCATCGCCAATGCCCATGCCAACGACCGCACGGATCCGGAGGATTTCGTGCCGCTCGCCTCCACGCTGCTCGTCGCCTGGTCCGCCTCCGCAACGCTGGTGCCGCTCGCCGTGACGGCGCTGACACCGGCCTTCGGCGAGAAGACCTTCATCTATGCGGCTATGGGGGTCGCACTCCTTTATGCCGCCTTCGTCGCCCATCGCCTGCGCCTTCGCGAAACCGTGCCGCCGGAGGCGCGCGAGACCTTCGAGATCCGAAGCGCGCAGGTGCCGAATGCCGGCGCGCTGGTGGAGGGCGAGAAAGCCCCGGAATAGCGGCGCTTGCAGCGAGGAAACCCTTCATTTACCGCTTTGCGGGAATCCGCCCCGCTGCTATATGGCGCGCATGAGCACCAATAATTCGACGCCCCTCGACCATATCCGCAATTTCTCGATCGTGGCCCATATCGACCACGGCAAATCGACGCTGGCCGACCGGCTGATCCAGTCGACCGGCGGCCTTGCCGACCGCGAGATGAGCGAACAGGTCCTCGACAACATGGAGATCGAGCGCGAGCGCGGCATCACCATCAAGGCCCAGACCGTGCGCCTGCACTACAAGGCGAACGATGGCGAGACCTATGTGCTGAACCTCATCGACACGCCCGGCCATGTCGACTTCGCCTATGAGGTCTCGCGTTCGCTTTCTGCCTGCGAGGGTTCGCTCCTCGTCGTCGACGCCTCGCAAGGGGTGGAGGCGCAAACGCTCGCCAACGTCTACCAGGCGATCGACAACAACCACGAGCTCGTCACCGTCCTCAACAAGATCGACCTGCCGGCCGCCGAGCCCGACCGCATCAAGGAACAGATCGAGGAAGTGATCGGCATCGACGCCTCCGACGCCGTGCTGATCTCGGCCAAGACCGGCCTCGGCATTCCCGACGTGCTGGAAGCCATCGTCCAGCGGCTGCCCGCGCCGAAGAGCGAGGGCGGCGAGAAGGCACCGCTGAAGGCGCTGCTCGTCGATAGCTGGTACGACACCTATCTCGGCGTCATGGTTCTCGTGCGCATCATCGAAGGCCGGCTCGCCAAGGGCCAGGTCATCCGCATGATGGGCACGGGTGCGAAATACACGATCGAACGCGTCGGCGTGCTGACGCCGAAGATGGTCGCGATGGAATCGCTCGGCCCCGGCGAGATCGGCTTCATCACCGCCTCGATCAAGGAAGTGGCCGATACGCGCGTCGGCGACACGATCACCGAGGACAAGCGCCCGACCGCGACCGCGCTGCCCGGCTTCAAGCCGGCCCAGCCGGTGGTCTTCTGCGGCCTCTTCCCCGTCGATGCGGCCGACTTCGAGGAACTGCGCTCGGCCATGGGCAAGCTGCGCCTCAACGACGCCTCGTTCTCGTTTGAAATGGAAAGCTCCGCCGCGCTCGGCTTCGGCTTCCGCTGCGGCTTCCTTGGCCTTCTCCATCTGGAAATTATCCAGGAGCGCCTTTCCCGCGAGTTCGACCTCGACCTGATCGCGACCGCTCCCTCGGTCGTCTACCAGCTCACCATGACGGACGGCACGGAAAAGGAACTGCACAACCCGGCCGACATGCCGGACGTGGTGAAGATCGCCGAATTCCGCGAGCCGTGGATCAAGGCGACGATCCTGACGCCGGACGAATATCTCGGCGGCATCCTGAAGCTCTGCCAGGACCGGCGCGGCATCCAGACCGAGCTGACCTATGTCGGCAACCGCGCGATGCTGACCTACGAACTGCCGCTCAACGAGGTGGTCTTCGACTTCTACGACCGGCTGAAGTCGATCTCCAAGGGCTACGCTTCCTTCGACTACAATCTCCACGGCTACCGAGAGAGCGACCTCGTCAAGATGTCGATCCTCGTCAATGCCGAACCGGTCGACGCGCTCTCCATGCTGGTCCACCGCTCGGCGGCGGAAAAGCGCGGTCGCGTCATGTGCGAGAAGCTGAAGGACCTCATTCCGCAGCACATGTTCCAGATCCCCATTCAGGCTGCCATCGGCGGCCGCATCATCGCCCGCGAGACAGTGCGCGCGCTGCGCAAGGACGTGACCGCCAAGTGCTACGGCGGCGACGCCACGC
>CBIMFD010000350.1:0-3304 GCA_966243085.1 uncultured Shinella sp.
ATCGGCGTGTGCATCGGCACCTCCGGCCCGGCCGGCACCGACATGATCACCGGCCTTTATTCGGCCTCCGCCGATTCGATCCCGATCCTCTGCATCACCGGCCAGGCGCCCCGCGCCCGCCTCGACAAGGAGGATTTCCAGGCGGTCGACATCGCCAAGATCGCCGCGCCCGTCACCAAATGGGCCGTCACGGTCATGGAGCCGGCGCTTGTCCCTTACGTCTTCCAGAAGGCGTTCCATGTCATGCGCTCCGGCCGCCCCGGCCCGGTCCTCGTCGACCTGCCGATCGACGTTCAGCTCGCCGAGATCGAGTTCGACATCGACACCTATGCCTCGCTCGGCGCCTACAAGCCGGCCGCCACGCGAGCCCAGGCCGAGAAGGCGCTGGCCATGCTGAATGCGGCCGAGCGCCCGCTGATCGTCGCCGGCGGCGGCATCATCAATGCAGACGCCTCCGACCTCCTCGTCGAATTCGCCGAGATCACCGGCGTTCCGGTCATCCCGACGCTGATGGGCTGGGGCACGATCCCGGACGACCATCCGCTGATGGCCGGCATGTGCGGCCTGCAGACCTCGCACCGCTACGGCAACGCGACGCTGCTCGCCTCCGACTTCGTCTTCGGCATCGGCAACCGCTGGGCCAACCGTCACACCGGCAATGTCCCGACCTACACGGAAGGGCGCAAGTTCATCCATGTCGACATCGAGCCGACCCAGATCGGCCGCGTCTTCGCCCCCGATTTCGGCATCGTCTCGGATGCCGGCGCCGCGCTGAAGCTCTTCCTCGACGTCGCGACGGAATGGAAGACCGCCGGCAAGCTGCGCGACTGGTCGGCCTGGGCCGAGGAATGCCGCGAGCGCAAGCGCACCATGCTGCGCAAGACCCATTTCGACCAGACGCCGCTGAAGCCCCAGCGCGTCTACGAGGAGATGAACAAGGCCTTCGACCGCGACACCTGCTACGTCTCGACCATCGGCCTCAGCCAGATCGCCGGCGCGCAGTTCCTGCACGTCTACAAGCCGCGCAACTGGATCAACTGCGGTCAGGCAGGCCCCCTCGGCTGGACGCTGCCGGCAGCGCTCGGCGTTCGCGCCGCCGATCCGGACCGCCCGATCGTCGCCCTTTCCGGCGACTACGACTTCCAGTTCCTCATCGAGGAGCTCGCGGTCGGCGCCCAGCACAAGCTGCCCTACCTGCATGTCGTCGTGAACAATTCCTATCTCGGCCTCATCCGCCAGTCGCAGCGCGGCTTCAACATGGACTTCGAAGTCTCGCTCGCCTTCGACAACATCAACGCGGATGGCGATGCGGAAGCCGGCTACGGCGTCGACCATGTCGCGGTCGCCGAAGGCCTCGGCTGCAAGGCGCTGCGGGTGCGCAGCCCGAACGAGTTCCAGGAAGCCTTCAACACGGCGCAGGACCTCATGAAGGAGCACCAGGTTCCGGTCGTCATCGAGTTCATCCTCGAGCGCGTCACCAACATCGCTATGGGTGCCGACATCAATGCCGTCGTCGAATTCGAAGACCTCGCCGAACGCGGCGAAGACGCCCCGACCGCAACGCTGGCTGCGCTGCTCGACTGATCTAGGGAGACGAAAATGCCGAAATTCGCGGCCAACCTGACCATGCTCTTCAACGAGGCGCCCTTCATGGAGCGCTTCGCCCTGGCCGCCAAGGCCGGCTTCGAAGGGGTCGAATATCTCTTCCCCTACGATTTCGACAAGGACGCGATCCGCGCCGAACTCGACAGGCACGGCCTGACGCAGGTCCTGCACAACCTGCCGGCCGGCAACTGGGCCGGCGGCGAGCGCGGCATCGCGGTCCTGCCCGACCGCGTCGACGAATTCCGCCGCGGCGTGGCCTCGGCCATCGACTACGCGACGACGCTCGGCTGCAGGCAGATCAACTGCCTGTCGGGCATCGCGCCGGCCGGCGTGCCGGACGACGTGCTGCGCACCACCTTCGTCGCCAACCTCAAGCTGGCAGCGGCGGAGCTCGGCAAGCACGGCATCAAGCTGCTGATCGAGCCGATCAACCACCTCGACATTCCGGGCTTCTACCTCAACACCCCGGACCAGGCGGCCTCGATCATCGCGGAGGTCGGCTCCGACAACCTCTTCATCCAGTACGACCTCTACCACCAGCAGCGCACCGAAGGCGAACTGATCGGCACGTTCAAAAAGCATCAGGGGAAGATCACGCATGTGCAGCTTGCCGACAATCCGGGCCGCAACGAGCCGGGCACCGGCGAGATCGCCTACGGCTTCGTGTTCAAGACGCTCGACGCGCTCGGCTACGACGGCTGGATCGGCTGCGAATACAAGCCGCGCACGACCACCGAGGAAGGCCTCGGCTGGCTGGCCGAAGTCGGCCGCTGAGCATCACAAATTTCAGGACTGGGAGTTTAATCATGGCAAATATCGGTTTCATCGGCCTCGGCATCATGGGCACCCCCATGGCGCGCCACCTGCAGGACGCCGGCCACACGGTCATCACCTCGAAGTTCCACATCCCGCCGCACAAGGATCTGGTCGATAACGGTCTCAAGATCGTCGAAAGCCCGAAGGCGCTCGCCGAGACGGTCGACACGATCATCCTCATGCTGCCCGATACCCCGGAAGTCGAAGACGTGCTCTTCGGCGAGAACGGCGTCTCCTACGGCCTTTCGGCCGGCAAGCTCGTCATCGACATGAGCTCGATCTCGCCGATCGCCACCAAGGAATTCGCCAGGAAGATCCGCGCCACCGGTGCGGAATATGTCGACGGCCCGGTCTCGGGCGGCGAGGTCGGCGCCAAGAACGCTTCGCTCTCCATCATGGCCGGCGGCTCGCAGGAAAGCTTCGACCGGGCGCTGCCGCTCTTCCAGCTCATGGGCAAGAACATCACGCTCGTCGGCGATTGCGGCGACGGCCAGGTGACGAAGGTCGCCAACCAGATCATCGTGGCGCTGACCATCGAGGCCGTTGCAGAAGCGCTCGTCTTCGCGTCGAAGGCCGGTGCCGATCCGGCCCGCGTGCGCTCGGCGCTGATGGGCGGCTTCGCCTCCTCGCGCATCCTCGAAGTGCATGGCGAGCGCATGGTCAAGCGCACCTTCGATCCGGGCTTCCGCATCTCGCTGCACCAGAAGGACCTCAACCTCGCGCTTCAGGGCGCCAAGGCGATCGGCGTCTCGCTGCCCAACACGGCGCTGACGCAGGAGCTCTTCAATCAGTGCGCGGCCCACGGCGACGCGGGCCTCGACCACTCCGGTCTCGTCACGGCGCTGGAGCGCATGGCGAACCACGCCGTCGCATGACGGCCTGA
>CBIMFD010000351.1:0-3287 GCA_966243085.1 uncultured Shinella sp.
CGATGGCGGTTTCGCTTCTCACCATCAGCTTTTCTCCACGGTCCGGGCGGCAAGGTCGAGCGCTGCGGCGATGGCTTCGGCCGCCTCTTCGCTGACGTCCCCCTGCCGCAGCCGCAGCCGCATGGCGAGCTTCAGGTTCTCCATGGCGCGCACGACGGGGGCGGGTACGCCCTCGCGCCGGCCGGGGCCGCGCCCGCCCGCCCGCGCCATGAGCTCGTCGATGGCGGCGCGGTTGGCGTCGAGGAAGGCCTTGCCTTCCTGCGTGATGCGGTAGCGCTTGCGCCCGCCTTCGGCCGGCTCGATCACGGCATAGCCCATGTCGTCCAGCCAGGAGAGTGTCGGGTAGATGACGCCGGGGCTGGGGCTGTAGCTGCCGCCGAAGCGTTCCTCGACGGTCTTGATCAGTTCATAGCCGTGGCTCGGCGCGTCGGCGATGATGGCCAGTAGCAGGAGGCGCAGTTCGCCGTAGTCGAATAGCCGTCCGCGGTGGCGTCCGCCCCGGCCGTGGCCGTGCTGGAAGGGACCCGAACGGTCGTCGGGCGGTGAAAAGTGGCGGTGAGGGCCGCATCCCATTCTGTGTCTCATGATCCCGATATAAATCTCGATATAACGGAAATCAAGATATATCGAGATTTATATCTTTCAAAAGAGACCGGAGGCCGCTATCGTCGTATTCACATGAATATAGCGATGGAGACACGCATGGTACGGCTGAACGAAATCCGCGAGAACGAGGTGGCGGTTACCGCGCCGGAGCCGGCGGATGCGCAGCTCGTCTTCATCGGGCGGATTTCGACGCCCTGGACCTCGCGCATGGAAACGCCGCGGCAGGGGCGTCCTGACGGGGCTATCTGTGAGATCGAGATTTTCGAGCCCTGGGTGGCGGCGCTCGCGGGCATCGAGCGT
The DNA here is from genome assembly GCA_966243085.1 of uncultured Shinella sp. Classification (GTDB taxonomy): domain Bacteria; phylum Pseudomonadota; class Alphaproteobacteria; order Rhizobiales; family Rhizobiaceae; genus Shinella. The sequence continues at coordinate 907 of CBIMFD010000351.1, forward strand.
TTCGAGCGGCTGGAGGTGCTTTACTGGCTGCACCAGTCGCGCCGCGACCTCGTGCTGCAAAGCCCGGCCTCGAGCGGCAAGGTGCATGGCACCTTCGCGCTGCGCTCGCCCGTGCGGCCGAACCCGATCGGCACCTCCATCGTGCTTCTGGAGAGGGTGGAGGGCAATCGCCTCTTCGTGCGCGGCCTCGATTGCCTTGACGGCACGCCGCTCCTCGACCTCAAGCCGGACCGCACGCTCTTCAAGCCCGTCGCTCCGCCCCAGCCCGGCGATTTCCAGACCGGCGTTTAGGCTCCGCTCAGGGCCGGAACGTGTAGGCGGCGATGGATGCCGGCTTCATCTCGATGGAAAAACCGGGCCGCGCGGGCGGCATATAGGCGGCGTTCTCGATGCGGCAGGGATCGAGGAAGTGTTCGTGCAGGTGGTCGACATATTCGATCACCCTGCCGTCCTTCGTGCCGGAAACGGCGACATAGTCGATCATCGAAAGGTGCTGCACATATTCGCAAAGGCCGACGCCACCGGCATGAGGCCAGACGGGCAGGCCGTATTTCGCGGCCATCAGCAGCACGGCCAGAACCTCGTTGAGCCCGCCCATGCGGCAGGCGTCGATCTGCACGATGTCGATGGCCCCGCCGGCGATCATCTGCTTGAAGACGATGCGGTTCTGGCACATCTCGCCCGTCGCCACCTTCACGGGATGGACGGCCTCGCGGATCGCCCTGTGGCCGGCGATGTCGTCTGGGCTCGTCGGCTCCTCGATGAAGAAGGGCTTGTAGGGCTGCAAGGCCCTCACCCAGTCGATCGCCTGTCCGACCTCCCAGATCTGGTTGGCGTCGATCATCAGCGTGCGCCCGTCGCCGATAACCTCGCGGGCGATGGCAAGGCGGCGCTTGTCGTCCTCGAGATCGCGGCCGACCTTCATCTTGATATGGGTGAAGCCTTCCTCGACCGCCTCGCGGCAGAGCCGGCGCAGCTTGTCGTCGTCATAGCCGAGCCAGCCGGCCGAGGTCGTGTAGCAGGGATAGCCCTCCTTCTCGAGCGTCGCGATGCGCTCCGCCTTGCCCGCCTCGGCCTTCTTCAGGATGGCGAGCGCCTCTTCCGGCGTCAGCGCGTCGGTGAGGTAGCGGAAGTCGACGATGGAGAGGATTTCTTCCGCGCTCATTTCGGCGACGAGGCGCCAGACGGGTTTGCCGGCCTCCTTGGCGAGGAGGTCCCAGACGGCGTTGACCACGGCGCCGGTCGCCAGATGCATCGCGCCCTTGTCCGGGCCGATCCAGCGCAACTGGCTGTCGCTCGTCACATGCCGCCAGAAGGCGCCGGGGTTTTTCCGCACCTCGGCAGGGTCTAGGCCGACCACCAGGTGCTTCATCGCCTCGATGGCGGCGCAGCAGATCTCGTTGCCGCGGCCGATGGTGAAGGTGAGGCCGTGGCCCTCCAGCCCCGGCCTGTCCGTGCCGAGCACGACATAGGCGGCGGAATAGTCCGGGTCCGGGTTCATGGCGTCCGAGCCGTCGAGGCTCTGCGAGGTGGGAAAGCGCAGGTCGACCGAGCGCAGGCTGGTGATCGTGGTCATGGGAAGGCCCCTGAAGCAAGGTTCTTGCTCATGAGTGAGCATTTCATTTATATACAAGTGAAAAGCATGCTTTCGTCAAGGGTAAATGCCGCTTCCGGCTTGCCGCCCGGCGGCTTCTGCGCCTATGAATGGCGCCGTTCAAAAGAGGATGGACCGTGGAGGAAGAGAACGAGCGCTACCGCGCCCCGGCGCTGGACAAAGGGCTCGACATCCTCGAGCTCTTGGCGGGCGTCGACGGCGGCCTGACGCAGGCGGAGATCGCCAAGCGCCTCGCCCGCAGCCCGAACGAATTCTACCGCATGCTCGACCGGCTGGTGAAGCGCGGCTACGTCACCCGCATCGACGGCGACCGCTTCACCCTGACGCTGAAGCTCTTCGGCCTCGCCCAGCTCCATGCGCCGGTGCGCCGGCTCGTCTCCTTCGCCGTGCCGGTGATGCGCGAACTTGCCGAAGCCTGCCGGCAGGCGAACCAGCTCGTGGTCTTCGACCGCGGCAATCCCGTGGTCATCGCCCAGCAGGAGGCGCCCGGCTACTGGGGCATCTCCATCCGCGTCGGCTCGCGCATCGGCCTTTTCGACACGGGCTCCGGCCATGTGCTGCTCGCCTTCCGCCCGGAGGTGGAGCGCGCCCGTATGATCGCCGAGCATGCCGGCGAAGGCGGCGCGGACGGGCGCATGACGGCGGAATTTTCCGCGCGGCTCGATCTCATCCGCGCGCGCGGCTACGAGATGATGCCGAGCGCGCAGACGGCCGGCGTCATCAACCTTTCCGCCCCGGTGCGCGGGGCGGACGGCACGGCGATCGC
>CBIMFD010000352.1:0-3267 GCA_966243085.1 uncultured Shinella sp.
CCGCGCGCCTCCGCGCCGATGGAGCCGGAAACCGGCCAGGGCTGCACGAGGTGGCGCTCGGCAAGCCGGGTCAGATCGTCGACCGCCTCGTCGGCAGGCTCGTTTGCCGTTTTCGGAATTGCCGCCATGCTTCCCTCCATGGATATTCACGAGAAATATTTCCGATCAACAGTATGAAACTTATCGTTTTTCCAATTCATACTGAATGTTCGTTCAATCAATATCGCAGAATCGGGGCTTGATTTCAACGGGCATTTGGGCGCATGTTGATGCCGGGAACACACGAAGCCGGAAAGGCGCGATGCATGGAAACGGGTCATCTCACGCTCTATGAAAGTTGTCGCGGCCGGAGAACCATCCGATGACGGCGGCGGCGCTCGGCGCGGTGGCCGACACGCCCCCACCGGTGCGGCGAGGCCGGTGGGCCCGCAGCGAAGAGGCCCGCGGCCTCGCCATGATCTCGCCGACCTTCCTCTACGCGCTCGCGCTCCTCTTCCTTCCCGTCCTCACCGTCCTCGCCTACAGCTTCTGGACCCAGGACTATCTCGACATCGACCGCACCTTCACGATGGAAAACTACCGGCAGGCCCTCACCGAGCCGATCTACCGCGACCTCTTCGTCCGCTCGCTCTCGATATCGCTCGTCGTCAGCGTCGCGACCGTCGTCTTCTCCTATCCCATCGCCTGGTTCATCTCGTTTCACGGAGGCGTCCACCGGAACCTCTGGCTGTTCCTCGTCACCGTGCCCTGCTGGACGAGCTACCTGCTGCGCGTCATGTCATGGAAGGTCATCCTCGGCTATGGCGGCGTGCTGAACACCGGCCTTCTCTCTCTCGGCCTCATCGACGAGCCGATGACCTCCCTCCTCTACAATTCCAACGCCGTCGTCATCACGCTGGTGCATAGCTGGGCGGCTTTCGCCATCCTGCCGATCTACGTCTCGCTGCAGAAAATCGACCGCACGCTGATCGAGGCGGCGCGCGACCTCGGCGACAGCCGCCTGCGCGCCTTCTTCCGCGTCACGCTGCCGCTTTCCCTGCCGGGCGTCGTCTCCGCCTTCCTGATCGTGATGATCCCGACCGTCGGCGACTATGTGACGCCCCGCCTCGTCGGCGGCAAGGACGGCGTGATGATCGCCACCGCCATCCAGACGCAGTTCGGCAAGGGCGCCAACTGGCCGCTCGGCGCCGCGCTCTCGGTGACGACCATGGTGCTCGTCTCGCTGGCCGCCGCCGTCGTCGTCTTCGCCCTCAAGTTCGCCGTGCGGAGGATCAGATGAACGTCCTCACGCAGCGCCTGCGCTTCATTCCGCTCCTGCCGGCCTATGTCGCCGTCTATTTCCTCTTCCTCTACCTGCCGATCCTGCTGCTGCCGATCTTCTCCTTCAACAATGCGGCGACGGCCACCTTCCCGCTCGCCGGCTTCACGACGAAGTGGTACGCCTCGCTCGTCGGCAACACCGTCATGCTGGAGGCGGCGCGCAACAGCCTCGTCGTCGGCGTCACGGTATCGCTGCTCTCCACGCTTCTCGGCATCTGCGCGGCACGCGCCATCACGCGCTACCGCTTCCGCGGCCAGAAGGCGGCCGCCGGCCTCATCATGGCGCCGCTCTTCCTGCCGGAGATCATCGTCGCCGTCTCGCTGCTGATGATCGTGCTTGCGATGGGCATCGAGCTCTCGCTTGTCACCGTCATCCTCGGCCAGACGGTGTTCTGCGTGCCCTATGCCATGTCGGTGCTGGTTTCCGGCTTCGAGGGCTTCGACCGCAGCCTCGAGGAAGCCTCCTACGACCTCGGCGAGACCGCCTTCGGCACCTTCCGGCGCGTGACGCTGCCGGTCGTCGCCCCGGCCGTCGTCTCGAGCCTCCTCGTCTCCTTCACCATTTCGCTCGACGAGTTCATCCTCGCCTTCTTTCTCTCCGGCACCGAGCCGACGCTGCCGGTCTATATCTGGGGGCAGCTCCGCTTTGCGGCCAAGCTTCCCGGCGTTCTGGCGCTCGGCACGATCATGCTCGCGGGCTCGATCCTCATGCTCACCCTTGCCGAAATCCTGCGCCGGCGCGCTGAACGCCGTACGCAGATGGCGCTCATGCTACCCTAGGAGCCGACATGTCCGACCGACCGATGATCGAGATTCAGAACGTCTCGAAGTTCTACGGCATCTACAAGGCGCTGGACGACGTCTCGCTCTCCATCGCCGAGGGCGAGTTCTTCTCGCTGCTCGGCCCCTCCGGCTGCGGCAAGACTACGCTTTTGCGCTCCATCGCCGGCTTCGAGACGCCGACGCATGGGGAGATATACATCGACGGCGCGCCCTCGCTCGCCCTGCCGCCGAACCGGCGGCCGACCAACATGGTGTTCCAGAGCTACGCCATCTTCCCGCATCTCGACGTCGCGGAAAACGTCGCCTACGGCCTCAAGCGCCTGAAGCTGACACCCGCGGAGGAGAAGAAGCGCGTCGGCGATGCGCTCGACCAGGTGCGCCTTTCCGGCCTCGGCCAGCGCAAGGCGCACGAGCTTTCCGGCGGCCAGCGCCAGCGCGTGGCGCTCGCCCGCGCCCTCGTCATGCGCCCCAAGGTGCTGCTGCTCGACGAACCGCTCTCCGCCCTCGACAAGAAACTGCGCGAGGAAATGCAGGTGGAACTGCGCACGCTGCAGAAGGCCGTCGGCATCACCTTCATCCTTGTCACGCACGACCAGTACGAGGCGCTCGCCCTTTCCGACCGCATTGCGGTGATGTTCGGCGGGCGCATTGCGCAGGTCGCCACCCCGAAGGAGATCTACCAGCACCCGCGCACCCGCAAGGTCGCCGATTTCCTCGGCGGGATGAACTTCCTGAAGGCGCGCGTGGTGGGCGAACAGGACGATGCGGTTTCGCTCGACGCCGCACGCTTCGGCGCCGTCAACCTTGCCAAGCCGTACGGCTTTTCCGCCAGCGACGGCCATGTCACGGTCGGCATCCGCCCGGAACGGCTGCGGCTTCTCTGGGACGACGATCGCGCGCCGCACGAGCTTGCCGGCCGCATCGAGAACCGCGCCTATTTCGGCGAGGTCACACATCTCACGGTCGGCATCGACGGGCTGGAAGAGCCTCTCTCAATGGTGGAAACGAACAATTACGGCGCCGACGACCTGCCGATCGGCGCGGAGATCCGCCTGGCGTACGATCCGGACGCCTTCGTGCTGCTGGCGGAGGATCCGCCGGTGTCGCGGGTATAAAGTCCCTCTCTGCCTGCCGGCATCTCCCCCACAAGGGGGGAGAAAGGCT
>CBIMFD010000353.1:0-3240 GCA_966243085.1 uncultured Shinella sp.
ATGGTGAGCGCCACCATGATGATCTGGATGCCGACGAAGGGCACCGCGCCCCAATAGATCTGCCCTGTCGTCACCGGCGCGGTCATCTTGCCCGTCACGCGGTCGAGATAGGGCACCCTTGCCGCGACCGAACGCAGGTAGAAGAGCGCGAAGCCGAAGGGCGGGTGCATGAAGCTCGTCTGCATGTTGATGCCGAGCAGCACGCCGAACCAGATGAGGTCGATGCCGAGCTTGTCGGCGGCAGGCGCAAGCAGCGGCACGATGATGAAGGCCAGCTCGAAGAAATCCAGGAAGAAGGCCAGGAAGAAGACGAGAAGGTTCACCACGATCAGGAAGCCCGTCTCTCCGCCCGGCAGCGAGACCAGCAGGTGCTCGACCCACAGATGCCCGTTCACGCCATAGAAAGTGAGCGAGAAGACGCGGGCACCGACGAGGATGAACAGCACGAAGGACGAGAGCCGCGTGGTGGAGGTGAGCGCGGCGCGCACCACCTCCATGTTGAGCCGGCCCTTGGCGAGTGCCATGGCGAGCGCGCCGACCGCGCCCATGGCGCCGCCTTCCGTCGGCGTGGCGATGCCGAGGAAGATCGTGCCGAGCACGAGGAAGATCAGCGCCAGCGGCGGAATGAGCACGATGATGACCTGCTGGGCAAGGCGCGACATCATGTTGATGTTCAGCCCCTTGTCCGCCAGCGCCACGATGTAGATGAAGATGACGCCGACCGTCGCGCCGAGGATATCGGCATTCTCGCCATGGGTGGGCGCGAGGTAGACATGGGCGGCATAGGCGATGCCGACCGCGACGGCGAGCGCGATGAAGAGCGAGGTGACGCCCGAGCCGAGCGAACGCGCTTCCAGCGGCAGCGCCGGCATGGAATTCGGCCGGATGATCGACATGACCAGCACGTACCCCATGTAGAGGCCGGTGAGGACGAGGCCCGGGATGAGCGCGCCGGCATACATGTCGCCGACCGAACGGCCGAGCTGGTCGGCAAGAACGATCAGCACGAGCGAGGGCGGGATGATCTGGGCGAGCGTGCCGGAGGCCGCGATGACGCCGGACGCGATCGACCGGTCATAGCCGTAACGCAGCATGATCGGCAGCGAGATGAGCCCCATGGCGATGACCGAGGCGGCAACCACGCCCGTGGTGGCCGCCAGCAGCGCGCCGACGAAGATCACCGCATAGGCAAGGCCGCCGCGCACCGGCCCGAAGAGCTGGCCGATCGTGTCGAGCAGGTCCTCGGCCATGCCGGAGCGTTCCAGCACGATCCCCATGAAGGTGAAGAACGGGATGGCGAGCAGCGTGTCGTTCGACATCACCCCCCAGAGCCGTTCGGGCATGGCGTTGAGAAGCGGCCAGGACAGGTTGATCGAATCGGAGAGCGGCGCGAGCTCCACGCCGACGACGAAGAAGAGAAGGCCGTTCGCCGCGAGCGCGAAAGCCACCGGATAGCCCAGCAGCAGGAACACGATCAGCGATGCGAACATGATCGGCGCAAGATTCTGTGCGATGAACTCGATCATGCGCCCTTCTCCTCGGCGACGGCGCTTTCGAGCGGGGCATGGGACGAGACGTAGGGCGTCGGGTCCTCCATGTCGCCGCGCATGATGGCGATCTTCTTGATGATCTCGGACACGCCCTGGAAGGCGAGCAGCACGAAGCCGGCCAGCAGGATCGCCTTGGCCGGCCAGACGATGAGGCCGCCGGCGCTGGACGACATTTCCTTGGAATGGAAGGACATCAGGACATAGGGCACGAGGTAATAGACCATCAGCAGCACGAAGGGCATCAGGAAAAGGCAATGGCCGAGAAGGTCGATCCAGTGCTGCACCCGGCGCGAGAACTTGCCGTAGACGACGTCGATCCGGATATGCTCGTTCTGCGCCAGGGTGTAGGCGGCGGCGAGCATGAAGGCGCCGCCGAACAGATACCATTGCGCCTCGAGCCAGGCGTTTGACGATGTGTTGAAAACCTTGCGAACGATGGCATTACCGGCGCTGACGAGAACGGCCACCAGGATCAGCCAGCCAACGGCCTTTCCGATATTTTCCGTGATTGCGTCAATGAGCCGGCTGAAAACCAGCAGCGTCTTCATGAAAACTCCTCCCCGCCTGGCATGTTATTGGTTTGTTGCCAAGCACAGGCACAGTGCCGATTTCAAGAGCCGTTTCAACCCCGCGGCCCGGTTTTCCCGGCCTGAGAGCCGGCATTAGACGAAAGGCGAATACACCCGCCGCTTCTTTGCACAAAGGATAGGCAGGCTTCAGCGCACGGCGGCTCTTGCCGCGGCCGAAGGTTCTGCTAAAACAGCGGCCAAATCATCATACAAATGAGGACCGCCCCATGTCCCCGATCAATCTCGCAATCGTCGGCGTCGGCAAGATCGTGCGCGACCAGCATCTTCCGGCCGTCGCCAGGAACGCCGACTACCGGCTGATCGCCGCGGCAAGCCGCCACGGGACGGTGGACGGCATCGACAATTTCAAGTCCATCGACGAAATGCTGGCGGCCGTCCCCGCCATCGACGCCGTCTCGCTCTGCATGCCGCCGCAATACCGCTACGAGGCCGCCGAGAAGGCGCTTTCCGCCGGCAAGCACGTTTTCCTCGAAAAGCCGCCCGGCGCGACGCTTTCGGAAGTGGCCGATCTCGAAGCGCTCGCCGCCGCCAAGGGCGTTTCGCTGTTTGCGAGCTGGCACTCGCGCTATGCGCCGGCCGTCGAGGCCGCGAAGAGCTTCCTTGCCGGCACGACGATCCGCTCCATGCGCGTGATCTGGAAGGAGGACGTGCGCCACTGGCACCCGAACCAGGAATGGATATGGCAGGCCGGCGGCCTCGGCGTCTTCGATCCGGGCATCAACGCGCTCTCGATCGTCACGCATATATTGCCGCGCCCGGTCTTCATCACCGCCGCGACGCTCGAATTCCCGGAAAACCGCGACGCGCCGATTGCCGCCGCCATGACCTTCTCGGATGCGAAGGGCCTCGACCTTGCCGCCGAGTTCGACTGGCGCCAGACCGGCAAGCAGAGCTGGGACATCGTCGCCGAGACGGATGCCGGCGCGATGGTTCTGTCGGCAGGCGGCGCAAAACTCGCCATCGACGACAAGCTCGTGCACGAGGAACCGGAGCAGGAATATCCGATGCTCTACAAGCGCTTCGCCGAAATCGTGAAGGCAGGCAAATCCGACGTCGATCTCGCGCCGCTCCGCCACGTCGCGGATGCCTTCATGCTGGGA
>CBIMFD010000354.1:0-3229 GCA_966243085.1 uncultured Shinella sp.
TCGGGCCGAGCATGTGGTTGCGGATGCGGATATTGGCGAAGGTGCCGCGCATCATGACTTCATGGTTGCCGCGGCGCGTGCCGTACTGGTTGAAGTCCGCGACGCCCACGCCATGATCGATAAGATAGGCACCGGCAGGCGAGGCCGCCTTGATCGAACCGGCCGGCGAGATGTGGTCGGTCGTGATCTTGTCGCCGAAGAGGCCGAGGACGCGCGCGCCCTTGATGTCGGAAACGCCCGAACCGACCTTGCCCATGCCGACGAAGTAGGGCGGGTTCTGCACATAGGTCGACTGGTCGTCCCAGGTATAGGTCTGGCCCGCCGGCACCTGCACGGCCTGCCAGTTGGCGTCGCCCTTGAAGACGTCGGCGTACTTCGTGGCGTAGAGCTCACGCGTGACGTACTTCATGATGAACTCCTGGATCTCCCTGGAGGAGGGCCAGATGTCCTTGAGGTAGACCGGATTGCCGTTCTGATCTTCGCCGATCGGCTCCTTCGTCAGGTCCTTCTGGACCGAACCTGCAAGCGCATAGGCGACGACGAGCGGCGGGGAGGCGAGATAGTTCGCCTGCACGTCCGGCGAGATGCGGCCTTCGAAGTTGCGGTTGCCGGAAAGCACGCCGGCAGCGATCAGGCCCTTGTCGTTGATCGTCTTGGAGATCGGGCCCGGCAGCGGACCGGAATTGCCGATACAGGTCGTGCAGCCGAAGCCGACGAGGTTGAAGCCGAGCTTGTCGAGGTCGCTCTGGAGGCCGGACTTGGAAAGGTATTCGGCAACGACCTGCGATCCCGGTGCAAGCGAGGTCTTCACCCACGGCTTCGTCTTCAGGCCCTTGGCAACCGCGTTACGGGCAAGAAGGCCGGCGGCGATCAGCACCGAGGGGTTGGACGTGTTGGTGCAGGACGTGATGGCGGCAATGGCGACGTCGCCATGGCCGATGTCGTAGTCCGTGCCCTCGACGGCATAGCGGTTGGCAAGCTGGCCCGGCTTCTTGTAGTCGCTTTCGAGCGCGGCGGCGAAGCCGGAGGCGATGTTTTCCAGCGGGATGCGGCCTTCCGGGCGCTTCGGGCCGGCCATGGACGGCACGACGTCGCCGAGGTCGAGTTCCAGCGTATCGGTGAAGACGAGGTCAGAACCGTCGCCGTCACGCCACATGCCCTGCGCCTTGGAATAGGCTTCGACGAGGGCGATGCGCTGCTCTTCGCGGCCGGACATGGTGAGATAGTTGACGGTTTCGGCATCGACGGGGAAGAAGCCGCAGGTCGCGCCGTATTCCGGACCCATATTGCCGATCGTCGCGCGGTCGGCCAGCGTCATGTTGTCGAGGCCGGGGCCGAAGAATTCGACGAACTTGGAGACAACGCCCTTCTTGCGCAGCATCTGCACGACCATCAGCACGAGGTCGGTCGCCGTGACGCCTTCCTTGAGCTTGCCCGTGAGCTTGAAGCCGATGACTTCCGGCAGGAGCATGGAGACCGGCTGGCCGAGCATGGCGGCTTCGGCTTCGATGCCGCCGACGCCCCAGCCGAGAACGCCGAGGCCGTTGATCATGGTCGTGTGGCTGTCCGTGCCGACACAGGTATCCGGGTAGGCGACGATCTCGCCGTCTTCTTCCTTGGTCCAAACGGTCTGGCCCAGATATTCCAGATTGACCTGGTGACAGATGCCCGTGCCCGGAGGAACGACGCGGAAGTTCTTGAACGCCTGCTGGCCCCATTTCAGGAAGCGGTAGCGCTCGCCGTTGCGCTGGTATTCCAGCTCCACGTTGCGGGCAAAGGCGGTCGGCGTGCCGAATTCGTCGACGATGACGGAGTGGTCGATGACGAGGTCGACGGGAACGAGCGGGTTGATCTTCTCGGGGTCGCCGCCGAGCGAGACCATCGCGTCGCGCATGGCCGCAAGGTCGACGACGGCGGGAACGCCGGTGAAGTCCTGCATCAGCACGCGCGCCGGGCGATAGGCGATCTCGTTTTCGACCGTGCCCTTGTTCGTCAACCATTCGGCGACGGCGAGGATATGATCCTTCGTGACGGAGCGGCCGTCCTCGAAGCGCAGCAGGTTCTCAAGAAGCACCTTCATCGAGTAGGGCAGCTTCGAGACGCCGGCAAGGCCGTTCGCTTCAGCCTTGGGCAGGCTGTAATACACATAGTCGGTGCCGTTGACCGTAAGGGTCGAACGACAATTGAAACTGTCTAGGGATTTGTACACTTTATACCCCGTTCCGTCTGGTCGCCAGAAAGCTGACGTACGAACGCCCGTGCGCGTTTAGCGCGAATGGGATGCGGGTGCGGCCATTTCCGCTGTCCGTACGCGGAAATCATTCCCGTGTTCGGCGCTTGGATGAAATTCACGCCGACCGCTGGCGTGTTGCGGGCGTTATAGATAATTTCTAAGGAACGATCCAGAGCGCGTAAGCGCAAATCGGGACAATTTTTTGCGTTGCGACCAAGGTCGTAAAGGGAAAGTGAAGCACCATGCGGCTCGTCGCCGAGGGGTTGAGCGCCACGCGCGGCGAGGACCTGATTTTCCGGGATATTTCCTTTGAAATCGCCGGCGGCGGAGCCTTGGTCGTCAAGGGGCCGAACGGCTCCGGCAAGTCGACGCTGCTGCGCGTGCTGGCGGGGCTCCTGCCGGCCCGGTCGGGTTCGGCGAAACTTCTTGCTGCACCGCACGCGATAGAGCGCATCAGTGAAGCCGCGCATTATCTCGGCCACCGCAACGCGATGAAGCGGGAGCTCACCGTCGAGGAGAACCTTTCCTTCTGGAGGGCCTTCCTTGGCGATACGGCCGGCGGCGCAGGCGTCCCGGTCGAGGAGGCGGTCGAAGCGGTCGGCCTCGGCGGCATCGCCCATCTTCCCTTCGGCTATCTCTCCGCCGGCCAGCAGCGCCGCATGGCCATGGCCAAGCTGCTCGTCGCCTGGCGCCCCGTCTGGATCCTCGACGAACCCACCGCCGCGCTCGACGCCGCGGCGGAAGACATGTTCGCCAGGCTCGTCACCGCCCACCTTGCCCACGGCGGCATCGTCATCGCCGCAACCCACCAGCCGCTGAGGCTGGAAGGGGTGCAGGAGTTGAGGATGACGGGGTTTGCCGGGGTGGCGGAGGAGGTGTGGTGATGGGCGTGCCCCTGATTACCCCCCTCTGCCCTGCCGGGCATCTCCCCCACAAGGGGGGAGATCGGCTTGAGGCAAGGCGGTGCCACGATTCAATCTCCCCCCCTGTGGGGGA
>CBIMFD010000355.1:0-3224 GCA_966243085.1 uncultured Shinella sp.
GGTGAAGGACAAGCGCCCGGCGGTCATCGCGGCGCTTGCCGCGGCCGAGATCACGACCGCCGCGCTCCTGTGGGCCGGCGCGAAGGCCGGCGCCGCCCCGGCGGTCAGCCGCTGACGGCTTCCGCTTCGGCTTCGGCCTCGCCTTCGGGCTCTTCCCCGAGAAGGCGGCCGATCAGCCGCTGACATCGCTCCGCCATGAACTCGATCATCAGGCGCACCTTCGGGTCCTGGAAGCGCTTGTGCGGATAGATCGCGGCGAGCTGGACGGAGGCGGGCGGGCAATCCTTCAGGATCTCCACCAGCCGGCCTTCGGAAAGGTGGGACTTCACCTCGAAGAGCGGCTTGTTGATGATGCCGCGGCCTTCGAGCGCCCATTGGGTGAGCACGTCCCCGTCGTCGCTGTCATAGGGGCCGGCGACCTCGAACTTGCGCGCGCCTTCCGGCGTCACCAGCGTCCAGAAATATTCCTTCGAGCCCGGATAGCGCAGCAGCAGGCAATCGTGCTTGTCGGCGATCAGCGCATCGGCATTTACGGGCGTGCCGCGCCGGGCAAGGTATTCGGGCGAGGCGCAGAGCACGCGCTCGCAATTGAGGATGCCGCGCATGCGAAGGTTCGAATCCTCCAGCACGCCGAGCTTGAAGGCGACGTCGACGCCCTCGGCCAGGATATCGACATTGTGGTCCGACAGGCGCACGCGCACCTCGATATCGGGATACTTGTCGTGGAATTCGGGAATGCCCGAGGCGATGAGGCGCCGGCCGATGCCGAGCGGCGCGGTGATCCTGAGCGACCCCTTTGGATTGCGCGAGAGGTCGGCGATGGCGGCCTCAGCCTCGTTCACCGCCTCGATGATCTTCACCGCGCCATCGTAGAAGACCCGGCCGTGCTCGGTGGGGGAAAGTTTCCGCGTCGTGCGGTTGAAGAGGCGCACGCCGAGATGGCGTTCCAGTTCCTTGATGCGATTGCTGGCGACCGCCGGGGTTACGCGCTGATCGCGCCCCGCCGCCGAAAGGGTACCGAGTTCGACCACGCGAACGAAGACGCGTACATTATCGAGATAGGACATGCGCTCTTTCTAGCATATTGGCGGAATGAGCAAAGTGGGCGGCCATCTTTTAGTTTTTTTTGAAAGTGTTGGGGATTCGCCGGGATTTCCGCAAAAATGCGTTGATGGCAAACACATAGACGACAATCGGGAGGAGGTCCCCCATGTATGAATACGCCATTGCCTGGGATTGGGTAATGTTCGCCGTCCGCTGGCTTCATGTCATCACAGCCATCGCCTGGATCGGTTCGTCCTTTTACTTCGTCGCCCTCGACCTGGGCCTGAAGAAGCATCCCGATCTGCCGCCGGGCGCCTATGGCGAGGAGTGGCAGGTCCATGGCGGCGGCTTCTACCACATCCAGAAATACCTTGTGGCGCCGGCCCACATGCCCGAGCACCTCGTCTGGTTCAAATGGGAGAGCTACGCCACCTGGCTTTCCGGCTTCGGCATGCTCTGTCTCGTCTATTACGCGGGCGCCGACCTCTTCTTGATCGATCCGAACGTCCTCGACGTCTCGAAGCCGGTGGCCATCGCCATCTCGCTCGGCTCGCTCGCCTTCGGCTGGATCATGTACGACCTCATCTGCAAGTCGCCCTTCGGCAACGACAACACGCGGCTGATGGTGGCGCTCTACTTCATCCTGGTCGTCGTCGCCTGGGGCTATACGCAGGTCTTCACCGGCCGCGCCGCCTTCCTGCATCTCGGCGCCTTCACCGCGACGATCATGTCGGCCAACGTGTTCTTCATCATCATGCCGAACCAGCGCGTCGTCGTCGCCGACCTCATCGCCGGCCGCAAGCCCGATCCGAAATACGGCCGCATCGCCAAGCAGCGCTCCACGCACAACAACTACCTGACGCTGCCCGTCCTGTTCCTGATGCTGTCGAACCACTATCCGCTGGCCTTCGGCACCCAGTACAACTGGATCATCGCCTCGCTGGTCTTCCTGATGGGCGTGACGATCCGCCATTACTTCAACACCCGCCACGCCAATACGGGCAACCCGACCTGGACCTGGCTTGCGACCGCGCTCCTCTTCGTCGCCATCATGTGGCTCTCGACGGTGCCGAAGGTTCTGTCGGGCGAGCCCTCCGACAAGGTCTCGGCCGTCGCCCAGCCCTTCGTCACGGCGGAAGCCTTCCCGAAGGTGCGCGACACCGTTCTCGGCCGCTGCTCCATGTGCCATGCCAAGGAGCCCGGCTGGGAGGGCATCATCTCGCCGCCCAAGGGCGTGATGCTGGAAACGGACGGCGAGATCGCCGCCCATGCCCGTGAGATCTACCTGCAGGCCGGCCGCTCGCATGCCATGCCGCCCGCCAATGTCACGCAGATTTCCGATGAGGAGCGCCGCCTGATCGTCGCCTGGTACGAAAGCGCGGTGAACGGAGAGAAGACGCAATGAGCGAGATCCTGATCCGCGGGCGGGTGCTGACTTTCTTCGCCGAGCCGCAGGGCATCGACGACACGGCCGCCTGGCGCTACTTCGAGGACGGTGCCGTCTTCGTGCGCGGCGGCAAGGTCGTCGCCACGGGCGATTATGCGGAGGTGCGCGGGCGCGCCGGCGCGGATGTCGCGGTGGCCGACCACCGGCCGAACCTCGTCCTGCCGGGCCTCATCGACACGCACCTGCACTTCCCGCAGACCCAGGCGATCGCCTCCTACGGCGCGCAGCTCCTCGAATGGCTGAATAGCTATATATTCGTCGAGGAACAGAAGTTCTGCGACGCCGGCCATGCGGCGGCCGTCGCCGACCGCTTCATGGACGAGCTCCTCTCGAACGGCACGACCACCGCCGTCGCCTATTGCTCGGTGCATCCGGAAAGCGTGGATGCCTATTTCGCGGCCGCCGAGGCGCGGGGCATGGGCATGATCGGCGGCAAGGTGATGATGGACCGCAATGCGCCGGACGCGCTGCGCGACACGCCGCAACAGGGTTATGACGAGACGAAGGCTCTGATCGCCAAATGGCACGGCCGCGGCCGTGCGCGCTATGCCATCAGCCCGCGCTTCGCCATCACCTCGACCCCGGAGCAGATGGAGATGAGCCAGGCCCTCGTCGCCGAGCATCCGACCTGCTACGTCCAGACCCATCTTTCGGAGAACAAGGACGAGATCGCCTTCGCGACCTCGCTCTATCCGGAGGCGAAGGACTATACCGACATCTACGCCCGCTACGG
>CBIMFD010000356.1:0-3209 GCA_966243085.1 uncultured Shinella sp.
GCGATGATCAGCGTGCGCTCGAACTGGCCGGTGTTCTTCTCGTTGATGCGGAAGTAGGTGGACAGTTCCATCGGGCAACGGACGCCCTTCGGCACGAAGACGAAGGAGCCGTCGGTGAAGACCGCGGAGTTGAGCGTCGCATAGAAATTGTCGGTCGTCGGCACGACGGAACCGAGATACTTCTTCACGAGGTCGGGATGCTCGCGGATGGCCTCGGAGATCGACATGAAGATCACGCCGGCCTTCTTCAGCTCTTCCTTGAAGGTCGTGACGACGGAGACCGAGTCGAAGACCGCGTCGACGGCGATCTTGGACTTTTCCACGCCGGCAAGGATTTCCTGCTCGCGCAACGGAATGCCGAGCTTCTCATAGGTCTTGAGAAGTTCCGGATCGACCTCGTCCAGCGACTTCGGGCCGCTCTGGTTCTTCGGCGCGGCGTAATAATGCAGGTCGTTGAAGTCGATCTTGGGATAGTCGACGCGCGCCCAGGTGGGCTCTTCCATGGTCAGCCAGCGGCGATAGGCCTCCAGGCGCCATTCGAGCATCCATTCGGGCTCATCCTTCTTGGCGGAGATGAAGCGGATGATCTCCTCGGAAAGGCCCTTCGGGGCCTTGTCCATCTCGATCGTCGTCTCGAAGCCATACTTGTACTGGTCGACGTCAATCTGACGGACCTGATCGATCGTTTCCTGCACCGCAGGCATGTCGTTCTCCAATCTTGCCGGATCCAAGGTCCGGCAGTTTGTCAACGTGTGGCGGGCCTCCCGCCGGTTATGTAAGCGCCAAAGGCGGCTTTTCCCACCTTTTGGCAAGCGAAAACTTGAGTTTCCGCAAGATTCCTTCAGGCCGCGCGCCGCCGCGACAGAATGCGCGAAAACGCAGCCAGAAAACGGTCAACATCGGTTTCGGTCGAGCCCGGCCCGAGCGAGACGCGAAGCCCGCCGAGCGCGGCATCGAAACCCATCGCCGTCAGAACATGGCTCTGCCCGACCTTGCCGGACGAGCAGGCCGAACCTGCCGAAAGCGCGATGCCCTCGAGGTCGAAGGCGATCTGCCCCGTTTCCGATTTCAGGCCGGGCAGGCTGAAGAAGGAGGTGTTGGCGACGCGCTCGACATCCGCGCCGTGGACGATCACATCATTGCTCGCCATGCGCATGCCCGCCTCGAGGCTATCGCGCAGCGCCGCGATCCCGGCATTGCGCGCGGCAAGATCGGCCGCCGCAAAGCGGGTCGCCGCAGCGAAGCCGGCGAGCGCCGCCGGGTTCTCCGTACCAGAGCGATGCCCCTTTTCCTGCCCGCCGCCGCGGATGAGCGGCCCCGGCATCAGCACCTCGCCGCGCGAGACGAGCGCGCCCGCCCCTTTCGGCCCGCCGAGCTTATGCGAGGAGAGGATGAGGAAATCGGCCTCCAGCGCTTCGATATCGACGGGCACGCGGCCGACAGCCTGCACCGCATCGACGACGAGGAGCCCGCCATGGCGATGCACGATCTCCGCCGCCCCCTTCACCGGCTGGACGATGCCCGTCTCGTTATTGGCGAGCATGACGGCCACCATCGGCAGGCCCTTTGCCTTGTCGTGGCCTTGCAGCAGGGTTTCCAGCGCGTCGAGATCGACGATGCCGGCGCGAGTGACGGGAAGGGTCGTCACGTCTTCCCGCGAAAAGCGCCCGCCCTCGCGAAGGGCCGGATGCTCGATTTCGGACACATAGAGGTGACCGATGGCAAGCGGCGTACGGCCCATCCGGTAGTCCGGCGTCAGAACAAGGTTCGCGGCTTCCGTCGCGCCGCTCGTGAAGATCACATGGGCGGGCGCGGCGCCGACCAGCGCGGCGACGTCCCGGCGGGCGGTTTCCACGAGCATGCGCAGCGCCCGGCCCTCGCCGTGGACGGAGGACGGATTGCCGGTCATGTTGAGCGCAGCGAGAACGGCTTGCCGCGCCGCCGGCAGAAGCGGCGCCGTCGCATTCCAGTCCAGATATGTGCGCTCCGTCTTCGTCATTGGCAGTCCGTCTGCGCGCGCTGAATTCGCGGCGGCGCATTTTTCTTGAAATTTCCGCCGGGCTTGCCTTATGACACCAAGCTCACGGCGCCCGACATGCGCCCATCAGTTTCGAATAGTTCTAAACTAGGTTCTAGAAAAGCTGAGTGCTTTCGTCAAGACTTCAGTTGACAAGAATCCGTTCCGAACGCGAGCTTGCCGGAGTAAGAATGCCCGAAATCATCTTCAACGGACCCGCCGGTCGCCTTGAAGGCCGCTACCAGCCGTCCAAGCAGAAGAACGCCCCTATCGCCATCGTGTTGCACCCGCATCCGCAGTTCGGCGGCACGATGAACAACCAGATCGTCTACCAGCTCTTCTACATGTTCCAGAAGCGCGGTTTCACGACGCTGCGCTTCAATTTCCGCGGCATCGGCCGATCGCAGGGCGAATTCGACCACGGTGCGGGCGAACTGTCGGATGCGGCCTCCGCGCTCGACTGGGTGCAGAGCCTCCACCCCGATTCCAAGAGCTGCTGGGTCGCCGGCTATTCCTTCGGCGCCTGGATCGGCATGCAGCTCCTGATGCGCCGCCCGGAGATCGAAGGCTTCATGTCGATCGCCCCGCAGCCGAACATCTACGACTTCTCGTTCCTCGCGCCCTGCCCGTCCTCCGGCCTCATCATCAACGGCGATGCCGACAAGGTGGCCCCGGAGAAAGACGTCAACGGCCTCGTCGAAAAGCTGAAGACGCAGAAGGGCATCCTCATCACGCACCGCACGGTGCCGGGCGCCAACCACTTCTTCAACGGCCAGACGGAAACGCTGATGGCCGAATGCGAGGATTATCTCGACCGCCGTCTTGCCGGCGAACTGACGCCGGAGCCGGCCGCCAAGCGCATCCGCTGACCGGCGCGAAAACGAAAGTCAGAAAGCCCGACGGTTCCGCCGCCGGGCTTTTTCAATTGGCCTGACGGACGACGTCCAGCACGACGGCCGGCGGCCCGGCCTCGCGCACGCAGTCGCGCCCGGCATTCTTCGCCGCATAGAGCGCGTCGTCGGCGCGCCGCATGGCAAAGCGCAGAGGCTCGCTTCCGCCGATTTCCGCAACGCCGAAACTCCCCGTCACCCGCACGCCTGCCGGAAGGCCGGGAACAGGAGAAACGGCCCGGTTCGCGCGCAGCGCATGGGCAAAGAGCAAAGCCGCCTCCTTGCCGGTCTGCGGCAGGAAC
>CBIMFD010000357.1:0-3190 GCA_966243085.1 uncultured Shinella sp.
GCCGGCCAGCACCTCCGAGGGGCGCGCGTTGCAGATGGAGAGGTAGTGCTTCATCTTCTCCATGCGTTCGAGCAGCGCATGGTCGCGGCTGGCGATCCAGCCGATGCGCAGGCCCGGCAGGCCGTAGGCCTTGGACATGACGTTGAGCGAGATGCCCCTGTCGAAGAGGTCCGCCGCCTGCGGCAGGCGCTTTGCCGCATCGACCTCTAGCCCGCGATAGACCTCGTCGGAAAAGAGATGGATGCCGCGCTCGGCGCAGAGCGCGACGAGGCCGCGGAAAATCTCCGGATCGGCAACGGCGCCGGTCGGGTTGTTCGGGAAATTGACGGCAATGAGCTTGGTTTCCGGGCGGAGCGCAGCGCGCACGTCGTCGAGATCGAGCTGCCAGCGGTTCTCCGGCCGCAACGCGACACCCGTCACGTTGCCGGCGATGGTGACGGGCATGGTCTCCATCGACTGGTAGTTCGGCACGGTGACGATGGCATGGTCACCCGGCGCAAGCAGCGCCAGCATGGCGCAGTAAAGCCCCTCTTCCGCACCGGCGAAGGTGAGGATATCGGCGCCGGACAGCGTGTCGTAGGTCGAGGCGATGGTCTCGCGCAGCGCCGGAGCGCCCCAGGTCTCCGTATAGCCGAGCGAGACGCGCTCCCACGCCTCAAGGTCCTCCGGTCCGGCGAGCGCCAGCAGTTCCGCCATGGTCATCGTCTCGGCATCGCTCGCCGTCATGTGGTGGCGCGCAGAAAACTCCCAGCGCGAGAAATGGGTTTCGAGGCGGAAATCCGGCAGCGTGGTCACGGGGTCTCGTCCTTGTCGTTCGGCCGCCGGGCTTCGGCGAGGTAATTGTAGATGGAGGCGCGCGAGGCGCCGATGAGGCCGGCGAGATGATCGACGGCATTGCGGGTGGCAAACAGGCCCCGCGCATCGAGCACCGCGACCAGCGCCACGCGCTCGGCCTTGCGCAGCGCCGAAAGGGAAAGCCCCTGCCCGCGCAGCCAGTCGTGCAGCGCCATGTTGATCTCCTCCCGCCAGTCGCCGGCAAAGAGCGAGGGCGGCCGCGGCGCCGAGGTGCCGGCAAAGGCGGAAAGCATCTTCGCCGCCGCATCGAAATGCGAGACGTCCATGTTGATGCAGAGGAGGCCGGTGGCGCGCCCCTCCCCGTCCCGCAGCACGGCCGTCACCGATTTGAGGCGACGCCCGTCCGTGCCGGTCTTCTCGTAGGGGCCGTAGACGCCGTCGTCCCCGGCCGCCTCCGGTTCATCTTCCACCAGCGATTCCATGCCGGGCCTGCGCCCGGAAAAGGCGTTCCAGATACCGGCGATCAACCCCGTTTCGAGATCGTGCAGCACGACCTCGGCATGGGGGTGAAGGAGGGTCGAGATGGCCGCGGCCGTGGCGGCATGCCGGCGGAGCAGCGTTTCGGCATTCGTTCTGGTTTGCATGGCGGCAAACAAGCCTATCGTGGATACTTTGTCAATGTTGGATTTTAAATCCAAAATTCGGAGCCATGCTTGCGGCGCTTTCCGCCGCGTCCTATCCAGAACGGAGACGATTCTGGGGGAATGCCATGAGTGCCGATCTTGCAGCCTTTCCGGACCGGGCGACCGTCGCCGACAAGCTCGGCGTACTCGGTGAGGGCGACGAGGCCTATCTGCGCCTGCTGATGGAAAATCCGCAGCAGGACGAGAACCTGCTGGAAGGCCTTGCCCTCCACCTCGACCGTGCCGCCACGGCTCGCTTCCTCAATTCGCTGAAGCTGGAAAGGCTCGGCGAATGGCTGGGCGATACCGCGCCCGCCCGCCTGCAGATCCGGCTCATGGAAATCGCCCGCTCCAGCCAGCACGCGGCCTTTGCCGCCTTCCGCGCTGGCCTCACCCGCTCGGGCGGGCTCGAGCACGCCTATCCGAAGGCCTGATCGGCCAGCGCCAGCGGCCCGAAGGCGGTGCGGATTCTCTCGGCCATGCCGTCGATCGCCGGCCCGTTACGGCGCGGATTGCGCTTGAGCACGACGCGCGAGGAATCGATCGGCGGAAAGCCGTCGGCGGCCGTCAATTCCCGCGTGCCCGGCGGCAGGGTGCTGCGCGAAAGCGGCGCGACGGCGAGCCCGCTCGTCACCGCCGAGCGCAGCCCGCCGCTCGTATCACAGGTATAGGCGATACGGTACGGGACCGCATGCCGCTCCAGCGAACGCAGCGCAAATTCCCGGCACCAGCTCGACCGCCAATAGACCGCGACCGGCATCGGCCGTTCAAGATGCCGGCTGTGGGCAATGGACGTGACCCAGACGGTCGGGTCGACCGCGAGCACTTCGCCCGAAATGCCGTCGCACCAGTCGAAGATCACGGCGAGGTCGAGCTTGTCCGCCTCCAGCGCCGCAAGCTGCTGGGCGGTATAGCCGCACAGCACCGTCACCTCCGTTCCCGGATGGCTCCCGGCGAAGGCCGCAAGCGCGGCCGGCAGGACCGTCTGGTTGTATTCCTCCGGAATGCCGACGCGCACCGGCCCGTCGAGCGGTGTCGTGCGCATGGCGGCCGTCGTCTCGTCGACGAGGCCGACGATACGTCGCGCATAGGGCAAGAGCCGTTCGCCGTCCGCCGTCAGGCCCACCCCGCGCGGGCCGCGCTCGAAGAGCATGGCGCCGACCGAATCCTCCAGCTTGCGCACCTGCATGCTGACGGCCGATTGTGTCCGCCCGAGCCTTTCGGCCGCATGGGTGACGTTCCCCGCCTGCGCGACGGCAACGAAGATGCGCAGGAGATCGCTTTCGAGAGGAGGATACATGGCGCCATCTCTTTTCCTGATGCCTGCCATCATCGCTATTCGTTTGTGAAATGTCTACGGCTTTGCTTGGCTCTGCGCAGAAGGAAAGGCGCAAGGCATGACAATTCTGAGGATATTGCCGGAAATGTGGAAGCGCTATCGCCGGGAAAGGGCGGAACGGGCGGCGCTGCGGATGCTCATCGCGCGCGGGGACAGGCGCCTGCTGCGCGATGCCGGGCTGGTGCTGACGGATGGGGAACGCTGCGAGCCCCTGCCGCATGCAAGGGAACGGCACTGGACCGCGCCCCTCATCCGGCTGCCGCCACCGCTTCCTCGACGAGAAGTCGGGGATAGGGTCACGACGCCCTCAAGTGACAGGCCTGCCGCGTAAAAGACCCTCTCTGCCTGCCGGCATCTCCCCCACAAGGGGGGA
>CBIMFD010000358.1:0-3183 GCA_966243085.1 uncultured Shinella sp.
CTCTTCTTCTGCGCGGCGGGCGTGCTCTATCTCATGCTGACGCTCGTCTCCAACGTGCTGATCGCTCTCGTCGAGCGCCGCTACCGGCGCGGCATGGCGGAGCCGGCATGATGAACGAGGAGACCGTTCCCGCCGTGGCGCTGACCGAGCTTCCCCGCAAGGATAGCTTCTTCAAGCCGCACCGCATCGTGCTGATCGCCATCGCCGCGCTCCTCGTCTTCTCTGTCGCCTGGTTCATGCGCTGGGACTGGCTGCCGAAATATTCCGGCCGCCTCGTCTCCGGCGTCGGCGTGACGCTGCTCATGCTCGCCAGCACCTCGGTCCTCGGCTTCCTTCTCGCCGTGCCGATCGGCCTCGTGCAGGTAACGGGGCCATGGCCGCTGAAGGCGCTGGCGCGGGGCTTCTGCACCATCGTGCGCGGCACGCCGCTGCTCCTCCAGCTCTGGCTGCTCTATTACGGCCTCGGCTCGCTGTTTCCGCAGTTTCCGGAAATCCGCAATTCCTTCCTCTGGCCCTATCTGCGCGAGGCCTGGCCCTATGGCGTTGCCGCGCTCACCATTTCCTTCGCCGCCTATGAGGGCGAGGTGATGCGCGGGGCCTTTGCCGGCGTTCCGGCGGGCGAACTGGAGGCGGCGCGCGCCTACGGCATGAGCCGCTTCACCCTGTTCCGCCGCATCTGGCTGCCGCGCGCCGTGCACCGGGCGCTGCCGACGCTAAACGGCGAGACCGTATTGCAACTGAAATCGACGCCCCTGGTGGCGACGATCACGGTGATCGACGTCTATGCCGTCGTCTCCAAGGTGCGGCAGGAGACCTACATCACCTATGAGCCGCTGCTGCTGCTGGCGCTCATCTATCTCTGCCTCACCGCCGTGCTGGTGGTGGGCTTCCGTTATTTTGAAAGCAAGATCCCGACGCGGGGAGCCTGACATGACGATCCATTCCACCCTTCTCAATTCCATGCCGGAAATGGTGGCGATCCGCCGCGACCTGCACGCGCATCCCGAACTCGGACTGGAGGAGGTGCGTACATCCGAAGTCGTCGCCCGTCATCTGGAAAGCTACGGCTACAAGGTCACACGCGGCCTTGCGAAGACGGGCTTGGTCGCGACGCTCGTCAACGGCACCAGCCGCAAGTCGATCGGCATCCGCGCCGATATCGACGCGCTGCCGATCCATGAGGAGACCGGCCTTGCCTATGCCAGCAAGACACCCGGCAAGATGCATGCCTGCGGCCATGACGGGCACACCGCCATGCTGCTCGGCGCGGCGAAGGCGATTGCCGAGCGCCGCAATTTCGACGGCACGGTGCATCTCATCTTCCAGCCGGCGGAGGAGAATTTCGGCGGAGCGAAGATCATGGTGGAAGAGGGCCTGTTCGAGAAATTCCCATGCGATGCCGTTTTCGCGCTCCACAACGAGCCGAACCTGCCCTTCGGCCAGTTCGCGCTGCGGGACGGCCCGATCATGGCGGCGGTCGACGAGGCGCGCATCACCGTCAACGGCGTCGGCGGCCATGGCGCCGAGCCGCAGGAGACGCTCGATCCCATCGTCTGCGGCGCCTCCATCGTCATGGCGCTCCAGACGATCGTCTCGCGCAACATCCACCCGCTCGACCCGTCCGTGGTGACGGTCGGCTCGTTCCATGCGGGCTCGGCGAGCAACGTCATCCCAAGCCGGGCGGAGATCGTCGTCGGCATCCGTTCCTTCGATCCGGCCGTCCGCGACGAACTGGAGCGCCGCATCCGCCTCATCGCAGCGCGGCAGGCGGAAAGTTACGGCATGAGCGCCACGGTGGACTACCAGCGCTTCTACGACGCCACCATCAACCACAAGGCCGAGACCGACCTCGTGCGCGACCTCGCCGTCCGCTTTGCCGGCGCCGACAAGGTGGTCGATCTCGAACGGCCCTTCATGGGCAGCGAGGATTTCGCCTACATGCTGAAGGAACGGCCGGGCACCTACTTCTTCCTCGGCGGGCGAAGCGGCGAGAACGACCGCTCGCTCCACCATCCCGGCTACAATTTCAACGACGACCTCCTGCCGGTCGGCGCCGCTTTCTGGACGGAGCTGACGGAACATTACCTGCGGGCCGGCTGAGGAACTCGGAAGAGGAATCATTTCCCTCCGGGGAGGGCAGGCGGAGCCGTTCGGCGGCTGCGTCCGTCACGGTTTTGACATATTTCCGGACGCGCGGCGGGCCGTTTCGCGCCGAATTTTTCGCGTGTCACACATTCGTGAAACTCTTGAAATCGTCGATCTGGATTTTACCGCCACAATTGTAAACGCCGCTCATTTTCGCTGCTTCTACGCCATATGTGTAAGAGCTGCTTGAGACGTATTTTTAAAATTTCATATTAAAAACAGTTAGATGGGTTTTCGGCTTGCTGCCGAATTTAACCGTCCGTTCAGACGGTTTTTCTCAAATTCGCCGGATTGCGATCCCGCGTCAAACGAGGATTTCCACTGTTCAGGAAACGTTGACAGTTGTTTCCAAAAGCACACCCTTGCGGCCCACAAATTGAGGGACCATCTTTAATTCACGAAAGCGGCAAACCCGCTTCCGCCAGTCAACCAAAGGGAATGACGATGTCGGAACTGTTGAAGCAAAGAGAGCTGTGAGCGCCCCCGAAACGGCCCGCCCCGGCAATCAGCAACACCGCACCGCCGCTTCCACCATCACATATAGGAAAGGACGACCACCATGACCAAGACCTTCAAGGCAACCTTCACCGCCGCCTTCGCAGCCGCTTCCCTCCTCGGCGCCTCCGCCGCCTTCGCCGGTGGCGACTATTACCAGGGCGTCTCGCCGGACTCGGCCCAGACCCAGCGGATCGACCGTTCGACCACGCAGAGCATCCATGACGTCGCCTTCGACGGCGCCAAGGCTGCTCCGTCGAGCGCCGATGTCGGCCCGGCCAACGGTGACTACTACCAGGGCGTCTCCAAGCAGCAGTAAGGCGCGGCCTCACGGCCACGCCCACCCCTCCCAAGACTGACCATCCCTATCAAGGACAAAGACAATGACCATCAAGGCAACCTTCACCGCTGCCCTCGCAGCCGCTTCCCTTCTCGGTGTCTCCGCCGCCTTCGCCGGTGGCGACTATTACCAGGGTGTTTCGCCGGATTCGGCCCAGACCCAGCGGATCGACCGTTCGACCACGCAGAGCATCCATGACGTCG
>CBIMFD010000359.1:0-3166 GCA_966243085.1 uncultured Shinella sp.
CCGTCTCCGTCTCGCGGCGCGCGCCTTCGGTCTTCGGCTGGAAGCCGGGCGGATAGAGGTTGAAGTAGCCGAGCGTCACGCCACCGAGATACATCATGCCATCGCTTCCGTGCTGGTTAAGGGTCCGGTCATCATCATGGCGAAATCGTGGCAGCAGTCAATAGTCCATAAAAATTGTGCGCTATTACGCCCTTGATAGGGCCGGTGCGGAAGGGCTACGAAGACCCCCGTGTACACGCTGGACCGCACCGAAATCTTCGAGCAGGACATCCGCAAGAGCCGGTTCCTCGCCATTGCCTGCCCCGTCGAGAGCGAGGCGGAAGCGAAGGCGCGGCTGGCGGAGGTCTCGGACACCTCGGCAAGCCACAATTGCTGGGCCTGGCGCATCGGGCAGGCCTATCGCTTCAGCGACGACGGCGAGCCGAGCGGCACGGCGGGCAAGCCCATCCTGCAGGCCATCGACGGGCAGGACCTCGACCGCACGCTGGTCGTGGTCACGCGCTGGTTCGGCGGCATCCTGCTTGGCAGCGGCGGCCTGATGCGCGCCTATGGCGGCACGGCGGCGGCGTGCCTTCGCGCAGGGGCCAAGACGGAATATGTCGAGCGGGCCGCGCTTTCCGTCTCGCTCGGCTTTTCGGACCTCGCGCTGGTCAAGGCGCGGCTTTCGGCCTTCGCCGGGCTGGTGATGGACGACGAGACCTTCCACGAAAGCGGTGCCCGGCTTTCCTTCCGCGTTCCGGCGGAAAAAGCGGAGGAAATCGGCCGGTTGATCGTGGACCTGACGAGCGGACGCGCCGAAATCGACGATTGAGGCGGAATCCGGCTGCATTGGAAATAAAATCGCCTTTCCACGCCCGGCCGCTCCGGGAGAACGGTTTGGCGCCGTGACGGGCGCTTGCCGAACGACTTCTTGCCACCGGCGAAATCGGCGCAAAGATGCGCTCTTTCCGCCCTCTACCCGGGCCGCCGCCGCTATAGGCAAGCCCTGTTTTTCGTTCTATCTAACCTGCGGACCCATTCCTGCGGGCTTATGCTCGCGCCCCGCACGACAGAGAGGACGATCCCATGAGCCTTCGCATCAACGACACCGCTCCGGACTTCACCGCCGAAACCACGGCCGGCCCGATCAGCTTCCACGACTGGATCGGCGATGGCTGGGCCGTGCTCTTCTCGCACCCGAAGAACTTCACGCCGGTCTGCACCACCGAGCTCGGCGCCATGGCCGGTCTCGACGGCGAGTTCCGCAAGCGCGGCGTCAAGATCATCGGCATTTCCGTCGATCCGGTCGAAAGCCACGTCAAGTGGAAGGCCGACATCCGCACCGCCACCGGCTTCGACGTCGAATATCCGCTGATCGGCGACAAGGACCTCAAGGTCGCCAAGCTCTACGACATGCTGCCGGCCGGCGCCGGCGACACCTCGGAAGGCCGCACGCCCGCCGACAACGCCACGGTGCGCTCCGTCTTCGTCATCGGCCCGGACAAGAAGATCAAGCTGATCCTCACCTATCCGATGTCCACCGGCCGCAACTTCGCGGAAATCCTGCGCGCCATCGATTCCATCCAGCTCACCAGCAAGCACCAGGTCTCCACGCCCGCCAACTGGCAGCAGGGCGACGACGTGATCATCGGCGGCGGCATCTCCAACGAGGACGCCATCGCCCGTTTCGGCTCCTTCGACACGGTGCTGCCCTATCTGCGCAAGACGAAGCAGCCGGCCGCGTAAGGCCCGCCACTTTTCCTCGGACGACAAGACAGCCCCGGCAAGCCGGGGCTGTTTTCGTTCGGGCTACTGGATGAGGATCGCCCGGAAGTCGTTGACGTTGGTGCCGGTCGGGCCCGGCACGAAGAGGTCACTGAGCGCGTCGAAGGCGGTCCAGCTATCGTTGCGGGCAAGGTATTCGGCGGCGTCCTTGCCCTTGTCGGCAAGGCGGGCGACGGTGGTGCCGTCGGAGAAGGCGCCGGCATTGTCCTCAGAACCGTCGATGCCGTCCGTATCGGCGGCAAGTGCGAAGAGGCCGTCGAGCCCATCGGTGGCACAGGCGAAGGACAGCAGGAACTCGCCGTTGCGCCCGCCCTTGCCCCTACCCCTGATCGTCACCGTCGTCTCCCCGCCGGAAAGGATGACGACGGGTTTCTGGAACGGCCGGTCGCGTCGCACGACTTCCGCCGCGACGGCGGCGTGGACGCGGCCGACCTCGGAGGCTTCCCCCTCGATGGCATCGGACAGGATGACGGCCTCGACGCCGGCCTTCTTCGCCGCCTCCGCGGCGGCCTCCAGCGAGACGGCGGCGGAGGCGACCAGCTTCACCTCGTTGCGGGCAAAGGCCGCATCGGAGGGCAGCGGCGGCTCGTCCTTGCCGTCGCGGATATGGCGCATCACCGCTTCGGGGAGGTCGAGGCGGTAGCGCTCGATGAGGCGCAGCGCGTCGGTACGGGTGGTATCGTCGGCGATGGTCGGGCCGGAGGCGACGAGGGCGGGATTGTCGCCCGGAATATCGGAAACGACGAGCGAGACGACGCGGGCCGGATGAGCGAGCGCGGCAAGCCGGCCGCCCTTGATGCGCGAGACCTGCTTGCGCACGGCATTCATGGCGCTGATCGGCGCGCCGGAGGCAAGCAGCGCCTTGTTGACGGCGATCTCGTCGGCGAGCGTCAGGTCGCCGGCGGGCGCGGGCAGGAGAGCCGAGCCGCCGCCGCAGACGAGGGCGACGACAAGGTCGTCTTCCGTAAGGCCCCGGACGGCTGCCATCAGCCGGCCGGAGGCGATGAGGCCGCTGTCGTCCGGCACGGGATGGGCGGCCTCGAGGATATCGATGCGCTCGCAGGCGACGGCATAGCCGTAGCGCGTGACGACGACGCCGGTGAGCGGCGCGTCCCACAGGCGCTCGAAGGCCCGGGCCATCTGCGCGGCGCCCTTGCCCGCGCCGATCACCACCGTGCGGCCCTTCGGCTTTTCCGGCAGGTTGGCGGCCAGCACCTTGTCCGGATCGGCGGCGGAAACCGCGGCGGAAAAGAGCGTTTCGAGAAAGGCGCGCGGATCGGCGATGGGCGGCATGCGGTTCCTCCAGGTCTGCGAATGGCTCATATAAACACAGCCCCGCACCCGCGCGCCAGAACCGCCTCCAGTCGGAAACGGCGCAGCCGGGCGAGGGGCTGTGTCTCCT
>CBIMFD010000360.1:0-3160 GCA_966243085.1 uncultured Shinella sp.
CGTCTTTCCCGCGCCCGCGCCGGATCCCGTCGAAAGCTACATGAAGAGCTGCACCAGCGCCTGCACCAACGAACGCGACGGAGGCTTCTGCGAGAGCTTCTGCGGCTGCACGCTCGACAGGCTGCAGCAGGCAAACCTCTTCGCCGACCTCAACAGCGGCGCAATCGACGTCACCACGGACGAGCGCATCACGGCGATCTCGTCGCAATGCACGGCAAATGCCGAAACGAGGCCCGACCTCAAGGAGTAGGATCATGAACGCCTATCGCGTGAAGCCACTCGCCTTTCCTTGGCCGCCGCTGATCTATGCCGCGGCCATAGCGGCAGCCTTCCTGCTCCAGGCGTGGTGTCCGCTCGAGACGGCGCAGACGGAGGTCTGGATCGCCCGGGCGGTGGGCGGCGTGCTGATCGCGACGGCGGCGGTGCTGGATGTCTGGGCGATGCGCACCCTGCTCGACTGCCAGACGGCGATCATGCCGAACCGCTGCTCCACCCATCTGGTGACGCGCGGCCCTTACCGCCTCACGCGCAATCCCATCTATCTCGGCTATACGCTGGCGACCGCAGGCCTCGGCCTCGTCATGCTCAATCCCTGGTGCATCGTGACGGCGATGGCGGCGGCCGCGCTTACGAACATCGTCGCCATCAAGCGCGAGGAACTGCATCTCCTCTCGCGCTTCGGCATCGATTTCGAACGCTATTGCAACGGGACGGCGCGCTGGATCTAGCTCAGGTGCCGACGCCGATCTCGGCAAGGCGCGTGAGGCAGGCTTCCTCGACATTGTCGAGCTCGGCGAGCGTTTCCTCGATATCGCGCCGCTTCTGGCGCAGGTCCTCGCGCTTTTCGCTGACCTTCTGCATCAGCATTTCGAGCTGGCCCACCTCGCCCGGCGGGTCCTTGTAGACTTTGATGATCTCGCGGATCTCGGCAATGGTGAAGCCGATGCGGCGCCCGCGCAGGATTTCCTGGATCAGCCGGCGGTCGGCCGGCCGGAAAAGCCGCGTGCGGCCGCGCCGCTCGGGATTGATCAGCCCCTCGTCCTCGTAGAAGCGCAAGGTGCGGGTGGAAACCCCGAATTCGCGCGTCAGCTCGGTTATGGTATAAAACTTGTCCACGCCTGCTCCGATCTTCTCTGGGCAGGCATTTTATTGACTTTTACGTATAAGTCAATTTTTTCGCTCAGCGGATGGCGAACCACCAGGTCGCAAGCCCGAGAAACGCGAAGAATCCGACGATATCCGTCACCGCCGTCACGAAGACGCTGGAGGAGACGGCCGGGTCCGCGCCGGCCCTGTCGAGCAGCATCGGGATCATGATGCCGGCGAGCGCCGCCGCGCACATGTTGATCATCATGGCGGCCGCGATGACGAGGCCGATATTGCCGTCGTGGAACCAGAAGCCGGCGACGAGGCCGATCATCAGGCCGAAGGCGAGGCCGTGCAGCAAACCGACGCCCGCCTCGCGCCGCACGACGCGCCAGGCATTGTGGATGTCGAGGTCGCGGGTGGCGAGCGCGCGCACCGTCACGGTCATCGTCTGCGAGCCCGCATTGCCGCCCATGCCCGCCACGATCGGCATCAGCACGGCGAGCGCCACGATATCCTCGATGGTCGCCTCGAACAGCGAGATGACGGAGGCCGCGAGGAAGGCCGTCAGGAGGTTGACCAGCAGCCAGGGCGCGCGCGAGCGCACCGTCTCGATGGTGCTGTCCGACAGTTCTTCGTCGCCGACCCCGCCGAGGCGCATCAAGTCCTCCTCGGCCTCTTCCTGGATCACGTCCACCACGTCGTCGATGGTGAGCACGCCGACGAGGCGGCCGTTCTCGTCGACGACCGCGGCGGAGAGCAGGTCGTACTGCTCGAAGAGCTGCGCGGCCTCTTCCTGGTCCATCTCCGCCGGGATGGGGTGGTTCGTCTCGCGCATCATCGCCTCGATCTTCGTGCCGCGCGGCGTGCGCAGGATACGGTCGAGATCGACGGCGCCGAGCAGGCGGAAGGTGGGATCGATGACGAAGATCTGCGAGAAGCTCTCCGGAAGGTCCGCATCCTCGCGCAGATAGTCGATCGTCTGGCCGACCGTCCAGAACGGCGGCACGGCGACAAATTCGGTCTGCATGCGCCGGCCGGCCGTGCTTTCCGGATAGTCCAGCGAGCGGCGCAGGCGGATCCGTTCGGTGAACGGCAGCTTGGAGAGGATCTCTTCCTGGTCCTCCTGGTCGAGGTCCTCCAGGATGTAGACGGCGTCGTCCGAATCCATCTCGCCGATCGCGGCGGCGATCTGCTCGTTCGGCAGGTGCTCGACGATATCGAGGCGGATCGCCTCGTCCACCTCGGTCAGCGCGGCAAGGTCGAAGTCCGCGCCGAGCAGCGAGACGAGCTGGCGGCGCTGTTCCGGCTGGATCGCCTCCAGAAGGTCGCCCATTTCCGATTCGTGCAGCCGCGCGACGTGGCGGCGCAGGAACAAGAGGTCGCCGTCGGCAATGGCCGCGCCGACATGCATGAGGAAGTCCGAGCGGATCGAACCGTCCTCGGCATAGATATCCTCGCCGTCGAAGGTGCTGTGCCCTGCCTCGGTTTCGAGAACGCGGCTATCGTCGCCGGTGTCTTCCATCGGGCCGCTCCTCTTGCCGGGGTCGCCCGGCCCGGGCGTCAGCGGGGGCTGGGACGACGGAATTGCTGCAGGGTTGGTGCGGCGCCTCGTTCCGCGCCGCATGCCCCGTGCTAGCGCAAAGCGCTCGGCCGGTCCATCGCCGAAAGCGGCAAATGGGCGTCGCCGGGAAAAATTTCGCAAGCTGTTGCAATTTCATGCAAATCGCACGATTCGCACCGCCGGCGTTTTCGCACCGGCGCAAACAGGATAGGAAGAGACAGGACCAACCGGCCGGAGCCCCTCATGGCGATCCTTCCCCTTCTGCGCTATCCCGATCCCCGCCTTCGCATGCCCTGCAAGCCGGTGGAGGTTTTCGACGCGCGCCTTGCGGCACTGGCGGGCGACCTTGCCGAGACGATGCGCGCCGCGCCCGGCATCGGTATCACCGCCGCCCATGCCGGCATCCTCGAACGGCTGACCGTGATCGAACTCGACGGCCCCGCCTCACAGCGCGTCTATGTGAATCCCGTGGTCGAGTGGTTCTCGCCGGAGCTGCAACGCCATGTGGAA
>CBIMFD010000361.1:0-3144 GCA_966243085.1 uncultured Shinella sp.
TCATCTCGATTGCCTCCACCGTCGACCGCTACAACGACGACATTCATTACAAGAACGGCACGCATCTTTCCGCCCAGCTTTCCTGGGCCGCGACCATGCTCGCCTACCAGTCCCGCTCGCCCGATCCGGAAATGGTCGGCGAGCGCTGGAAGGCGATGTGGCTGGAGCGGCTGGAGAAGGAGCCCTTCTTCCTGGAGGAATGGCTGCAGCACCAGCGCCGCGACGCCTTCTGGAAGCACGGTTCGATCGCGGAGGATTTTCCGGGCTTTCCCGTTCCCGCGCTCGTCATCGCCGGCTGGGCGGACGGCTATCGCAGCACGCCGCTGAAGGCCGTTGAGGGGCTCGGCGACAGGGCGAAGGCCCTCATCGGCCCGTGGATCCACAAGTATCCGCATTTCGCCTGGCCGAAGCCGCGCATGGATTTCCACGCCGAGGCCATCGCCTGGTGGAACTGCTGGCTGCGCGGTGAGGCGAACGGCGCGGAAAAGACCCCGCAGGTGCGCGCCTATATCCAGGATGCCGCGCGCCCGGCGCTGCGCCGCGAGGCCGATCCCGGCTTCTGGATCGCCAAGGACCGCTGGGAGACGCCGGACATGGCGACCTTCTACGTGGAGCAATACGGCGCGCTTGCGCCCGGCATGCCGATTGCCGGCGCCGCCGGCCATAACCGCTACATCAGATCGCCGCTCGATACCGGCACCATGGCAGGCGAATGGTTCACGCTGAAACCGGATGCCGAAATGGCGCTCGACCAACGGGGCGACGATGCCGGCTCGCTGGTGATCGAGACCGCCCCGCTCGAGGAAGCGCAGGATTTCCTCGGCCAGCCGGTGCTGGAACTCGACGTCGCGACGGAGGCCGACATCGCCAATCTCTGCGCCCGCCTCGTCGACATCCATCCGGACGGCACGGCGACGCGCGTCACCTTCGGCGTCCTCAACCTCGCCCATCGCGACGGCAATGCCGCGCCGAAGGCCATGCCGCGCGGGAAGAAGGTGCGCGTCCGCCTCGTGCTCGATGCCATGGGCTACCGCTTCCGCGCCGGCCATCGCATCCGCCTGTCGCTCTCCACCGCCTATTGGCCGATGGTGCTGCCGCCGCCGGTGGATGCCGGCGTGACGATCGACCTCGCCTCGCTCGGCCTTGCCCTGCCGAAGCTCGGCGACCACCGCGTCATCGCGCTTGCCGAGCCGGAAAACCCCGATCCGCTGCCGAAATACACCGAGCTTGCGCCCGCCGAAACGGCGCGCGGCGTGGAGCGTGACCTGACCAACGGTCTCACCGAATATACGATCTACGAGGATACCGGCCTCTACGAGCATCCCGGCACGGGGCTCGCCACGCGGCAGGTGCGCGACGAACTCTGGTCGATCGCCGAAAACGATCCGCTTTCCATGACCGGCACGGCCGTCTGGACCTGCGACATGCAGCGCCCCGGCTGGTTCGTGCGCACGGTCTCGACGGCGACCATCGCCTGCACCGCGACAGACTGGCTGATCTCCGCCCATGTCCGGGCCTATGAGGGCGAGACGCAGATCTCCGAGAAGCGGTTCGAGAAGGCGGTCCCGCGCGACTTCATGTGAG
The DNA here is from genome assembly GCA_966243085.1 of uncultured Shinella sp. Lineage (GTDB taxonomy): Bacteria > Pseudomonadota > Alphaproteobacteria > Rhizobiales > Rhizobiaceae > Shinella. The sequence continues at coordinate 1,585 of CBIMFD010000361.1, forward strand.
GGATGCGGTCAATGGAAGTCGCGGGACCTGACGCGGATCGCCTCCGTGTGGCCTGCGCCTTCCAGCCCCGTGTCGCCGCGCCGGCCGATGGTGGCAAAATCGGCGGAAAGGTCGACGATCTGCCGCGCGACGATGTGCACCACCTCACCTTCGCGCTGGATATGACCCTTCACGCCGATCATCGGCGCGCCCATCACGATGGGGCGGTAGGCGAGGAAAATCTTGCGCCAGACGACGAGGTTGGCGATGCCCGTCTCGTCCTCGATGGTCAAGAAGATGACGCCCTTGGCCGAGCCCGGCCGCTGGCGCACCAGAACGATGCCGGCCGTCTCGACCGCCTGCCCGTCTTTCAGCCGCACCGCCTCGGCGCAGGAGAGGAAGCGGCGGCGCGAAAGGCTCTCGCGCAGGAAGCTCGCCGGATGGGCGCGCAGCGTCAGGCCGACATGGCCGTAATCCTCCACCACCTCGCCGCCCGCCGCCATGGGCCGCAGCGTCACGGCGGGCTCGGCAAGTTCCGGCACGGTCGCCGCCTCCCGCTCGGTGGCGGCGGTGAAGAGCGGCAGCGGCTCGTCGCGAAGGCCGCGGATCGCCCAGAGCGCGGCGCGGCGTGAAAGGCCCATCGACGGCAGGAAGGCATCCGCCTCGGCAAGGCGCACCAGCGTTTCGGCGGGAAGGCGCGAGCGGCGCCAGAAATCGTCGATGGAGGCGAAGGGCTCATCCGCCCGCCTGGCAATGACGTCGCCCGCCTCCCTGTTGTTCAGTCCTTTCACGAGCCGCAGTCCGAGGCGCACGGCAAGACGCCCCTCCTCCCCGGCTGGCTCCAGCGTGCAGTCCCATCGGCTTTCGTTGACACAGACCGGCCGCACCTCCACCCCATGCTCGCGCGCATCGCGCACGATCTGCGCGGGAGCGTAGAACCCCATGGGCTGTGAATTGAGAAGGGCCGCGCAAAAAACCTCCGGGTGATGGCACTTCACATAAGCCGAGGCATAGGCGACGATGGCGAAGCTGTAGGCGTGGCTTTCCGGAAAGCCGTAGGAGCCGAAGCCTTCGAGCTGGCGGCACATGCGCTCGGCGAAGTCCCGAGCGTATCCCTTGCCGACCATGCCCTCGCGCAACTCATCCCGGAACTTGTCCACGCCGCCCGTCTGCTTGAACGTTGCCATCGCCCGGCGCAACTGATCGGCGCGGCCCGCCTCGAAGCCGGCGCATTCGATGGCGACTTGCATGGCTTGTTCCTGAAACAAGGGCACACCGAGCGTCCGTTTCAAGACCTTTTCAAATTCTGGCTTGGGATATTCGACATCCTCCAGTCCCTGCCGCCGCCTCAGATAGGGATGCACCATGTTGCCCTGGATCGGCCCCGGCCGCACGATCGCCACCTGGATGACGATGTCGTAGAGTTCCCTCGGCTGAAGGCGCGGCAGCATGGACATCTGCGCGCGGCTCTCGATCTGAAAGGTGCCGATCGTGTCGGCCTTCGAGATCATATCGTATGTCGCCTTGTCCCCCTCCGGAATGGAGGAAAGCGCATAGGTTTTCCCCTTATATTCCTTCAGG
>CBIMFD010000362.1:0-3132 GCA_966243085.1 uncultured Shinella sp.
GAGATCGACGCGGCGCTGGAGGCGACCGGCATCCGCCATCTTGCCCGCGCGGAGGTGCAGCACCTTTCCGGCGGCGAGTTCCAGCGCGCGCTGCTCGCCCGCGCCATCGCCCGCAAGCCCGACCTCCTCGTGCTCGACGAGCCGGTGCAGGGCGTCGATTTTTCCGGTGAGATCGCGCTTTACGACCTCATCAAGACCATCCGCAACACGACCGGCTGCGGCATCCTGCTGATCTCGCACGACCTGCATGTGGTGATGGCCGAGACGGACACCGTCATCTGCCTCAACGGGCATGTCTGCTGCTGCGGCACGCCGGAGACCGTCAGCCAGAGCCCGGAATATCTGCGGCTCTTCGGCGCGCGGGCCGGCCAGACGCTCGCCTTCTACAACCATCACCACGACCATACGCACCTGCCGGACGGCCGCGTGCTGCATGCCGACGGCTCGATCACCAGCGATTGCCGGCCGGACGACGGGCACCACGGCGATATCCTGCCGAGCGGCGGCAAGGCGGGGCCGATGCGCATCGTCCATACGCCCGGGCCGAACTGCGCCTGCGGCCATGACCACGGTCCGGCGCCCGCCGCCAGCGAAGGGGAGCGGCGCGATGCTTGACGATTTCTTCCTGCGCGCGCTCGTCGCCGGCGTCGGCCTTGCGCTCACCACCGGTCCGCTCGGCTGCTTCGTCGTCTGGCGGCGCATGGCCTATTTCGGCGACACGATGGCGCATTCGGCGCTGCTCGGCGTCGCGCTGTCGCTGCTGATGAGCTTCAATCTCCTCCTCAGCGTCTTCGCCGTCGCCGCCACCGTCTCCATCCTCCTGCTGTTGCTCCAGAAGCGCGGCACGCTTTCCACCGACGCGCTGCTCGGCATCCTCTCCCATGCGACGCTCGCCATCGGCCTCGTCATCGTCTCCTTCATGACCTGGGTGCGGATCGACCTCGTCGGCTTCCTGTTCGGCGATATCCTCGCCGTCTCGCGCGCCGACGTCGATCTCGTCTGGGGCGGGGGCATTCTCGTGCTCTTCGCCGTCATCTGGATGTGGCGGCCGCTGATCGCCTCGACGGTCAACCCGGAACTCGCCGAGGCCGAGGGCCTGCAGCCGGAGCGGGCGCGGCTCGCCTTCATGCTGCTGATGGCGCTCGTCATCGCCATCGCCATGAAGATCGTCGGCATTCTCCTCATCACCTCGCTGCTGATCATCCCCGCCGCGACGGCGCGGCGCTTTTCCACGAGCCCGGAAATCATGGCCGTGCTCGCATCCCTCATCGGGGCGCTCGCCGTCATCGGCGGGCTCTTCGGTTCCCTGAAATTCGACACGCCCTCCGGTCCCTCGATCGTGGTCGCAGCGCTTGGCCTCTTCATTCTGAGCCTGCTGGCCAAGCCGAGGACCGGCGGAGCGGAGCATCCGGCGGCAAGCCAGAAAGGCCCGGCATGACCACGCAGCAATTGACGCGCAACCAGGGCCTCGTCTTCGACGTGCTGTCGCATTCCGACGGCCCGCTCAGCGCCTATTCCATCCTCGACAAGCTGCGCGACAGCGGGTTCCGCGCACCCTTGCAGGTGTACCGGGCGCTGGACAAGCTGCTGGAATTCGGCCTCGTGCACCGGCTCGAAAGCATCAACGCCTTCGTCGCCTGCGCCCATCCGGACGAGGACTGCCACGCCCATGGCCTCACCGCCTTCACGATCTGCGAGACCTGCGGCAAGGTGACGGAGTTCCACGACCATGTGATCGAGGAACGGCTGAAGGGCTTTGCCCGCGACCGCAATTTCAAGACCGGCAAGACGACGATCGAGATCCGGGGCACCTGTGCGGGCTGTGCCTGATTTCAGGCGAGAGGCTTCAGGCCCTTCTTGAAGCGCTGCCAGTTGCGCACGTAGCTTTCGGCCGAGCGTTTCAGGCCTTCGATGGCCTCGTCGTCCAGCGTGCGGATGGCCTTGGCGGGCGAGCCGACGATCAGCGAATTGTCCGGGAAGATTTTTCCTTCCGTCACCAGCGCATTGGCGCCGACGAGGCAGTTTTTGCCGATCACCGCGCCGTTCAGCACCGTCGCGCCCATGCCGACCAGGGAATTGTCGCCGATGGTGCAGCCGTGGACGATGGCGCCGTGGCCGATGGTGCAGCCTTCGCCGATGACCACAGGCCGGCCGGGATCCGTATGCACGACGACGCCCTCCTGGATGTTCGAGCGGGCACCGACGATGATCGGCTCGTTGTCGCCGCGCAGCGTCGCGCCGAACCAGATGCCGACATCCTCGCCGAGGATCACCTTGCCGATGACATTGGCGTCGGGCGCCACCCAGTAGCGGTCCTCGGCGGGCAGCGTCGGCACCCGGTCCTCAAGGGCATAAAGCGGCATCGGCATCCTCCGGCGGTTCGAGTCTTGCCGCACTCTAGCACCCATCCGCGGTGGCGGGGAAAGGCCGAGGGTGGTTTTTCCGCCGCACATGGAGTATGAGCCCGGCCATGACGAAGCGAGGCACATTCTACCGGCAGGCCGTGGAGACGGGGACGAAGATCTTCGCCACCGCCCCGATGATCGACTGGTCGGACCGGCACTACCGCGTCTTCGCGCGCCAGCTCACGAAGAACGCGCTGCTCTTCACCGAGATGATCGTCGCCGACGCGATCCTGCGCGGCAACCGCGACCGGCTGCTCGGTTTCGATGCGGTGGAACGGCCGGTGGCGCTCCAGCTCGGCGGCAACGATCCGCAAAAGCTCGCCGAGGCGGCGCGGATCGGCGAGGGGTTCGGCTATGCCGAGATCAACCTCAATGTCGGCTGCCCCTCGGACCGGGTGCAATCCGGCACCTTCGGCGCCTGCCTGATGCGCGAGCCGCAGCTCGTCGCCGATTGCGTGGCGGCGATGAAGGCGGCGGTCGCCATCCCCGTTACCGTGAAATGCCGCATCGGCGTCGACGACCAGGACCCGGAGGTGGCGTTGCGCGACCTCGTCTCCCGCGTTTCGGCCGCCGGCACGGATGCCGTCTGGGTCCACGCGCGCAAAGCCTGGCTGCAGGGGCTTTCGCCGAAGGAGAACCGGGACATCCCGCCGCTCGACTACGGCCTCGTGCGCCGGCTGAAGGCGGAGAACCCCGCTCTTTTCATCGGCCTCAACGGCGGGCTTCA
>CBIMFD010000363.1:0-3102 GCA_966243085.1 uncultured Shinella sp.
TCGGCGTGAACCTGATCTTCTTCCCGCAGCACTTCCTCGGCCTTGCCGGCATGCCGCGCCGCTACATCGACTATCCGGATGCCTTTGCCGGCTGGAACGCGGTTTCCTCCTACGGCTCCTACATCTCGGCCGTCGCGGTGCTGATCTTCCTCTTCGGTGTTGCCGAAGCCTTCGCCAAGAAGCGCGTCGCCGGCGACAACCCGTGGGGCGAGGGTGCGAACACCCTGGAATGGCAGCTCTCCTCGCCGCCGCCGTTCCACCAGTGGGAAGAACTGCCGAAGATCAAGTAAGGTCTTTGAAAGATCGGGGCCGCCGGCAACGGCGGCTCCTCGACTTGAAGGACACCGGCGGATGACGGAGGAGGGAGGCATGAGGCTTGCCCGCTCCGACAACGGAACGATACGGAAAGAACATGGCGGTCATCGAGCATCACGAAACGGTTCCGGGCGGCGGCGAGGTCTACCTCTCCGAAGCGTCTCCGCGTGATTTCTTCGAGCTTCTGAAGCCGCGCGTCATGTCGCTCGTCGTCTTCACGGCCTTTGCCGGCCTCGTCGTCGCGCCGGGCACGATCAATCCGCTCATCGGCGCCATCGCCATCCTCTGTATCGCCGTGGGTGCCGGCGCGTCCGGTGCCCTCAACATGTGGTACGACGCCGATATCGACGCGGTCATGTCGCGCACGGCCAAGCGCCCCATCCCGTCCGGCCGCGTTCGCCCGGAAGAGGCGCTCGCCTTCGGCCTGACGCTCTCGGCCTTCTCCGTTGCCATCCTCGGCCTCGCGGTCAACTGGCTGGCGGCCGGCCTCCTCGCTTTCACCATCTTCTTCTACGCCGTCATCTATACGATGTGGCTGAAGCGCTCGACGCCGCAGAACATCGTCATCGGCGGCGCGGCCGGCGCCTTTCCGCCGATGATCGGCTGGGCCTGCATCACCGGCGGCGTCTCCATAGAGAGCGTCGTCCTCTTCCTCATCACCTTCCTGTGGACCCCGGCGCATTTCTGGGCGCTCGCGCTCTTCAAGATGCGCGACTACGACGCCGTCGGCGTGCCGATGCTGCCGAACGTCGCCGGCGAGGCCACCACCAAGGTGCAGATTCTCGTCTATGCCGTGCTGACCGCGGTGATCGCCGTCGTGCCGGCCGCCCTCGGCTTCGCCAGCTTCGGCTACGGTCTCTTTGCCGCAGCCCTCGGCGCCGGCTTCGTGTGGTACTCTGTCGGCGTGCTGCGCATGCCGGAGGGCGACCGCGCGATGGTGCCGGCCAAGAAGCTCTTCGCCTTCTCCATCGTCTACCTGTTCGCGGTCTTCTCCGGGCTCATGCTCGACCACCTGATCGCATCTCTTGGATGGGGGCTTTGATGGAAACCGTAAATCTCACCGAAAACCAGAGGAAGGCGCGCCGCAACCGCAACATCGCGCTCGGCGCCGTGCTTCTCGGCCTCGTCGTCCTCTTCTACATCATCACGCTGGTCAAGCTCGCCGGCGGAATGGCAGGCTGACATGAGCGAGACGCAGAAGACCGGAAAGGGCGGCCTCGGCAACGGCACCATCGTCGCCATCTGTTTCGCCTTCGTCATCGGCATGGTGGGCATGGCTTACGCGGCCGTGCCGCTCTACCGCATGTTCTGCCAGGTCACCGGCTACGGCGGCACGACGCAACGCGTCGAGCAGGCCTCCGACGTCATTCTCGACAAGACGATCAAGGTGCGCTTCGACGCCAATGTCGGTCCGGGCCTGCCCTGGACCTTCGAGCCGGTGCAGCGCGAGGTCAATATCCGCATCGGCGAGACGACGCAGATCTTCTACAAGGCGCGTAACACCTCGTCGGTCGCCACCACCGGCCAGGCGACGTTCAACGTCACGCCCGAATCGGCCGGCGCCTATTTCAACAAGATCGAGTGCTTCTGCTTCACGGAAACGACGCTGAAGCCCGGTGAGGAACTGGAAATGCCCGTCGTCTTCTTCGTCGATCCCGAGATCGTCGATACGGTGGAGACGAAGGATATCCATACGATCACGCTGTCCTATACCTTCTATCCGCGAGAGGCGTCGAAGCCGGTTGCTTCGGCTGCGGAAGGCAAGGCGGACGACGCGAAGAAACTTTGAAAGACATGCTTTTCCGGCTATGCCGGGAACGGAACGCGATACATTCGGGGATAAGTCACATGGCCGATGCGCATCAGAAGAAACACGACTACCACATCATCGACCCAAGCCCGTGGCCGCTGCTCGCCTCCATCGGCGCCTTCGTCATGGCGTTCGGCGGCGTCGCCTACATGCGCTACCTTTCGGGCGGCTCGTTCCACCTGTTCGGTGCGGACCTTGCCACGCCGTGGGTGTTCTTCATCGGCCTGCTCATCGTCCTCTACACGATGTTCGGCTGGTGGTCGGACACGGTGAAGGAAGCCCATGAGGGCCACCACACGCGCGTCGTCTCGCTGCACCTTCGCTACGGCATGATCATGTTCATCGCCTCCGAAGTGATGTTCTTCGTCGCCTGGTTCTGGGCCTTCTTCGACGCCAGCCTCTTCCCGGGCGAGGCGATCCAGGCCGCGCGCGCCGCGCATACCGGCGGCGTCTGGCCGCCGAAGGGTATCGAGGTGCTCGATCCCTGGCACCTGCCGCTCTACAACACGGTCATCCTGCTGCTGTCGGGCACCTGCGTGACCTGGGCGCACCATGCGCTGCTGCACAACGACCGCAAGGGCCTCGTCAACGGCCTCGCGCTCACCGTGCTGCTCGGCATGCTGTTCTCCTTCGTGCAGGGCTACGAATATGCCCACGCTCCCTTCGCCTTCAAGGACTCGATCTACGGCGCGACCTTCTTCATGGCGACGGGCTTCCACGGCTTCCACGTCCTGGTCGGCACGATCTTCCTGCTCGTCTGCCTCGTGCGCGCCATGCGCGGCGACTTCACGCCCAAGCAGCATTTCGGTTTCGAGGCCGCCGCCTGGTACTGGCACTTCGTCGACGTCGTCTGGCTCTTCCTCTTCTTCGCCATCTACATCTGGGGCGGCTGGGGTGCTCCGGTGGCCCACGGCTGATCCGGCAGAAACGACCTTCCGAACGGCCGCAGCGATGCGGCCGTTTGTCTTTGGGGCTTT
>CBIMFD010000364.1:0-3099 GCA_966243085.1 uncultured Shinella sp.
GCCGCGAAGGCCGTCATCGTCGCGGAAGGGATGCGCACGGTGACCTCGGTGCCGCGCCCCTCGTGGCTGTCGATGGTGACGGTGCCGTGGTGCAGGCTCACGAAGCTCTCGACGATGGAAAGGCCGAGGCCCGCGCCGCCATGGCGGCCGTGGCTTTCGAAGCGGTTGAACACTGTCTTCAAAACATCCTGCGGAATGCCCGGCCCGCGGTCGGAGACGGTGAAGACGAGATCGGCGCCCTCGCGCCAGCAGCGAAGGCCGATGGCGCTGCCCGCCGGGGCGAAATTCGCGGCATTGGCGAGGAGCTTGATGAGAATCTGCTTGAGGCGCTGCTGGTCGGCGACGATGGTGCCGAGATTGTCCGGTGCGGTGATCTCCAGCGTCACCTGCGCGTCGTGCAGCCGGTCGGCGAACTGCATGGAGACGTCGTCGAGCAGGTCCGTCAGGTTGATGTCGGCATAGTCGAGTTCCATGATGCCGGCATCGACGGTCGCAAGGTCGAGGATGTCGTTGACGATGGTGAGCAGCACTGCCGAGGACGTCGCGATATGGTCGACATATTCGGCCTGCCGGTCGTTGAGCTCGCCCATGGTTGGCGTCTTCAGGAGATCGGCGAAGCCGATGATGTTGGTGAGCGGCGAGCGCAGTTCGTAGGAGACGTGCTGGACGAAATCGTTCTTCAGGGCGTCCGCCTTGCGCAGCGCCTCGTTCTTCTCGGTAAGCGCCCGGCTCACGCGCACGCTGTCGGTGACGTTGACGAAGGTGAGCATCGTCTGGGCGTTGGAAAGCGGAATGACCGCATAGTCGAGGATGAGGCCGGTGCGCAGCTCCAGGACGCCCTGGCAGGAGGGCCGTTCGTCGTCGAAACTGGTGATCATGTGGCCGAAGCGCTTCCAGCCGTCCGGCTTGTCGTAGGAGGGGGCGCAGGCCTGCTCGATGGCGCGGATATGCGTACCGGATTTCGCCTCGGCCTCACTGATGCCCCAGAGCGCCCGGAAGGCCGGGTTCGAGAGGCGGATGCGCCCGTCCGGACTGAACACGGCAACACCTTCGGCGAGGTGATCGATCGTCTCGTCCTGCACCTGCACCAGCGTGTTGTAACGCGTTTCGAGGTCCACCTTCTCCGTCAGGTTCTCGAAGACCCATGTTGCGCCGCCCTGCGGGCGGGCTGTTGCGAAGACACGCAGCGTCTGCCCGTTCGGCAGGTGCCAGAGGTCGGTCTGCGTGTCGATCGCGCGGTAGACGGAAAGGGCGTTTTCCTTCCACTGTTTCCAATTGAGCTGTTCCGGCAGCTTGCCGGCGGCGCGCAGGCGGTCGAGCAGTTCGCCGTTGCCCGGCTTGCCCTCGAGGAAGGCCATGTCGACCTCCCACATGCGCTGGAAGGCCTGGTTGTAGAACTGCAGGCGCTGCTCGCCGTCGAAGATGGCGACGGGCGTTGCCAGGTGGTCGAGCGTTTCCGCATGGCTCTTCAGCGTGCGGGCAAGCTCCTCGCGCACCGCCTCGACATCGGAAACGTTGACGGCGATGCCGGCCGAGCCCGTCGGACTCCGCGCATCGACCACGTCGAAGAAGCCGCGGTTGCCGCGCACGACGGTGGAGACCTTGTCGCGGAACGGGGTGTCGTAGGTCGCGGTGGCGCGGATCTTTTCGCGCGCGATGGTCGGCAGCAGCTCGCGGCTCTCGCGCACGGCTTCAGTGGCGTCCTTCGCCTCGACGGCCTCCGCATAGGCCTCGTTCACCCAGGCAAGCGCACCGTCGGCGCCGCGCTGCCAGACGGGAAGGTCGATCTGGTCGAGAAGGCCCTGCAGCGTGGTGAGCGCGGCGACCAGCCGGTCACGCTCGAGCTTCAGCCCGGCAGCCTCGGCGCGCAGGTTGTTGAGCGCCACGAAGCGCACGAAGGCCTGTCCGCCCGAAACGCGGCCCTGCGCCTCCAGCACCTCCTCGCGGTTCGTTTCCACGACGAGATCGAAGCTCTGGGCCTGCGAGCGCAGCCTTTCGACGGCGCGCTCGATCTCGGCGGCCGAGGTCGGCTTCATCCAGCGGCCGAAGGCGAGGAAATCGCGGTCGGCCTGCGGCGCGCCCGTCTTCGGCGGAAGCTGGCCGAGGAATTCCGGCTTGCCGGAAAGGCCGTCCCACACGACGATGCGGCGGTTCTTGTCGCCGATGAGGGCCTGGAGGCGGGATATGTCGTGGCGTGCTTCGGAAAGATGCGCCTTCAGCCCGCGGTTCTCCGCTTCCATGCGGCCGCGCTGGCGGATCATCCAGATGGCGGAGACCATGGCCGCCGACATGACGCCGAGCAGCATGGAGACGGTGACGATTTCCGGAGTGGCAAGATGAGGGCCGCTCGCATAGGCGGGGCCGGCAAGCAGGGCCAGCGCCGAGCCGGCCGAAAGTACCGATACGAGACGGCGCCTGCCGCTCGCAAACCATCTGTTAACCATAAAGCCGTCTTGCAGCGCGAGCGAATGCGCGCATTCCCGTTCCGGCATGCCAAAAGCCTGCCCGGAACGGCCTCGTTTTTCTTCCGCCATCATCCCCGGTATGTCTCCGTCCGTTTGCCGCCTGATCGACAAGACATCCCAATTCGGCGCGAAGGGTCCGCATCTTTCCGCCGAATCAATGTCTTAACGATACCTGCTTCCCGAATCGTCGGGAAGGGACAGGGCCAAAAAAGAGGCGGCGCGCTCGTGTCAAGCGCGCCGCCTCTAGATGTTGTGGATAATCCGGGTAAGGATCAGTACCTGTAGTGTTCAGCCTTGTAGGGGCCCTGCGGCGTCACGCCGATATAGCCGGCCTGCTCCTCCGAGAGTTCCGTGAGCCTTGCGCCGAGCTTGGCGAGGTGCAGGCGGGCGACCTTCTCGTCGAGCTGCTTGGGCAGGACGTAGACCTCGTTCTTGTAGGCATCGCCCTTGGTGAAGAGCTCGATCTGCGCCAGGACCTGGTTAGAGAAGGAGGCGGACATCACGAAGGACGGATGGCCGGTGGCGTTGCCGAGGTTGAGCAGGCGGCCTTCCGAGAGCAGGATCATGCGGTTGCCCTTGGGGAACTCGATCATGTCGACCTGCGGCTTGATGTTCGTCCACTTGAGATTGCGGA
>CBIMFD010000365.1:0-3096 GCA_966243085.1 uncultured Shinella sp.
GGGGAGGTGCCGGCAGGCAGAGGGGGACTTTTTGCCGGTTACGGCGTCGCCGTCTTCTTCAGCCGGAAATCGTCCACCCGCCCCAGCGGGGCATCGGCGGTCTCGCCTTTTTCCACCAGCTTTTCCCGCGGGCTCTTGCCGTTGCCCTTGAGGACCGTGCCGCCGAGGAGGGCCGTGCCGCCGTCGAGTGCGGGGTCGGCGAGGCTGATGGGCTGCGTCTTGGTGATTTCGGCGTCCGCGGCCGGAGGCGTCATCACGACCAGATCCTTGAGATCACCCTTGAGGCCGGGACCGGTGGCGGCGTCGCCGAGCAGGCGGCGGATTTCCTTTTCCACGTAGAAGGCGAGCTTGCGCTTGCCGGCCCTGGTGAAGTTGATGCCGTCCGAGCCGCGCAGGCGCACCTGCTGGCCGTTGATATCCGAGCCGGAAATCACGAACTTGCCGTCCTCGTCGACGAACCCGTCCCAGATGTCGACGAACTCGCCGCCCGCCTTCTCGACGCTTGCCCGGTAGATGGTGTTGAGCGTCGTCATGTCCGCCGTCAGCGCGGAAGACTGGAAGGGCGGCATGCCCATCCACAGGAGCGGCCTGCCGCCTCCCCGGGCGAGCGCGGCGATGCGGGCGACGCGCGCCTCGTATTCCTTCGTCCAGGCTTCCGAGCGGAATTTCTCGCTGCCGCCGGCAAGGGCCATCTGCTGGCGGTCGTTGGCGCCCATGCTGACGACGACGAGGGTGGGCTTGGTCTCCTCGATCAGGCCGGGCAGGGCTGCCGGCCAGTCGTAATAGTCGTCGCGCACGATGCCGGAGGAGCCGTTGGTGCGGCGCTCAACGCGAATGCCGGGCGTCTGCTCGAAGGCGGTGATGAGACCGTCGCCGAGGCTGCCGCCGATGAAGTCGCCGACGACGAGCACGACTTTGGCGTCAGGCAGCTTTTCGATGGCGGCGGGCTCCGGCGTCCTCGCAACGGCGGCCGCCGGCTTCTTCTTGCGCACGCTCGCGCGGGGCTTGCGGATCGCGGGCCTGGGTTCCTCGACCTTGCGCTTGGGGGACCCGAAGAGGAGTTCGAGGATGGACTTGCGCTGGACGCGTTCCTGCGCGTCGGCGGGCGCGGCAAGAAGGCTCGCCGAGACGGCAAGGGCGAGCCCGAGGCAGAAGGTCCGGATACTCATGCTCATGCGAAGGCTCCCCGCCTTTCCGTCATCCTGCAGGCGTTCGGTGGCGGCATGATGGCAAATGCCGGCGGCAAGCGAAAGCGCCGCGCAGCAAAAAGGGGCGCCGGAGCGCCCCCTGCCACACGCGCCGGCCGCGATCAGCGGCGCAGCGCCTTGAGGAGCGCCTGGCTCGGCTTGCCGTCGGCGGAAAGGCCCATGCGGTTCTGGAAGGCCTGGATGGCGGCCCTGGAGCCGGAGCCGAAATTGCCGTCGACCTCGCCGTCGTAATAACCGAGTTCCTTCAGCCGCGTCTGAAGCTCGAACTTCTCCGTAATGTCCAGCGCGCCGTCGGGCCGCGGCCAGCGCTGCTTGACGCCGCCGTATCCGCCGATCTGGTCCGCCAGCATGCCGACGCCCATCGCATAGGAATCGGAGGCGTTGTAGCGCTTGATGACGAAGAAGTTCCGCATCATCAGGAAGCCCGGACCGCCATCGGCCGGCAGCTTCAGCTCGGCGCGATCCGAAGCATGCCTGAAGCCGCTTCCGTTCGGGCGCTTGAAGCCGAGCTTGGCCCATTGGGCGAGGGTCTTCGTCTGGCCGGAATATTTCTCGCCGCCGCGCGGCACGACGGTTTCGTAACCCCAGGTCCTGCCCGTCCTCCAGCCGTTCTTGGCCAAGAGGTTGGCGGCCGTCGCCAGCGCGTCCGGCACGGAGTTCCAGATGTCGCGGTGGCCGTTGCTGTCGGCGTCGACGGCATAGAGGAGGTAGCTCGAGGGAATGAACTGGGTATGGCCCATCGCGCCCGCCCAGGAGCCCGTCATGTCGCCCGCGTCGATATCGCCGCGCTGGATGATCTTGAGAGCGGCGATGAGCTGCGTGCGGGCATATTTCGCGCGCTTCCTGTCGCCATAGGCGAGCGTTGCGAGGGCGCGCGGCACGTAATGCAGCCGCTCGTCCTTCTCCAGTACGGCGCCGTAGTTCGATTCCATCGACCAGATGGCGAGCAGCACGTTGCGGTCTATGCCGAAATGACGCTCCAGCGCGTCGAGCGTGCGGGCATGCTTGGCAGCCATCTGGCGGCCGATGCGCACCGTGTACGGGTTGACGCGCGAATCGAGATAATCCCAGATCTTGTGGGTGAATTCCGGCTGGTAGGCGGCCTTGTCCAGGACCTCCGGATCGGGTGTCTTGACGCCGGAAAACGCCTTCTGGTAGGTGGATTTGCTGATGCCTGCCGCGGCCGCCGTCTGGTAGAAATCGGCGATCCATTTCTGGAAGCGCGTATCCGCATGGGCAGCGGAGGCCTCGACGAGAAGGCCTGCCGACAGGAGGAGGGTGAGCGCAGATCGGCGCAGAACGGTTTTCAGATTCTGTGTCATCGGCTGTCGTGTCCGTTTCTTAAATTTCGGTACGATGGCGCCAAACCACCGGCTGAACGCAAAACTTATAAAAACGAAGTCAACAAATTCTTTACCATCAAACTTTTGCCCCGTCTTCCTTTGCAAAAGAATAGCAATTGGAATCTATGCCCCCAGCCATATGTCCTCCCATGAGGGGTCGGACGCAACGAGGTGAATAATGTCGCAGACACGCAAGGTGCGCAAAGCAGTCTTCCCGGTGGCCGGTCTCGGCACCCGCTTCCTTCCGGCGACGAAGGCCGTTCCGAAGGAAATGCTGACCGTCGTGGACAAGCCGGTGATCCAGTACGTGGTGGACGAGGCGCTGGATGCCGGCATCGAGCACCTGATCTTCGTCACCGGCCGCTCCAAGGCGGTGATCGAGGACTATTTCGACATCCAGGTCGAGCTGGAGCAGACGCTGCGCCAGCGCAACAAGACGGCGGAACTCACGCTGCTCGACAGCATCCTGCCGGTCGCCGGTTCGACGAGCTTCACCCGCCAGCAGGAGCCGCTCGGCCTCGGCCATGCCGTCTGGTGCGCCCGCG
>CBIMFD010000366.1:0-3077 GCA_966243085.1 uncultured Shinella sp.
GCCCGCGACGACCGTGCCGACCGCCATGCGGGCAAGGAGGCTCGGCATGCGCGGCTGGAGCGCCGTATCGACGAGGACGATGGTGACGACGGCGATGCTCCAGGCGACGGCATGGAGCACGAACCAGAAGCCGAGGCGCGGCACGGCGGCAAGCCGGTCGGCAGTGCCGTAGGGGCCCGTCACCCAGAAGATCAGCACGACCGCCGCGAAGGTCGCCCAGAAGCGCGGCGAGTGCAGGAAGACCTGCAGTTCACGAAGCGCGGATTGCAGGAAGGAGCTTTTCACGAAGTTTTCCGTCCGTTCGGGCCAAAGCGTTTGAGGGCGCACCGATCAATGGCGCAAGCCGGTGGCGAATTCAACCGCACCGGAGCCCCGTCCATGACCTTCGCGCCGCTTCTCGCCGCCCCCTTCGCCGTCCAGTTCCATGTCGCGACCGTGCTGCCGGCCGCCGTCCTCGGCGCCTTCCTGCTCGCGCGGCCGAAGGGCACGCCCGCCCACCGCCTTCTCGGCAAGGTCTGGCTGGTGCTGATGGTGGCGACGAGCGTTTCGACCTTCTTCATCCACGGCATCGACATGGTCTTCGGCTTCAGCCCGATCCACCTCCTGTCGCTCTATGTCATCTTCGGCAGCTTCAAGGCGATTTCGGCCGCGCGCCGCCGCGATATCCGCGCCCACCGGGCCCATGTCGCGGGCATGTATCTCGGCGGTATCGTCGCCGCCGGCCTCTTCACGCTGGTGCCGGGCCGGCTGATGGGCCGGATGGTCTTTTCCGGTGCGTCCGGTCTCAAAGGCGGACTTGCGGCGGCGGTCATCACGCTGCTGATCGTCTCCGCGGGCATGCTCGCCATCCGCAAAGGCGGTTGGGTACAGCGTTTCGGCGCGGCTTTCCGGCGCCGTTGAGACCCCGCTTTTCGTTTTGCAAGCCGCCCGGCAGGCCCTATAAGCGGGTGCTGAGGAACGAATTTACGCCACAAGCGTTCGTCGGCCATCAAAGCGGGGAAATGCGCCATGGAATGGAAAGGTCGTCGCCAGTCGAGCAATATCGAGGACCAGCGTGGAGCAGGCCCCTCGATGGGAGGGGGCAATCCCTTCGGCCGCGGCCGCGGCGGCGGTTTCCGCATCCCGATGGGCGGCGCGCGCCGGGCCGGCGGCGGCATGAGCATCGGCACGATCATCTTCCTCGTCGTCATCTACTTCGTCTTCAGGATGATGGGCATCGACCTCTTGCAGGTGATGGGCAATGGCGGCCAGGTCTCCATGCCGGGCTTCGAGCAGACGGAAAGCGCAAGCCAGCGTTCCTCCCCGCAGGAAGAGGAAACGAAGGCCTTCATGGCGACGGTGCTGGCTGAGACGGAAGACACCTGGAACGGCATCTTCCAGGCCGCCGGCGAAACCTACGAGGAGCCGAAGATGGTGCTCTTCTCCGGCTCGGTGAAATCGGCCTGCGGCTTCGCCTCGGCCGCCTCCGGTCCGTTCTATTGCCCGGGCGACCACAAGGTCTATCTCGACATGAGCTTCTTCGACGAGCTTGCCGGCAAGTTCGACGCGGCCGGAGATTTCGCCCAGGCCTATGTCGTGGCGCACGAGGTCGGCCATCATGTGCAGAACCTCACCGGCGTCCTGCCGCGCTTCAACCAGCAGCGCCAGGGCATGAGCGAGGCGGAAGCCAACCAGATGTCCGTGCGCGTCGAACTGCAGGCCGACTGCTATGCCGGCATCTGGGGCAAGTATACCGAGCAGAAGGGCCTCCTGGAGAGCGGCGACCTCGAGGAGGCGCTGAACGCCGCCACGCAGATCGGCGACGACACGCTGCAGAAGCGCATGCAGGGCTATGTCGTGCCGGAAAGCTTCAATCACGGCACTTCCGAGCAGCGCCGCCGCTGGTTCAAGCGCGGTTTCGACAGCGGCCGCGTCGATGCGTGCAACACCTTCCAGGGCGATGTTTGAGATTCGCCCTTTCCGGCGAATGCCAGCGAAATCCCCGCCTTTGCTGATGGAAGCATCAAAACAATTGCAATGTTCATGGATTGTTTCGCTCGAAAAAGTGAAATAGAACACGCGGCCTGACATTTTGCCCCCGCGTGGGCGCCGTTCATTTTTCGAGGTGTATTCATGGTCGATGCCCGGTCTGCCCGGCGGGGGCTCTTTCTCGTCTTCATGATCATGTTCCTCGACGTGATCGGCATCGCCATCATCATGCCGGTGCTGCCGACCTATCTGCGTGAGTTGACGGGCGACGACATCGGCCAGGCGGCCGTCGACGGCGGCTGGCTGCTGCTCGTCTATGCCGGCATGCAGTTCCTCTTCGCGCCCTTCGTCGGTAATCTTTCCGACCGTTTCGGCCGCCGGCCGGTGCTGCTCGTCTGCATTCTCACCTTCGCCTTCGACAACCTCATCTGCGCGCTGGCGGCGAGCTACTGGATGCTCTTCGTCGGCCGGGTTCTGGCGGGACTCAGCGGGGCGAGCTTCAGCACGGCCGCCGCCTACATCGCCGATGTCTCGACGGACGAGACGCGCTCGAAGAATTTCGGGCTGATGGGCATCGCCTTCGGCACGGGCTTCGTGCTCGGGCCGGTCGTCGGCGGCTTTCTCGGCGAGTTCGGCCCGCGCATTCCCTTCTACGGCGCGGCGGCGCTCGCCTTCCTCAACTTCGTCGCTGCCTGGATCCTGCTGCCGGAGAGCCTCGAAGCGAAGAACCGCCGCCCGTTCGAGCTGGTGCGCGCCAATCCGCTCGGTGCGCTTCTGCAGATGCGCAAGTATCCGGGCGTGCTGTGGGTCGGTCTCGTCTTCTTCTGCTACGGGCTGGCGCATGTCGTCTATCCGGCCGTCTGGTCCTTCGTCTCGGCCTACCGCTATGGCTGGAGCGAGGGGCAGATCGGCTTTTCGCTCGGCGTCTTCGGCGTCGGCAGCGCGCTCGTCATGGGGCTGGTGCTGCCGCGCATCGTGCCGCGGCTCGGCGAATACCGCACGGCGGTCATCGGCCTTTCCTTCGCTGTCCTCGGCCTTGCCGGCTATGCCGCGGCCGTCGAGGGCTGGATGATCTATGCCGTGATCGCGCTCACGGCGCTGGAGGCGCT
>CBIMFD010000367.1:0-3069 GCA_966243085.1 uncultured Shinella sp.
CGAGGTCGAGGTCGGTCTCCGCGCCGTCGTCGGTGACGAACACCTCGCCGTGCTGCGTCGGGCTCATCGTGCCCGGGTCGACGTTGAGATAGGGGTCCAGCTTCCGGAGGCGCACGCGATAGCCGCGGGCCTGAAGAAGCGCTCCGAGTGCAGCGGCCGCGATGCCTTTTCCGAGGGAAGAAACCACGCCGCCAGTGATGAATACATATCGCGCCATGGGAGTCACCGGATACCTTTTCAAAATCGATTCCGCCACCGAAAAATCACCTTGGGCGTGATTTCGGAAGTCGCAATCGGCGTTTTACACAGAAGAAGGCCGGTTGGTTTGCGCCAACCGGCCGGTTTGTTTCGGGTTTTGCGGCTTACTGGCCGCTCGGCACGCCGGCGTTGCCGCCCGTGCCCGTCGCGGCGCCCGCGCCGCTCTCCGTCGTCGTGGTCGCGTTGCCCGTGCCGGTGGCGGCATTGCCCTCGGTCGGAACGGCGTCCGCGCCGGTCGTGGCAGGCGTCTGGCCGGTCGTGTTGTTCTGGGTGCCCTGGTTTTCCTGGGTGCCCTCGTCCTGGTTGCCGCCGCCGAGCGCGTCGAGAACGCCGCCCGTGCCGGTCGTGCCCGGAATGCGGTCGAGAATGTCGATCGGGCTCGACTGGTAGCGGGCGAGAATGCCCATGCCGAGCGCCAGGACGAAGAACAGCGTGGCGAGGATCGCCGTCGTGCGCGTCAGGGCATTGGCCGTGCCGCGGGCCGACATGAAGCCCGAGCCGCCGCCGATGCCGAGGCCGCCGCCTTCGGACCGCTGGATCAGCACGACGCCGATCAGCGCAACGACGACCATGAGATAGATGACGAGCAAGATGGTCTGCATGTTTTCAAGGTCCCGGCCAGACGGCCAAATTTCATGTTTGCGGCTCAATATACCAAGCCGTGCGCCATTCCAAGCCCTCACCGGCCTTTTGGCAAAGGCAATCGCGGCAGGATGGCGAGATCAGGCCGTCAGCGCTTCGTATGCGCGGTAGATGGCAAGGAAGTCGTCGGATTTCAAGCTCGCGCCGCCGATCAGCGCCCCGTCGACATTCCGCACGCCCATCAGTTCCTTTGCATTGCCGGGCTTCACCGATCCGCCGTAGAGAATGCGCATCGTCGCGCCCTCGCCGCGGAAGCGGGCAGCAAGCTCGGCGCGCATGAAGGCATGCGCCTCCTCCACGTCCGCCGCCGTCGGTGTCAGTCCCGTGCCGATCGCCCAGACGGGCTCGTAGGCGATGACGGTGTTTTCCGCCGTCGCCCCGTCCGGCACGGAAGCGGCGAGTTGGCTCTTCAGGACGTCCAGCGTCTTGCCGGCCTTGCGTTCGTCGCCCGTCTCGCCGATGCAGACGATGGCGACGAGCTCGTTCTGGTGGGCGATCTCCGCCTTGGCGCGCACCAGCGCGTCGCTTTCCTCGTGGTCCGTACGGCGCTCGGAGTGGCCGACGATGACATGGGTGCCGAAGCAGTCGGCGATCATTTCGGCGGAGATGTCGCCGGTATGGGCGCCGGAAGCCTTTTCATGGCAGTCCTGCGCGCCGATCTGGAGCGGACTGTCGTCGCAGAGCGCCGTCGCGACATAGAGGAGCGTTGCCGGCGGGCAGATCAGCGTCTCCACCTTCTGCGACAGCGGCCCCTTCACGCCCTCGGCCATCGCCTTGATCTGATCGAGCGAGGCGCGCGTGCCGTTCATCTTCCAGTTTCCGGCGACGAGCGGAGTAACGTCGGGTGTCATGGGGCCTCCCAGGTCCTGAAGCATAGGTCGGCTTGCGGCGTAGCAAATCGGGGCCGTGAAGAAAAGCGGTCTTCGATCCCGTCTACCGCATCGGCCGCCTCAGCCAGCGCCTGCACCTATGGCGCCACAAGCGCCAGAACCCGCTGCGCCTGGCTTGATCACCCCTTCTGGGCGAAGAGCCAGTTGAGCGTCTCGCGCCAGTCGGTCATGCGCACGGGCGTGCCGTGGCCGCCGGTCTGGAACAGCACGAAGCGCGTCGGGATGCCCGCCTTGCGCAGCTTGCGGAAGACGGCGATCTGGTCGTTGGCGGCGTAGACGGGATCGCTGTCGCCATGGGTGAAGAAGACCGGCAGCTTTGCCTTGAAGGCCGGCGTCCCGGCATAGTCGCCGTCCGCCGCCCCACCCATCAGCACCATGCCGGAAAGACTCTTCACCGCCACGGGGTCGCGCACGACCCGCGCGCAGATGAAGCTGCCCATCGAGGCGCAGGCGAGGATGACCGGCGCATCCGGCGAAAGCGCCTTGGCGCGCAGGATGAGGCCCGAAATGCGCGCGGCGCCCTTGTCGTCGAAGGACGGCACGCTCGGCGCATAGTAGACCCCGCCGTTCTGCACCGCGAGGTTCTTGATGCGGTTGAAATTCCCGCCGAAGCTCCAGTCGTTGTTGCCGAGCCGCCGGTCGCCGCCGCGCCCGTGGATGAAGATGACCGTGAAGGCGGCGCCCTCGCCCTTGCCGGTCATGGCCACGTCGAGGGGGCCGGCCGGCGTGTCGAGCGTGAGGTTCTTCTGCGCCTTCTTCACGGCCGTCGAGACATAGGCGGATTTGACGCGCCGCTCCGGGATCTTGTCGCGCCCGTTGATGTCGCGCATCTCCTGGTAGTCGACGACGCGCAGCGTCCCGTCGTCCGCCGTTTCCACCACCTTGCCGTAACCGAACAGATCGTCCTTCCAGGGTTTCAGCGTCAGCGCCGCGGCGTCATGGACGGCGAAGGCGGCGAGGAACACGGCGAAAACCAGCCGGTAAAGGCAATGAACTGTGGACTGAGGCATGAACAGGCGCTCCCTTGGGCCGGCGATACTTGCCATCCGCCCGTGCGCAAAGCAATCCTCGCTCGACGGCCGGCCATGCCGGCATCGCGAAAATCCGCGGAATCTGGCAGGATCGCCGGTGATTCGCTGACGACCTCCCTCGTGCCGCTCCCCGATCCGCCGCACCGACCGGAACGAAGTGGCAAACGGAACAAACTCTGAACGGCACATGCAAGACGACAGCAACGACCTCTTCGCCACCTTCTCCTCCCAGCCCGCGGCCGAGCGCC
>CBIMFD010000368.1:0-3063 GCA_966243085.1 uncultured Shinella sp.
TGGATCACCGACGCGGAGCTGGCCGCCAATCCCGGCATCGTCAAATCGAAGAACGTCCGCCCGCCGATGGGCCTCGGCCGCGTCAGCCTCGTGTGCATCGGCGAGAATTCATCCGTCGACAGCCAGCCCTGCGGCGGCACGCATGTGTCGGAAACGCAGGAAGTCGGTGCCATCCACATCGCCAAGATCGAGAAGAAGGGCAAGGAGAACCGCCGGTTCCGCATCCGCTTCGGTGCGCCGGGTTCCGAAGCCTGAGAGGAGGATCACATGTCCATCGACAAGAGCAGATTCGTCGTTTCGCCGGATTGGGTGGAAAAGCAGCTCGGCGCCCCGGCCTTCCGCGTGGTCGACGCCTCCTGGTATCTGCCGGCGCAGAACAGGAACGGTGCGGCCGAATATGCCGCCGGCCACATTCCCGGTGCCGTCTTCTTCGACCAGGACGTGATCGCCGACCATGGAAGCCGCCTGCCGCACACCATTCCCTCGCCGGAATTCTTCGCCACCGAAGTCGGCAAGCTCGGCATTTCGGACACGGACACGATCGTCGTCTACGACGGCCCCGGCATCTTCACCGCGCCACGCGTCTGGTGGCTGTTCCGCACGATGGGCGCGAAGACCGTCTTCGTCATGGACGGCGGCATCGACGGGTGGAAGAAGGAGGGCCGGCCGCTTTCGACCGACCTGCCGGAACCGGCGCCCGCCGTCTTCCATACCAATTTCAATCCCTATGCCGTCACGTCCTTCGACGAGATGCGCGGCATCGTCACCACCGGATCGAAGCAGATCGCCGATGCGCGCGGCGCGGGCCGTTTCACCGGCGAAGAAGCCGAGCCGCGTGCCGGCATGCGCTCCGGCCATATGCCGGGCGCGAAAAGCATGCCCTCCGGCACCTTCTCCGAGAACGGCAGGTTCAAGGACCTCGAAAGCCTGCGCCGCCATTTCGAGGCGTCGGGCATCGACCTTTCAAAACCCGTCGTCACGACCTGCGGCTCGGGCGTCACGGCTGCGATCATCTCTCTTGCGCTCGCCTCGCTCGGCCATGAGAACAACACGCTCTATGACGGCTCCTGGTCGGAATGGGGCGGGCGCGGCGACACGCCCGTGGTGACCGGGAAGGGCTGAGCCATGGCCAGGAAAGCCCGGCCCGCACCGCTCGCCGTGCACATCACGGCGCTCGAAATGACCGCGCCGCCGAAACAGAGCCTGCCGGTGCCGGTCAATGTCCACACGGCCATCCTCAGCGCGCCGGAAATCCCGCTCGCCTTCTACCGCTTCCTCTACCGGCAGGTCGGCAGCCGCTGGCACTGGGTCGACCGGCTGCGCATGGACGACGAGACGCTGGCCGGGACGCTCTCCGACAAGCGCAACAGCGTGACCGTGCTCTATGTCAACGGCGCGCCGGCCGGCTTCTTCGAGCTGTTGCAGGTAGACGAGGAACTCGTCGAGCTTTCCCATTTCGGCCTTTTCGAGCGGGCCCTGGGGCTCGGCATCGGCAAGTGGTTCCTGCTCCAGACGCTCTATGCCGCCTGGGCGTCTGGGCCGAAGCGCGTGCGCGTCACCACCAACAATCTCGACCATCCCCGCGCGCTCCAGCTCTACCAGATGTTCGGCTTCTCGCCGGTCGGCACGCAGGACGGCGAACTCCTGCCGCTCTCAGATGCCGAACTGCTGGAACTTGCCAAGCGCGACTGTCTGATGCCCGCCGAACGGCGTTAAGCATTCTGAATGCAACCTGCACGGAGGGTTCAGGCTGGCTTCAGACGGCGCATGGCAATTTCCGGGCGACAGAGACATAAGGAGTATCGCCATGCAACGCCGCGCCTTCCTCGCCGCCTTCGCCACCGCTCTTGCCGTTCCGGCTTTTTCGGGCTTCGCACAGGCGCAGGAAACCCCGTCGGAAGAAATGATCCTGCGCCGCCTCGACGCCGCCCCGACGCGGCGCATGCGCGAGAACGAGCGCGTGACGATCCGCGAGTTCAAGCGCCGGCCGGACCTCAGGGGCGCCGCGCCGTCGATCAACATCCAGTCGATCAACTTCGCCTTCGGGTCGGCGGAAATCCCGCGGCCGGAATACCGCAAGGTGCGCCAGATCGCCCGCGCGATGAGCCGCATCATCGACCGCCGCCGCCGCGCCGTCTTCCTCATCGAGGGGCACACGGACGCGGTCGGCTCGGCCGCCTCCAACCAGATCCTCTCCGAACGGCGCGCCGAATCGCTGAAGCGCATGCTCGTGCAGGAATTCGGCATCCCCTACCGGGCGCTGGAAACCGTCGGCTACGGCGAAGAATACCTTCTGGTGCCGACACCGCGCGAAGAATGGCGCAACCGCCGCGTGACGCTCCGCCGCATCGACGAGTTCGTACGCGACTAAGCGGGGCAGGACGCTGCCCCTCATCCGCCTGCCGGCACCTTCTCCCCGCAAGCGGGGAGAAGGGACGCAGGGTAACGTTCCCCTCCACCATCATGGTCTGATCGCGGGAAGGCGGTTCGGCAAATTCCTTCTCCCCGCTTGCGGGGAGAAGGTCGCGGCAGCGGGATGAGGGGCAGTCCCCATCGCCATCAAGCGACGTTCAGCACAGCTTCGGGCGCGTAGGACTCGTAGCCGAGCGCTTCGGCGACCGCGTGGTTCGTCACGCGGCCCTTGTGCACGTTGAGGCCGGCGCGCAGGTGCCGGTCCTCGGCGATGGCCTTGAGGCCCTTGTCGGCAAGCTGGAGGCCGTAGTGCAGCGTCGCGTTGTTGAGCGCGTGCGCGGAGGTCACCGGCACGGCGCCCGGCATGTTGGCGACGCAATAGTGCACCACGCCGTCGATCTCGAAGGTCGGGTCGGAATGGGTCGTCGCATGCGAGGTCTCGAAGCAGCCGCCCTGGTCGATGGCGACGTCGACGATGACCGCCCCCTTCTTCATGCCCGAGAGCATTTCGCGGGTGACGAGCTTCGGCGCGGCGGCACCGGGGATCAACACGGCGCCGATGACGAGGTCGGCCGAAAAGACCTCCTCCTCCAGCGCGTCGATCGTCGAATAGCGCGTGTGGACGCGGCCGCCGAAAAGATCGTCGAGCTG
>CBIMFD010000369.1:0-3062 GCA_966243085.1 uncultured Shinella sp.
CGATCGTGCCGATGTTTACGTGAGGCTTGGTGCGCTCAAACTTACCTTTTGCCATTTCCGGCTCTCCGTTCCTGATCCCGCAAGGGGAAATTCATTCAAAACTGGTGGGGTGCACCCCGGTCACTTCTGACCGGAGTACTTTGCCTGGATTTCCTGTGCGACGTTCGACGGAACCGGCGCGTAATGGTCGAAGACCATCGAGTACTGGGCGCGGCCCTGCGACATGGAGCGCAGGTTGTCGACGTACTTGAACATGTTCGCCAGCGGCACGTTGGCGGAGATCACGACGGCGACGCCGCGCGATTCCTGGCCCTGGATCTGGCCGCGACGGGAGTTCAGGTCGCCGATGACGTCGCCGACATAGTCTTCCGGCGTCACGACTTCGACCTTCATCATCGGTTCCAGCAACTGGGCGCCAGCCTCACGGGAGGCTTCGCGGAAGCAGGCACGCGATGCGATTTCGAAGGCGAGGACCGAGGAGTCGACGTCGTGGAAGGCGCCGTCGATGAGCGTCGCCTTGACGCCGAGCATCGGGAAGCCTGCGAGCGGACCCGAGGACAGGACGCTTTCGATACCCTTCTGAACGCCCGGAATGTATTCCTTCGGAACAGCACCGCCGACGATCTTGGATTCGAAGGCGAAATCTTCGCCGTCCGGATTCGGTTCAAACACGAGCTTCACGCGGGCGAACTGGCCGGTACCGCCGGTCTGCTTCTTGTGCGTGTAGTCCTTCTCGGTCTTGCGCGTGATCGTCTCGCGGTAGGCGACCTGCGGAGCGCCGACATTGGCTTCGACCTTGAATTCGCGACGCATGCGGTCGACAATGATGTCGAGGTGAAGTTCGCCCATGCCCGCGATGATCGTCTGACCGGACTCTTCGTCCGTCTTGACGCGGAAGGAGGGGTCCTCGGCAGCGAGACGGTTGAGCGCGAGGCCCATCTTCTCCTGGTCGTTCTTCGTCTTCGGCTCGATCGCGATCTGGATGACCGGCTCGGGGAATTCCATACGCTCGAGGATGACCGGCTTCAGCGGATCGCAGAGCGTGTCGCCCGTCGTCGTGTCCTTGAGGCCGGCGAGAGCAACGATATCGCCCGCATAGGCTTCTTCGATGTCTTCACGCGAGTTGGAATGCATCTGCAGCATGCGGCCGACGCGCTCGCGCTTTTCCTTGACCGTGTTCATGACCGACGTGCCCTTTTCGAGCTTGCCGGAATAGATGCGGGCAAAGGTGAGCGAACCGACGAAGGGGTCGTTCATGATCTTGAAGGCGAGCATGGAGAGCGGCTCGGCGTCATCGGCGTGACGCTCGATCTCGCCTTCCGTCTTCACGTCGATGCCCTTGATCGCCGGGATGTCCGCCGGGGACGGCAGATAGTCGACGACGGCGTCGAGCAGCGGCTGAACGCCCTTGTTCTTGAACGCGGTACCGCAGAACATCGGGTGGAACTTCACCTCGATGGTGCCGCGGCGAACGAGTTCGCGGATCTTGTCGTTGTCCGGGTAATTGCCTTCGAGATAGGCTTCCATCGCGGCCTCGTCGATCTCGACGACGGTCTCGATGAGCTTCTCGCGGTACTCCTCGGCCTTTTCCTTCATGTCTTCCGGAATTTCGACGACGTCCCACTGGGCGCCGAGCGATTCATCGCGCCAGACAAGGGCATTCATCTCGATCAGGTCGACGACGCCCTTGAACTCGCTCTCAGCGCCGATCGGGAGCTGCATGACGACGGCGGTCGCACCGAGACGCGACTTGATCATGGAAACCGAGCGATAGAAGTCGGCGCCGGTCTTGTCCATCTTGTTGCAGAAGATCATGCGCGGAACGTGATACTTCTCGGCCTGGCGCCAGACGGTTTCCGTCTGCGGCTCGACGCCGGCATTGGCATCGAGCAGCGCGATGGCGCCGTCGAGAACGCGCAGCGAACGCTCGACTTCGATGGTGAAGTCGACGTGGCCGGGGGTGTCGATGATGTTGAAGCGGCGGGTCTTGCCGTCACGGCCCTTCCAGAAGGTCGTGGTGGCAGCGGACGTGATCGTGATGCCGCGTTCCTGTTCCTGCTCCATCCAGTCCATCGTGGCGGCGCCGTCATGGACTTCGCCGATCTTGTGGGACTTGCCGGTGTAGTAGAGGATGCGTTCGGTCGTCGTCGTCTTGCCGGCGTCGATATGCGCCATGATACCGAAATTTCGGTAGTCTTCGATTTTGTATTCGCGAGCCATTAACGGACTCCTTTCGAGACGTCTAGTTTCGGTTACCAGCGGTAGTGCGAGAATGCACGGTTGGCGTCAGCCATCTTGTGCGTGTCTTCGCGCTTCTTGACGGCGCTGCCGCGATTGTTCGCTGCGTCCATGAGTTCGCCGGAAAGGCGCTCGACCATGGTCGTTTCGTTACGCTTGCGGGCAGCGGCAATCAGCCAACGGATGGCCAGAGCCTGACGGCGCTCCGGACGAACATCGACCGGAACCTGATACGTCGCACCGCCGACGCGACGCGAACGCACTTCGACGTGCGGGGCGACGTTGTCGAGGGCAGAATGGAACACGGTCACCGGATCCTGCTTGGCCTTGCCCTGAACGACGTCGAAGGCGCCGTAAACGATCGTTTCGGCGACGGACTTCTTGCCGTCAAGCATGATGGCGTTCATGAACTTGGTGACGACGAGATCGCCGAACTTCGGGTCCGGGTTGATCTCGCGCTTTTCTGCTCTATGGCGACGGGACATATTTTTCGTCTTTCTTCAAAAGGTTCCGACCAGCGAAATGGCGCCGGTTACTGTATTATTTCGGACGCTTCGCGCCGTACTTGGAGCGGCGCTGCTTGCGGTTCTTGACGCCCTGGGTGTCGAGAACGCCGCGGATGATGTGGTAGCGCACGCCCGGAAGGTCCTTCACGCGGCCGCCACGGATCATGACGACGGAGTGTTCCTGCAGGTTGTGGCCTTCGCCCGGGATGTAGCCGATGACTTCGAAGCCATTGGTCAGGCGGATCTTGGCGACCTTACGCAGAGCCGAGTTCGGCTTCTTCGGGGTCGTCGTGTAGACGCGGGTGCAAACGCCGCGCT
>CBIMFD010000370.1:0-3026 GCA_966243085.1 uncultured Shinella sp.
TGCGGGCTGTCGTTCAGCGCCTTCGACACGGTGGCGATCGAAAGGCCCGTCTCCTGCGCGATGGTCTTGATCGTCGGTCTCGGCATTAAAAGCTCGCCCTTGCGCCGAAAGCGGCGCAGTTCCTCGTCCGCACACAATAAAAACGTTTAATTTTATTGTAAAGCGCCCAGCGCCCGGGATCAGCCGGCGCGGAAGTGCTTGGAGAGCTTGAGGCCCTGCGCCTGGTAATTAGAGCCGAGGCCGGAGCCGTAGAGGCCTTCGGGCGCGCCCAGCATATGCTCGTAGACGAGGCGGCCGACGATCTGGCCGTGCTCGAGGATGAAGGGCACTTCATGGCTGCGCACTTCCAGCACCGCGCGGCTGCCGGAGCCGCCGGCCGGCGCATGGCCGAAGCCGGGGTCGAAGAAGCCGGCATAATGGACGCGGAATTCGCCGACGAGCGGATCGAAGGGCGTCATCTCGGCGGCATAGAGCGGCGGCACATGAACGGCCTCGCGCGAGACGAGGATGTAGAATTCGTCCGGATCGAGGATCAGCTCGTTGCGGCCGCGGCTGAACAGCGGCTCCCAGAAATCGAAGATGTCGTGCTGGTTCTTGCGGTCGACGTCGACGACCGACGTGTGGTGCTTGCCGCGATAGCCGATGAGGCCGTCCGGGCCGGTGCCCTTGAGGTCGATGGAAAGCGCGATGCCGCCGCCCGAAACGTTCGGCGTCTCGCTGGCGACCAGCGTGTCGGAGGCATGGAGCACAACCAGTTCGCTTTCGCCCAGCAGCGCATTGCCCTTGCGGAAGCGGATCTGCGAGAGGCGCGAGCCGCGGCGCACGACGATGGGGAAGGTGCGCGGGGAGATTTCCAGATAGAGCGGGCCGGAATAGCCGGCCGGGATCTTGTCGAATTCCTGCGCGCGGTCGGTGATGACGCGGGTGAAGATGTCGAGGCGGCCGGTGGAGCTTTTCGGATTGGCCGAGGCGGCGAGCTCTGTCGGCAGGTCGAGGCTTTCCATCAGGGGCACGATATAGACGCAGCCCGTCTCCAGCACCGCGCCCTCGGCGAGATCGACGACGTGCAGCTTCAAGCGGTCGAGCTTGTCGGCGACGAGATGGGAAGGACCAGGCAGGAAGCTGGCGCGCACGCGGAAGGCCGTCGCGCCGAGGCGAAGGTCGAGGCTCGCCGGCTGGACCTGGTCGTCATCCAGCGCGGCCTCGCTTTTCAGCCGGCCGGCCGTAAACAAGCCGCGAATGGCGTGATCCGCCAGAATGCCCGTGCTGCGCGCCGCAGAAGCCATGATCCTACCGTTTCCCGTATGAATGGCCCCGCACAAAACCAAATGCAGGCAATTGACGCAAGCGCGGGCGCGCAGTAAGAGCAGGGTTATCCCGTGGTGATTTGGCCGGCCGGCTTGCAGCCACGTAAAACAAATAGCTAAAAAGGCCGGGTATCGAACCGGCCTGCTTACGCGGCCGGTTTTTTTGTTTGAAGGCGACGATAACATGAGCAAGTCCTGGCGTCCGGCAACCCAACTCGTTCACGGCGGCACCACCCGCTCCCAGCACGGCGAAACCGCCGAGGCGATCTTCCTCACGCAGGGTTTCGTCTATGAGACCTCGGCGGCGGCGGAAGCCCGCTTCAAGGGCGAGTCGGACGGCTTCATCTATGCCCGTTACGCCAGCCCGACCAACGACATGTTCGAAAAGCGCATGTGCCTTCTGGAAGGCGCCGAGGATGCGCGCGCCACCGCTTCCGGCATGGCCGCCGTCTCCGCCGCCATCCTCTGCCAGCTCAAGGCCGGCGACCACATCGTCGCCGCCCGCGCGCTCTTCGGCTCCTGCCGCTGGGTGGTCGAGACGCTGGCGCCGAAATACGGCATCGAATGCACGCTGGTGGACGGCCGCGACCTTGCCAACTGGGAAAAGGCGATCCGCAAAAACACCAAGGTCTTCTTCCTGGAAAGCCCGACCAACCCGACGCTGGAAGTGATCGACATCGCGGGCGTCGCCAGGCTCGCCAACCAGGTCGGCGCCAAACTCGTCGTCGACAACGTCTTCGCGACCCCCCTCTTCCAGAAGCCGCTGGACCTCGGTGCCCATGTCGTCGTCTACTCGGCCACCAAGCATATCGACGGCCAGGGCCGGTGCCTCGGCGGCGTAGTCCTCTCTGACAAGGCGTGGATCGACGAGCACCTGCACGACTATTTCCGCCATACGGGCCCGGCCATGTCGCCCTTCAACGCCTGGACGCTGCTGAAGGGCATCGAGACGCTGCCGCTGCGCGTCAAGCAGCAGACGGAGAATGCGAGCCGCCTCGCCGACTTCCTCGCCGAGCAGAATGAGGTCGCCCAGGTGATCTATCCCGGCCGCAAGGACCATCCGCAGGCCGATATCATCGCCAAGCAGATGACCGGCGGCTCCACGCTCGTCTGCTTCGAGCTGAAGGGCGGAAAGGACGCGGCCTTCGCGCTGCAGGATGCGCTGGAGGTCGTGAAGATCTCCAACAACCTCGGCGACGCCAAGAGCCTCATCACCCACCCGGCCACCACGACGCACAAGAACCTGACGGACGAGGCGCGCGCCGAGCTCGGCCTTTCTTCCGGCACGCTGCGCTTTTCGGCCGGCATCGAGGACAGCGAGGACCTTATCGAGGACTTCGCCCGGGCGCTTTCGAAGATCAAGGCCTGAGCCGGCGCCATTAAGGTAAACGACAAGAAGGCATCGGCCGGGCGGCCGATGCCTTCTTTGCATATTCTTGACGGCGCCACATTCCTGTAGAATAGCGGAATATAATCAGTTCAAGGCTTGCCCATGTATCGTGCGCTGACCCGCGACATCGAAGTAACCGTAGAGCCCTACTACCTGGCCGATCAGTCCGACCCGGACGACAGCCGCTATGTCTGGGGATACCGGGTCGTCATCGCGAACCATTCGGACATCGCCGTGCGGCTGGTGACGCGCTACTGGAACATCACGGACCAGAACGGCCAGGTCGACGAGGTCAACGGGCCGGGCGTCATCGGCGAGCAGCCGGTGCT
>CBIMFD010000371.1:0-3024 GCA_966243085.1 uncultured Shinella sp.
CGGCCGTCGCCACCGGCCTGAAGCTCAACGGCGTCGATTGCGACGAGGGCGAAGCCTCGCTCGTCGTGCGCGGCCGCCCGGACGGCAAGGGCCTCGGCAATGCGTCGGGCGCGGCTGTGGCCACCCATCTCGACCACCGCATCGCCATGAGCTTCCTCGTCATGGGCCTCGTCTCGGAAAGCCCGGTGACGGTGGACGACGCGACGATGATCGCGACCAGCTTCCCGGAATTCATGGACCTCATGGCCGGGCTCGGCGCGAAGATCGAACTGCACGAGGCAAGCGCCCGATGACCTTCACGATCGCCATCGACGGGCCCGCGGCCGCCGGCAAGGGCACGCTCTCGCGCCGCATCGCGGAAGTCTATGGCTTTCACCATCTCGATACGGGCCTGACCTACCGGGCGACGGCCAAGGCGCTTCTCGACCGCGGCCTGCCGCTCGACGACGAGACGGTTGCCGCCGACGTTGCGCGGAACCTCGATCTTGCGGGCCTCGATCGCTCGGTGCTGTCGGCCCACGCCATCGGCGAGGCTGCCTCGAAGATCGCGGTCATGCCCTCGGTGCGCCGGGCGCTGGTGGAGGCGCAGCGCGGCTTTGCGGCGCGCGAGCCGGGCACGGTGCTCGACGGGCGCGACATCGGCACGGTCGTCTGCCCGGACGCGCCGGTGAAGCTCTACGTCACGGCCTCGGCCGAGGTGCGCGCGAAGCGCCGCCACGACGAGATCCTCGCCGGCGGCGGGGTGGCCGATTACGATACGATCCTGGAAGACATCCGCCGCCGCGACGAGCGCGACATGGGCCGGGCGGACAGCCCCTTGAAGCCCGCGGACGATGCACACTTGCTCGATACCTCGGAAATGAGTATAGAGGCGGCGTTTTCCGCGGCAAAGTCGATCATCGACGCCGCGCTTAAACACTAGCAACGCTAGGAAAAGTGCGAAAGCGGTTTTCCGTCCGGAGTTGCACAACATAAGAACGAAGCCTGTCCCCGCGCCGGATTTGCTGCCCATGAGGCAGCGGACATCGCCTCGTTCATCACCAACGCTAACCCCCGGCGCCCGTGCCTTTGGCACATCAGGAGTTTCAATGTCTCAAGCAAACCCCACGCGCGAAGATTTCGCAGCCCTTCTGCAGGAATCCTTCGCCGCCAACGATCTCGCCGAAGGCTATGTCGCCAAGGGCATCGTTACCGCGATCGAAAAGGACGTCGCCATCGTCGACGTCGGCCTCAAGGTTGAAGGTCGCGTTCCGCTGAAGGAATTTGGCGCCAAGT
Organism: uncultured Shinella sp.; assembly: GCA_966243085.1. Taxonomy (GTDB): domain Bacteria; phylum Pseudomonadota; class Alphaproteobacteria; order Rhizobiales; family Rhizobiaceae; genus Shinella. The sequence continues at coordinate 1,276 of CBIMFD010000371.1, forward strand.
CCAAGGACGGCACGCTGAAGGTCGGCGACGAAGTCGAAGTCTACGTCGAGCGCATCGAAAACGCGCTTGGTGAAGCCGTTCTGTCGCGCGAAAAGGCTCGCCGCGAAGAAAGCTGGGCCAAGCTCGAAGTCAAGTTCGAAGCCGGCGAGCGCGTCGAAGGCGTCATCTTCAACCAGGTCAAGGGTGGCTTCACCGTCGATCTCGACGGCGCCGTCGCCTTCCTGCCGCGTTCGCAGGTCGACATCCGTCCGATCCGCGACGTCACGCCGCTCATGCACAACCCGCAGCCTTTTGAAATCCTCAAGATGGACAAGCGTCGCGGCAACATCGTCGTTTCGCGCCGCACGGTTCTCGAAGAGTCGCGCGCCGAGCAGCGTTCTGAAATCGTTCAGAACCTCGAAGAAGGTCAGGTTGTCGACGGCGTCGTCAAGAACATCACCGATTACGGTGCGTTCGTCGACCTCGGCGGCATCGACGGCCTGCTGCACGTCACCGACATGGCCTGGCGCCGCGTCAACCATCCGTCGGAGATCCTGTCCATCGGCCAGCAGGTCAAGGTCCAGATCATCCGCATCAACCAGGAAACCCACCGCATCTCGCTCGGCATGAAGCAGCTCGAGTCCGATCCGTGGGATGGCATCGGCACCAAGTACCCGACCGGCAAGAAGATCTCCGGCACGGTCACGAACATCACCGACTACGGCGCGTTCGTCGAGCTGGAGCCGGGCATCGAGGGCCTGATCCACATCTCCGAAATGTCCTGGACGAAGAAGAACGTTCACCCCGGCAAGATCCTGTCCACGAGCCAGGAAGTCGACGTGGTCGTTCTCGAAGTCGACCCGACGAAGCGCCGCATCTCGCTCGGTCTCAAGCAGACCCTCGAGAACCCGTGGCAGGCCTTCGCGCACAGCCACCCGGCCGGCACGGAAGTCGAAGGCGAAGTCAAGAACAAGACCGAGTTCGGCCTGTTCATCGGCCTCGAAGGCGACGTGGACGGCATGGTGCACCTCTCCGACCTCGACTGGAACCGTCCGGGCGAGCAGGTCATCGAGGAGTACAACAAGGGCGACGTCGTCAAGGCCGTCGTTCTGGATGTGGACGTCGACAAGGAGCGCATTTCGCTCGGCATCAAGCAGCTCGGCCGCGACTCGGTCGGCGATGCCGCCGCTTCCGGCGACCTGCGCAAGAACGCCGTCGTTTCGGCTGAAGTCATCGCGATCAACGATGGCGGCATCGAAGTGAAGCTCGTCAACCACGAGGACATCACGTCGTTCATCCGCCGCAACGATCTGTCGCGTGACCGTGACGAGCAGCGTCCGGAGCGTTTCTCGGTCGGCCAGACCGTCGACGCCCGCGTCATCAACTTCTCGAAGAAGGATCGCAAGATCCAGCTTTCGATCAAGGCGCTGGAAATCGCCGAAGAGAAGGAAGCCGTCGCGCAGTTCGGCTCGTCCGATAGCGGCGCGTCGCTCGGCGACATCCTCGGCGCGGCTCTGAAGAACCGCAACAACGCCGAGTAAGCCTCGCTTGCTTGAAAAATGAAAAGCCCGCGGAGAGCGATCTCCGCGGGCTTTTTGTTTGGTGGTGTAAATTAGGTCCAGTAGTCGCCGAGCTTCTGGTAGAAGGCGAGGCCGGGCTCGATGACGCGGACCATCTCCGCCGTCTTCTCGCGCCGGCGCGCCATGTCGGCGCTTTCCGGATCGTCCTCGGCGACGGCTTCCTTGTCAGCCTCCTCGCCGGAGGCTTCAC
>CBIMFD010000372.1:0-3003 GCA_966243085.1 uncultured Shinella sp.
CATCACGATTTTCGCGCCGAGACGGTGATCGAGGCGGCGCCGGCGGTCTACCAGCAGGTGGCGGGCCTCACGCACTACTACAACCGTTACAAGTTCCATGCGCTGGGCCTCACCATGCACGAGACGCTCGGCCGCGTGCTGACGATCCTCTCCTGCCCCGGCGACTATCCGGACGGCCGCCTGACGTTCCCCGTCGGCAGCGGCGTTGCCGTGGGCGAGGGGCCGCTGGAGCTGGCGGCCGAGGTGCACGGCAACGATCTCCGGTTCTTCTGGCGCCCAGCGGGAGCTGAGGCCTGGCAGGCGGTCGGCCCGGTGCTGGATGCCGGCGTCGTTTCCGACGAGGGCGGACGCGGCGAGCACGGCTCCTTCACCGGCGCCTTCGTCGGCATGTTCGCCTTCGATATCACCGGACGCGCGGCCCCGGCGGATTTTGCGCGCTTCGCCTATACCGCGCTTTCCTGATCAGCCGGCTTGGCGGATCCACAGCGGGAAGGGGTCCGGCAGGCTCGCCCAGCGCGCCGGCTCGAAGGCTTCGTCCTCGACGAGGCAGGCATCGAGCCGGCGGCGGATGTCGGCCTCGTCCATCGGGTCCGCGCCGATGAAGACGAGCTCCTGCCGCCGGTCGCCCCAGACGGGGTCCGAAGAGCGGGCGATGGCCTCGCGCGCCGCCTCGTCTTCAGGCCAGTGCCTCTCGGGCACGAAGGTCCACCAGAGGCCGAGCCGCCCGCTTCTGACGAGCGCGCCCGCCTGGCTCATCTCGCCGACATGGTGCGGGCGGGTCGCCAGCCAGAAGAAGCCCTTGGCGCGGATGACGCCCGGCCAGCTCTCGTCGAGAAAGGCCTTGAAACGGGCAGGGTGAAAAGGCCTTCGCGCGCGGTAGACGAAGGAGCGGATGCCGTATTCCTCCGTCTCCGGCACATGATCCTTGAAGCCGTGGAGTTCCTTGAACCAGAGCGGATGTTCGCTCGCCCTCTCGAAGTCGAAGCGGCCGGTGCCGAGGATATCGGCAAGCTCGATGCGGCCGTAGTCCGTCTCGATCACGCGGGCGGCGGCATTGAGGCCGGCGACGATCTGCCGGGCGGCGAGAAGGTCGGCGCGACTGGCCGCGCCCGCCTTGTTGAGCACCACCACGTCGGCGAACTCGATCTGCTCGACCAAAAGCTCCACCAGCGTGCGCGTGTCGCCTTCGCCGGCCGTCTCGCCGCGCTCCGCAAGGAAATCCTGCGATCCGTAGTCCTTGAGGAGGTTCGCCGCGTCCACCACCGTCACCATCGTGTCGAGCCGGGCGACATCCGACAGGCTGCGGCCGTCCTCGTCGCGGAAGTCGAAGGTGGCAGCGACGGGCAGCGGCTCGGAAATGCCGCTCGATTCGATCAGCAGGTAATCGAAGCGATCCATCTCCGCGAGGCGGCGCACCTCGGTGAGGAGATCGTCGCGCAGCGTGCAGCAGATGCAGCCGTTCGTCATCTCGACGAGCTGCTCGTCCGTACGCGACAGGCCGGCCCCGCCCTCGCGGATGAGCGCGGCGTCGATATTGACCTCGCTCATGTCGTTGACGATGACGGCGACGCGCAGGCCGCTGCGGTTGGTGAGCACATGGTTCAGCACCGTCGTCTTGCCGGCGCCGAGGAAGCCGGAGAGGACGGTGACGGGGAGGCGGTTGTCCATGTCGGTTGGCCTTTAACGTTATACTATTACATCTGTCGAGCTGAAAAAGGCGGGATGGTTCCCGCCTTTGTCCATGGGGATGGCGTGGCTTCTCGCCGTCTTTCTGCCCGCACCTCAGCCAGCCGCGCCGAGGCAATCGCGCAGCGAGGTGGCGATGCCCTTCATCAGGGTGAAGTAGAGCTCGGGGCCGGGATCGAGCGTCGCGGCTTCGGGGTCGAGCGTGCCGGATTTGGCGGGCGTGCCTTCGATCACCACGTTGACCAGCTTCGGCTCGAACTGCGGCTCGGCGAAGACGCAGGTGGCGCCCAGGTTTTTCACCTTGTCGCGGATCTGCGTCAGACGCTCGGCGCCGGGCAGCGTCTCCGGGCTGACGGTGATGGACCCGGCAGCGCGTACGCCATAGTGATGCTCGAAATACTGGTAGGCGTCGTGAAAGACGATGAAGGGCTTGTCCTTCACCGGCGCGACGGTCTCGGCGACCTCCTTGTCGAGCGCGGCGAGGCGGTCATTGAGGCCGGCGAGGTTGCCTTTGTAGGCTTCGGCATTGCCCGGGTCCTTCTCTTCAAGAACCTTTGCGATTTCCGCGGCGATCGCGCGGGCATTGTCGGCGCTCAGCCACAGATGCATGTCGTATTCGCCGTGCTCGTGCTCGTGGCCGGCTTCCTCGCCATGGGCATGATCGTGGCCTTCCTCCGCCTCGCCGGCATGGTCATGGCCGTCCTCGTCATGGGCATGTTCCTCGTGAGCGTGGGCGTGCACTCCCTCGCCCTCGTGCACATGCGCCTCGAAGGGGCCGCCCTCGCGGAAGGGCAGTTTTTCGAGACCCGGCGCGTCGTCGAGCTCCACGACCGTCGCCTTGCCGCCCAGCGTCTCCAGCGGTTTTTCGAGGAACGCCTCCAGTCCGTGGCCGACCCAGAAGATGACGTCCGCTTCCTGCAAGGCCGCGGCGTTGGAAGGCTTCAGCGAATAGGTATGCGGAGAGGCGGCGCCCTCGACGATCAGCTTCGGCTCGCCGACGCCCTGCATGATTGCGGCCACCAGCGAATGGATGGGCTTGATCGAGACGACCACGTCCGGCGCTTCGGCGCGAGCGGCAACGGTACCGGCGGCCAGGAGCGCGGTGGAAAGGAGGAGGGCGCGTAGGGCATTCTGCATGGGGATCTCCGTCTTGAATATGGATGTAATGTTATTACATCAATTGCGTTATGCTATAACGTGTGCCATAGCTGGTGGCAACAGGCTTTCGGAAAAAATGATGCTGCAGACCCCGACCAAGACCATTCCGCCGCTCGTCTCGCTTGCGGGCGTCGGCGTGCGCCGCCAGGGCCGCTGGCT
>CBIMFD010000373.1:0-2999 GCA_966243085.1 uncultured Shinella sp.
GCCTATTACAACGTCATCTTCTCCATGGCCGATGCGGTCAAGGCGCGGCACTATCCGATGCCGCTGCCGGTGCTCGTCTCCTCGACGGAGGAGCGCGACCTCCTGCACCGGCAGAGCCTCGTGCAGTCGACATTGCAGCTCGGCCGGGAGGCGGACGTCGCCTTCGTCGGTATCGGCGAACTCGGCGCCGACGCCCCGCTCTGCCTCGACGGTTTCCTCGACCCGGAGGAAATGGCGCGGCTGATGGAAGAAGGCGCGGCGGGCGAGATCTGCGGCTGGATGTTCGACCGCAACGGCAGGCTGCTCGAAGGCAGCATCAACGAGCGCGTCGCCTCCGTGCCGCTGCCGCCGCGCGAGACGACGACGGTGATCGGCCTTGCCAAGGGCAGGCGCAAATACGACGCCCTGCTTGCGGCCCTGAGGGGCGGCATGATCAACGGCGTGATCACCGACGAGACCACGGCCCGCCACCTGCTTTCGGCCTGAGCCGGACGCTCCGCTCCGGCGGGGAACGTCGTCCCGAATAGAAATTTCCCATGCGATTCAAGGCGCGCCTGCCTCTGTGTGCGGTGCAGCATCGAATGGCCGTTGACTTTTCCCGGCGTTCTGTGAGTAATTGCCCATGAGCGAAGCAAATGCTCAATATCCTTCTGGGAGGAAGACAATGAATTTGAGAACCCTTCTGCTGGGCACCTGCTCGGCTGCTCTCCTTGCCGGTTTCGCCAATGCCGAAACGCTGACCATCGCCACCGTCAACAACGGCGACATGATCCGCATGCAGGGCCTGACGGACGACTTCACGGAGAAGAACCCCGACATTCAGCTCGAGTGGGTGACGCTCGAGGAAAACGTGCTGCGCGAGCGCGTCACGACCGACATCGCGACGAAGGGCGGCCAGTACGACATCATCACGATCGGCAACTATGAAGTTCCGATCTGGGCGAAGCAGGGCTGGCTCGTCGCGCTCGACGGCCTTGGCGCCGACTACGACGTCGACGACCTGCTGCCGGCGATCCGCGGCGGCCTTTCGGTCGACGGCAAGCTCTATGCCGCGCCGTTCTACGGCGAATCCGCCATGATCATGTACCGCAAGGACCTGTTCGAGAAGGCCGGCATCACCATGCCCGATTCCCCGACCTGGGAATTCATCGGCGAGGCTGCCCGCAAGATCACCGACCGCGACGCCGACATCAGCGGCATGTGCCTGCGCGGCAAGGCCGGCTGGGGCGAGAACATGGCGTTCCTCACGGCGCTCAACAATTCCTTCGGCGGGCGCTGGTTCGACGAGAACTGGCAGCCGCAGTTCGACCAGCCGGAATGGAAGGCCTCGCTTCAGTTCTACGTGGACCTGATGAAGGACGCAGGCCCGCAGGGCGCCTCCTCCAACGGCTTCAACGAGAACCTGACGCTGTTCCAGCAGGGCAAGTGCGGCATGTGGATCGACGCGACGGTCGCCGCCTCCTTCGTTTCCAACCCTAAGGACTCGACGGTCGCCGACAAGGTCGGCTACGCGATCTTCCCGGACACGGGCAACGGCAACCACGGCAACTGGCTGTGGTCGTGGAACCTCGCCGTGCCGGCAAGCTCGACCAAGGCCGAGGCCGCGCAGAAGTTCATCGCCTGGGCGACCAGCAAGGGCTATACCGAGCTCGTCGCCAGCAAGGAAGGCTGGGCGAACGTTCCTCCGGGCACGCGCACCTCGCTCTACAAGAACCCCGAATACCAGAAGGCAGCGCCTTTCGCAGCGCCGACCCTTGCGGCGATGGATGCGGCCGACATCACCAAGCCGTCGGTCAAGCCGGTGCCCTATACGGGTGGCCAGTTCGTCGCGATCCCTGAATTCCAGGGCCTCGGCACGACGGTCGGCCAGCTCTTCTCGGCGGTGCTCGCCGGCCAGTCCTCCGTGGACGACGCCCTTGCACAGGCCCAGACGACGGCCGTGCGCGAAATGACCCGCGCCGGCTACATCAAGTAAGCCACCTCCCCAAGGACAGGCTGCCCGGAATGCGTTCCGGGCAGCCGCTGAACGGGTGATATCTTCGGCGGCTGCCCCTCACCTGCCTGCCGGCATCCTCTCCCCGTAAACGGGGCGAGGCGCGATGGGCCCGCCGTTTTCCTCCTTCTCCCCGCCTGCGGGGAGAAGGTCCCGGCAGGGGGATGAGGGGCAGCTCTGCCGCGGGGTATATGACTTGACTGGATCGGCCGGCTAGCGGCTCTCGGGAGGAAACCATGGCGACGGAGAACACGCGCGGTCTTGCGCGGCTGATGTTGGCGCCCTCTGTGGGCTTGCTTCTGATCTGGATGATCGTGCCGCTGGCGATGACGCTGTGGTTCTCGTTCCAGAACTACAACCTCCTCAATCCGGCCAATGTGAGCTGGACAGGTCTCTTCAACTACAAATTCTTCTACACGGATCCCGCCTTCTTCCAGTCGATCTGGAACACGCTTCTGATCGTCGGCGGGGTGCTGCTCATCACCGTCGTCGGCGGGATCGCCATCGCGCTCCTGCTTGACCAGCCGATGTGGGGGCAGGGGATCGTGCGAATCATGATCATCTCGCCCTTCTTCGTCATGCCGCCGGTGGCTGCGCTCGTCTGGAAGAACATGATCATGCATCCGGGCTACGGCGTGCTGGCGGATATCAACCGGGCGCTCGGTTTCCAGCCGATCGACTGGTTCGCCCAGTTCCCGCTGCTGTCGATCATCATCATCGTCGCCTGGCAATGGCTGCCCTTCGCGACCCTCATCCTGCTGACCGCGCTGCAGTCGCTCGACGGCGAGCAGAAGGAGGCCGCCGAAATGGACGGCGCCGGCTTCGTCGATCGCTTCGTCTATCTGACGCTCCCGCATCTGTCGCGCTCGATCACCGTCGTCATCCTGATCCAGACCATCTTCCTGCTCGGCGTATATGCGGAAATCCTCGTCACCACCAATGGCGGCCCGGGCTATGCCTCCACCAACCTGCCGTTCCTGATCTATCGCACCGCGCTTCTCGGCTA
>CBIMFD010000374.1:0-2999 GCA_966243085.1 uncultured Shinella sp.
GCCGCCTGAAAGACGAAGGATAACAACGCCACATGCCGATCCGCAGCGTCATGAGACAGGGGCTGAAGCGCGCCGTGATCACCAGCGGGCTGGAGGTCGCCCATCTGGCCGGACGGGCCGGGCTCATGGCCGGCGCGCGCGGCATGGGCGCGATCTTCACGCTGCATCATGTCCGGCCGAAGACGCCACAGGCCTTCGATCCCAATGCGCATCTGGAGATCACGCCGGACTTCCTCGATGCGGCGATCCGGCACCTTGCGGACGAGGGCTACCAGTTCGTGGCGCTTTCCGACATGCCGGCGCGGCTTGCCATCGCGCGGGCGGGCGAGCGCTTTGCGGCCTTCACGCTCGACGACGGCTATCGCAACAATGCCGTCCACGCCCAGCCGGTCTTCACGCAGCACCGGGTCCCCTTCACCGTGTTCGTCGCACCGGGATTTGCCGCGCGCACGCACGGCATCTGGTGGGAGACGCTGACTGAGCTCCTGCGCGCCGCCCCGCATCTCGAATTCGACTTCGGCTCCGGCCTCCTCACCCTGCCGCTCGCGACGCCCGTGCAGAAACAGGCGGCCTTCGCCCGCTTCGCCCGCTTCATCCAGACGGAGATGGACGAGGCCACGGCAGTCGAACGGCTCGATGCGGCCGCGCGCGCCCATGGCATCGATCCCCTGATGATCACCGAGAAGCTCGTGATGCGCGAACCGGAGCTGAAAAGCCTCGTCGTCAATCCCCTCGCCTCCATCGGCGCCCACACGGTGAGCCACCGGGCGCTTGCGCGGCTGGACGACGGCGAGGCGCGCCGGGAAATCGCCGAATCGGCCGATCGCGTCGCCGCCATCACCGGCCGGCGCCCGGAGACCTTCGCCTATCCCTATGGCGACGCCCCCGCCGTCTCGCCGCGCGAGCACCGCATCGCCAGGGACCTCGGCTTCCGCGCCGCCGTCACGACGGAGCCCGGCACGCTCTCGCCGCACTCCTTCGACACGCCCACGGCGCTTCCCCGCATCTCGCTGAACGGGCTCTACCAGAAACCGAAATATGTCGGCGCACTGGCCTCCGGCATCCCCTTCCGGCTGCTGCGGCGCTAGGCTTTGGCGGCGCTTCTCGACGTGCTATATAAGTAACGCGGTGGAGACCGAACGATGCTTGACCTTCATCTGCCCGCCGATATCGAAAAACGCCTTGACGAGCTCGCCCGGAAGACCGGACGCAGCAAGAGCGACCATGTCCGCGACGCCATTATCGAACATCTCGACGATCTCGAAGACCTGCAACTTGCCGAGGAGCGCCTTCGCGAATTGCGGGAAGGGTCGAACCGGACGATCTCCATCGCCGAACTGATGAAGGCCCATGGCCTGAAAAATTGAGTTCCATCCGGGGGGCGGAGAAGGAACTTGCCAAGGTAGGTCCGGTCGCCGCACAGGCATCCTGCGCTTTCTCCACGATCGCATCGCGCAGATCGAGAATCCCCGCGCCATCGGCCAGGCCCTCAAAGGGTCCGAACTCGGAGAATTCTGGAAGTACCGGATCGGGAACTATCGCGTCATCGCGCGGATAGAGGATTCCGTCGTCACGATCTTCATCATCCGCATCGGCGACCGGAAATCCGTCTACCGCCGCTAGCCGCTCACGGATACATCCGCACCTTTTCCCAACCTTTGCCGTCTTCGGTGCGGCGGAACTCGACTCGGTCGTGCAGGCGGAAGGGGCGGTCGTGCCAGAATTCTATGGAGACGGGCCTGATGCGGAAGCCGGACCAGTGGGGCGGGCGGGGGATGTTTCCAACGGCGTAGCGGGCGGTGTATTCGGCGACGGCCTTTTCCAGCGCGAAACGGCTTTCGAGCGGGCGGGACTGCTTGGAGGCCCAGGCGCCGATACGGCTGCCGCGGGGGCGCGAGGCATAATATTCGTCGGCCTCCGCATCGCTGACGACCTCGACCTCGCCGCGGATGCGCACCTGACGGCGCAGCGATTTCCAGTGGAAACACATCGCGGCCTTGCGGGCAGAGAGGATCTCCGTGCCCTTGCGGCTCTCGAAATTCGTGTAGAAGACGAAGCCGCGCTCGTCGAAGCCCTTCAGCAGCACCATGCGCACGTTCGGCAGGCCGGTCTCGTCGACCGTGGCGAGCGCCACCGCATTCGGATCGTTCGGCTCGCTCCCGGCGGCATCCGCCAGCCAGGCCTCGAACAGGGCATAGGGTTGATTTTCCTCGGTGAAGTCACCGCTTGTTAACGCATCTTCGTTCATATTCTACTCAAATGCCGATCTATCTAGCTGTATGAGGCAGTCTGGAGTGAAAGACATAGCAAAGACGCGACCGGACACAAAGCGATACTGGACGCGCAGCCTCGGGATCGTAACCGTCATGACAGGCGGCTTCATCCTTTCCGGCTGCATGAGCGGTCTTGACTTTTTTTCGGACAGCGGAGTGGACAAGACCGTGCACACGGGCACGGTGCAGAACAGCAATGCCGAGCGGCTGACTGACGAGATCACCGTGCGCAACGCTGTCTCCTCGGCCGATCTCCTGCGCACCGGCGGCAATCCCATTCCATGGGCCAATTCCGCCTCTGGCAGCGCCGGGGTCATCAGCCGGATCGCGGAAAACCGGGACCCGGACGGCCGCCCCTGCCGCGATTTCGTGACGACGAAGCACTCCTATCAGGGCATCGCCAGTTTCACCGGCCGCACCTGCCTCGGCAATACCGGCGAATGGCTGCTGCTCGCCTTCGACAAGCAAGGATAACACTTTCTCAACCCTGATCCGTAACAGGCGATTAGGACGTTCATCGCTATTTTGAACGGTACAACGGAGACGGGTGGAAATTATGCGTGATCCCTATTCGGTCCTCGGCGTGAAGCGCAGCGCGGGGCAGGAAGAAATCAAGGCGGCCTGGCGCTCGCTGGCAAAGGCCGTGCACCCGGATCAGAATCACGACGACCCGCTCGCCACCGTCCGCTTCACCGAGGCCGGCCGCGCCTACGACCTCCTGCGCGA
>CBIMFD010000375.1:0-2991 GCA_966243085.1 uncultured Shinella sp.
AGGGCGGGCTTTTCGGCAAGCGCCGCCTCGAAGGCCGCAAGGTCCGTCTGGTCGACCAGCTTCAGCGTGATCTGCCCCAGCTTCGCGCGGGCGGCGAGCAGGCGCATCGTGCCGCCGTAGCAATCGTGCGGCGCGAGCACGAGGCTGCCGTTGCCGAGGCTTCCCGCCAGAAGATCGACCGCGGCCATGCCGCTTGGCGTCAGCACCGCGCCCGCGCCGCCCTCCAGCCGGGCAATCGCCTCCCCCAGAAGGTCGCGGGTGGGATTGCCGACACGGCCGTAGTCATAGGCGCCCGGTGTATCGAAGCCCGGAAACTCGTAGGTGCTGGAGAGATAGAGCGGCGGCGCGACGGCGCCGTAGGCGGTATCGCTCGCCACGCCATAGGCTGCGGCAACGGTTTCCGGCTGGACGTCCAATGTCTTTCGTTCGGGCATGAAGGCATGTTCCTTGTTGTGCGGCGTGAGAATGGTCGGCCGGCCCTCCCGTTGCAAACGAATTGTATTGCTATTTATCCGCAGAAATTTTGCGTTTATTTGCAAGGGAAACCGAAGAAGGGACGAGCGTGCAGGACGACACGACAGCAAGCGACACGCCGACCCCGCGCATGCTGTCCTGGGCGCGCAATTCGACGGTCTATCGCATCGAGCGGCGCATGCACACCGAGCGCCAGCTCTTCGACGCCATCGCCCGCAAGGCGCGCGAGAAATTCGCGGACATCACGGATGCGCAGGTCAAGGCACTTGCCGACTTCGCCGTGAAATTCGCCTATGACAACCGCGCGCTCGACGACAAGGCCTATGCCGAGATCAGCAGCCGCTCGGGCATGCGCAGCGGCAGGTCGAAACGCGCCGTCGCGCAAAGGCTGACCCGCAAGGGCATCGCTCGGGACACGGCGGCCGAGGCGGTGGAGCAGATGGACGACCTTTTCGCCGCCGTCGTCCTTGCCCGCAAGCGCGCCTTCGGCCCCTTCCGAAAGGCCGAGCCGGACGACAGGCGCAAGGCGAAGGAGCTTGCGGCCTTCGCCCGCGCCGGCTTCTCCTTCGACATTGCCCGCAAGGCGTTGGCAATGCTGCTCGACGAGGCCGAGGACGTGCTGGACTCAGGCCGCCACCTGTAAGGCGAACGGAACCCATCAAAATTTACAGGGAACCTTTGCGGCGGTGCGGCGTTTATATCGCGTCGCAAAATCCGACGGCCCTGTCCGCCCCGCTCGCCCGCCGCATCGCTCCGCCGGCTTTCCATGCCGCCCCGACGCTGGCCTCCGCCTTCGCGGACGGACTGAAGGCCGTCGCTCGAAAGGGGTATCGTCACATCATGGGCCGTCTCATCGTCGTTTCAAACCGCGTTCCCGTTCCCGACAAGAAGGGCACCGCGCCCGCCGGGGGCCTTGCCGTCGCGCTGCAATCGGCGCTGGAGGCGCGCGGCGGCCTCTGGCTCGGATGGTCGGGGCAATCCTGCGGCGAGGACGCCATCGGGCCGCTGAAGACGCTGAAGGACGGCAATATCGAATACGCCCTGACGGACCTCACCGAGAAGGACGTCGAGGAATATTACCACGGCTTCGCCAACCGCGTGCTCTGGCCGATCTGCCATTACCGGCTCGACCTTGCCGAATACGGCCGGCGCGAGATGGCGGGCTATTTCCGCGTCAACCGCTTCTTCGCGAGCCGCCTCCTGCCGCTCCTGGAGGAGGACGACCTGATCTGGATCCATGACTATCACCTCATCCCGCTCGCCGCCGAACTGCGCCGCCAGGGCGTGAAGAACCGGATCGGCTTCTTCCTGCACATCCCCTGGCCGGCGCCGGACGTCTTCCTCACCATGCCCGTGCACGAGGAACTGCTGACGAGCCTCACCGCCTATGACGTCGTCGGCTTCCAGACCGTGCACGACCGCGAGAATTTCGCCGATTGCCTCGCCCGGCAGGGCCTTGGCAAGCGGCTCGGGGAATCGCGTTTCAGCGTCGGCGAGCGGACCTTCACCGCAAAACCCTACCCGATCGGCATCGAGACCGAGGCCTTTGCCGGGCTGGCGCGCCGGGCGGGCGAGACGACGCTGCACAAGCGGATGCTGCAGAGCCTCGACGGCAAGTCGCTGATCATCGGCGTCGACCGGCTCGACTATTCCAAGGGCATCACCCAGCGCATCGACGCCTTCGAGACCTTCCTCACCCGCCATCCGGACAACCAGCGGCGGGTGACGCTCCTGCAGATCACGCCGAAATCGCGCTCGGAAGTGCCGGAATACGAGGCGATGCAGCGCTCCGTCGCCGAGCAGGCCGGCCGGGTGAACGGCGCGCTCGGCACGGTGGACTGGGTGCCGATCCGCTATATCAACCGATCGCTCCGCCGCCCGGCGCTGGCCGGCCTCTACCGCATGGCCAAGGTCGCCCTCGTCACGCCGCTGCGCGACGGCATGAACCTCGTCGCCAAGGAATATGTCGCGGCGCAGAGCGAGGAGGACCCCGGCGTCCTCCTCCTCTCGCGCTTTGCCGGCGCGGCCGCCGAGCTGAAGGAGGCCGTGCTCGTCAATCCCTACGACGTCGACGGGACGGCGGATGCGATAGCCCGGAGCCTTGTCATGCCGGTAGAGGAACGGCGTGAGCGCTGGAAGAGCCTGATGGCGACGCTGCGGAAGAACGACGTCTTCGCCTGGTGCAACGGCTTTCTCACCGACCTTGCCGCGATATCCCTGCCCCGCATCCGGGCCGCCTCCTGAGCCTCAAAGCGGGGTGACGGCAAGGTCCGGCAAGTGCACGGTGAAATCCCGGTTCGGCAGCCGGCCGAGATAGGCGCGCATCATGTGCAGGAGGGTCGAAAACTGCGCCGCAAGCCCGTCCCCTCCCGTCGCGGGGGCGGCGGCGCAGAGGCGGCGGTAGAAGGCGAGCCGTTCCGGGGCAATATCCGCTTCGGCCAGTTCGCCCGCCTTGCGCAGCCGATACCAGTCCTCGACGAATTCGTGCAGCGGAAAGCCGGCCGCATCGTCGGCCGG
>CBIMFD010000376.1:0-2986 GCA_966243085.1 uncultured Shinella sp.
GACGGCGTCTTCTCGATGGACGGCATCGTCGCCAACCTTCAGGGCGTCTGCGACCTTGCGGAGAAATACGGCGCGATGGTCATGGTGGACGACAGCCACGCGGTCGGCTTCGTCGGAAAACACGGTCGCGGCTCGGCCGAGCATTGCGGCGTGGAAGGGCGCATCGACATCATCACCGGCACGCTGGGCAAGGCGCTCGGCGGCGCCTCGGGCGGCTATACGGCCGGCCGCCGCGAGGTCGTCGAGTGGCTGCGCCAGCGCTCGCGACCCTATCTCTTCTCCAACACACTCGCCCCGGTCATCGCGGCCGCTTCCCTGAAGGTCTTCGACCTCATCGAAAACGGCGACGCGCTCCGCCGGCGGCTCTATGCCAATGCCGATCTCTTCCGAAGCGAGATGACGAAGCTCGGCTTCACGCTTGCGGGGGAGGGGCATCCGATCATCCCCGTCATGCTCGGCGAGGCGGCGCTGGCGCAGGAAATGGCGGCGCGCATGCTGGAGAAGGGCGTCTACGTCATCGGCTTCTCCTTCCCCGTCGTGCCGCGCGGGCAGGCCCGCATTCGCACACAGATGTCGGCGGCACATAGCGAGGCGGACGTTCGCAAAGTGATTGAAGTCTTCGCCGACGTCGGGCGGGACCTTGGCGTCATTTGAAGAGTCTTCTGAATCCCTTGCGGAGTTTTCGTCATGTCGAACATGATGCGTGCGCTGGTTAAAGCAAAGCCTGAAGTCGGCCTCTGGATGGAGCATGTGCCGGTGCCGGAGATCGGTCCGAGCGACGTGCTGATCCGGGTGAAGAAGTCGGCGATCTGCGGCACGGACGTGCATATCTGGAACTGGGACCAGTGGGCGCAGAAGACCATTCCGGTGCCGATGGTGGTCGGCCACGAGTTTGTCGGCGAGATCGCCGAGGTGGGCTCGGCCGTCACCAAGTACAGGGTGGGCGAGCGAGTCTCGGGCGAGGGGCACATCGTCTGCGGCAAGTGCCGCAACTGCCGCGCCGGGCGCGGGCACCTCTGCCACTACACCAAGGGCGTCGGCGTCAACCGGCCGGGCTCCTTCGGCGAGTTCGTCGCGATCCCGGAATACAATGTCGTGCCGATCCCCGACGATGTGCCGGACGAGGTGGCGGCGATCTTCGACCCGTTCGGCAATGCCGTCCACACGGCGCTTTCCTTCGACCTCGTCGGTGAGGACGTGCTGGTCACCGGCGCTGGGCCGATCGGCATCATGGGCGCGATGGTGGCAAAACGCTCCGGCGCGCGCAAGGTCGTCATCACCGACATCAATCCCGTCCGCCTCGACCTTGCCCGTAAGGTCGGCATCGACCATGTCGTGGATGCCTCGAAGCAGGACCTCAAGGACGTGATGACCGTGATCGGCATGACGGAGGGCTTCGACGTCGGCCTTGAGATGTCCGGCGCGCCGCCGGCCTTCCGCTCGATGATCGACACGATGAACAATGGCGGCAAGATCGCTATTCTCGGCATCGCGCCGGACGGCTTCGGCATCGACTGGAACAAGGTGATCTTCAAGATGCTGACGCTGAAGGGCATCTATGGGCGCGAGATGTTCGAGACGTGGTACAAGATGATCGCCTTCGTGCAGGGCGGGCTCGACCTTGCGCCGATCATCACGCACCGCATCGGGATCGACGATTTCCGGGACGGCTTCGAGGCGATGCGCTCGGGCAATTCCGGCAAGGTCGTCATGGACTGGCATTAGGGAGGATTTCGCGATGAAATACGAGGGAAGCTGCCATTGCGGCAATGTCGCCTTCGAGGTGGAGGGCGAGTTCGATACGGGGCTCGACTGCAACTGTTCCATGTGCCGGCGGCGCGGTGCGCTGCTCGCCTTCGTGCCCGCGGAGAATTTCGGACTGACGGTGCCGGAGGAGAACGTGTCGACCTATACGTTCAACCGCCATGTCATCCGGCACCATTTCTGCGGCGAATGCGGCATCGCGACCCATGGCGAGGGAACGGACCCGAAGGGCAACCGGATGGCGGCGATCAACCTGCGCTGCATTCCGGCGATCGATCTTGAGACATTGTCGATCAGGAAAGTGGACGGGCGCTCCTTCTGAGCGAGCCCCCGGGCGAATCGGCTTCGTCAGCGCGTGGAATCCGGGAAAGCGGGTGGCTCTTGTCTTTTGGAGAAAGACGCCTACATGAAGGCTCAATCGCCCGGATCCGCTCCCTTTCCCGTCCGCGAGCCCGAATCGACGGCTTTTGCGGCTTTTTTGCCGGAAGAGCTTGACGGAACCGAAAATTCTGGGAATCACCATTGTTGGCTGAGAAGGAATGGGTACGGCGGATCGGGAAGTCATGTCAATCATGTTGCCGCGGCAACATTTCCACGCTCCCGAGGGCCGGGACGTGGTTAATCTGGATTTAATTGTCAATCCATTAGGTCAGGGACGTTAATTCGCGGTACGCCGGAATGCGTTTGGCTGCGAGCCCCTAACCGCTTGGAAACTGATGCTCAGGAAAGCGACGAAATAAATGGCGACAAAGGTTAAAGAGAACGAGGAAGTCGAGAACGAACGCGAAGGCGCATCCGACGGCCCTCTTCTCGATCTTTCCGATGATGCCGTCAAGAAGATGATCAAGGCCGCCAAGAAGCGCGGCTATGTCACGATGGACGAGCTGAACTCGGTTCTGCCCTCCGAGGAAGTCACCTCGGAGCAGATCGAGGACACGATGGCCATGCTTTCGGACATGGGCATCAACGTCATCGAGGACGAGGACGCCGAAGAGGCGGCTCAGGGCGGCGAGGAAGACAGCGGCGACGAGGACGGCGACGGCGAGGGCGGCGAGCTTGCCCCTTCCGGCGGCACCGCGCTTGCGACCGCCAAGAAGAAGGAGCCGACCGATCGTACGGACGACCCGGTGCGCATGTATCTGCGCGAGATGGGTTCCGTCGAGCTTCTGTCGCGCGAGGGCGAAATCGCCATCGCCAAGCGCATCGAGGCCGGCCGCGAGAC